>SXRM01000281.1 GCA_005792545.1 Pseudomonadota bacterium | reverse complement strand
GGGCCGAGCGTGACCTTGACGGTGTTGGCCAAGATGTTGACCCCGCCCAGGATCGCCGAGCGGGCTTCGGTGCTGTAGAAAATCGATTTAGCGGCCATGGTTGTTGGTCCTGTGGTGTGCGTGGATGGAGTGAATCCGCGACAAGTCGCGGACGGTAGCGCCTAGTCGGTGATGACGGCCAGCAATTCCGATTCTTTGAGGATGAGGAACTCCTCGCCGTCATACTTGATCTCGTTGCCGCCCCACTTGGCCAGCAGCACCTTGTCGCCGACCTTGACTGCGGGGGCGCGCAAGCCACCGTCTTTGAGGATCTTGCCCTTGCCGACGGCTTTGACCGTGCCGTAGACCTGCTTCTCTTGGGCGGCACTCGGCAGGAAGAGACCGCCGGCCGTCTTTTCTTCGGCTTCGGCGCGCTGGACCAGGACGTTGTCGTAAAGCGGACGGATGTTCATCGTGAGTTGGCTCCCGGCCGCGCTGCGGCGGCCGCGTTAGCGGTGTCCAAGAATCGCGCGCACGCCCCGCGTCCCGCCGCGGCCGTCGCCGGTCCCGCAGCCGAGATTGGCGGGCACTCACGCGAAATTCTTGTCAAAACACCAGGTGTCAGGGTGCCGACCGGGGGACGGCGCGGCAAAGGTAGGATGGGTCCGGGGGGCGTCAAGTGGCCGGCGTCCGTCTCGGCGATGGTTACGGCGCCATCTGCATGTCCGCCCCAGCGGCGTCGCTGTACAGCCCGGCCAGGCGACCAGCGACGTTTCGAACCTCGACGAATCGCCACGCCGGTGGCTCCATCCAGGCATCGGGCGCGACTTCGGCCAGCGCGCGCGACACTGCGGCCGGCAGCGCGTCGGTACTGCCCGACCACACTTTGACCGCCAGCCCCAGACCGCGATCGGGCAGCGCGATGCAGAACACGCCGCCCGCGCCGATCTTGACCGCCATTGGCGCCCGCGCATGGTGCACCACCGACGCGTCGAAGCGTTCGCTGCCCGAGGTCAGCTCTGGATGTTCGGCCATGGCACGGCCGATGCGCCCCAGGCGCGTGCGATCGAGATCGTCGGCCATGGCCTCGGCGACCACCGACCAGGCGCGGGCGATCGCCGACAGCGGCAGGCAGAAAGTGGGCACGCCGCAACCGTCGAGCGCGAGTTCGGGCGCCACGCCCGCCCACTCGCGCACGCGTGCCGCGATGCGCCGCTGCAGCGGATGGTCGGGCGGCCGGTAGTCGATCGACCAACCCGATCGCATCGCCGTGGCGAGCATGAAGGCGTGCTTGCCCGAGCAGTTGTTGTGGATGTCGGTGAACGGCCGGCCAGCACGCAACACCTCGTCGGCGCTGCCGGTGTGCATCGGCGGGTGCGGCGCGCAGCGCAAGTCCGACTCGGCGACGTCAAAGCGCGCCAGGATCTCGCGAACCCAGCGCACATGGATCGGCTGACCCGAGTGCGAGGCCGCTCCGACCGCGAGCTCCTCCGCCCGCAGCCACGGATCGCCTAGCAATTCCAAGCAGGTCGCCAGCTGGATGGGCTTTGCCGCCGACCGCCACGGCGTGCGCCCGTCGGGCCCTGTCTGGTAGACAATCTGGCCCGATCGCACGGCGATCGCCGACCACGGATGGCGAGCCTCGACGCACAGATCCAGGTCGAGTGCGCGCTCACCGTCTACGTGCAAGCCGCCGCGGGTCTGCAAAATCCAACGCATTGTCAACCATCGGCCACCAAGGGCCGGTCCCAAAGGGGTCAGTTGGTAGCGGCCGCTGCGGCCGTCGGCAACAGTATTGCAGGCGATCGGGATGGGCAATTGTCGGCGGCCAAAGGCTGGTTGCGCAAAAGCGTTGACGTCGGGCGCACTGAACGGCAAAATAGCGCCCCCCGTTTGCCCGGCGTTTGTCGGCGCAAACGCGCAATCGAGCAAAACGATTGCTCAAATTGGCACTGACAGACAGCAACAACGCGGTCACATCGCCGCGCGGCATGCCGACCGCGGCCGCTGGCCGACGCGCAGGACGGCCCGCCGGCCGGGCGACAGGAACTGACATGACGACGTACGCAATCATTCGCACCGGGGGCAAGCAGTACCGCGTGCAGGCCGGTCAGCAGGTGACCGTCGAGAAGCTCGCAGGCGAGCCCGGCGACACCGTAGTTTTCGACGATGTGCTCTTGGTGGCCGTGCAAGGTCAGGTGCGCGTGGGCGTGCCGACGGTGGCCGGCGCTCGCGTGGTCGGCACCGTCGTGCAGCAGACCCGCGACAAGAAGGTGCTCGTGCACAAGTACCGCCGCCGCAAGAACAGCCGCAAGACCATTGGCCACCGCCAGTGGATCACCCGCGTACGCATCGGCGACATCGAGGGCTAAACGGCTTCGGGATCGCGCGCCCGCACTCGCTCGGGCAAGCATCGTCACCCACGCTAGCTGGCGGCTGCAGCGACACATCGCGTCGTTGGCCGACCACAGGGAGTTCGCCACCATGGCACACAAAAAAGGTCAGGGCTCGTCGCGCAACGGTCGCGACAGCAACCCGCAGTTCCGCGGCATCAAGACGTACGGCGGCCAGACGGTCGGGTCGGGCGCGATTCTGGTTCGTCAGGTCGGCTCGACCTGGCATGCCGGCAAGAACGTCGACACCGGCAAGGATTTCACGCTTTTTGCGACCGCAGAAGGCGTGGTGCAGTTCGGCACGGCCGGCGGTCGCAAGACCGTGAGCGTGCTGCCGCAAGCCTAGGCGCGGCCGCCGCCGCAGACCGATCGCGGGGCTCGCTGCGTCCAAAGCGGCGCCACGGGTCGTCTGGCTGGCGCGCGGGCAAGGCAAGTCGCGGCGGAACTTTCGGCGCAGTGTCGCCGTCTAAGTTCCGCCTGCTCGTGAACGACGTCGGCAATGACGGTTGAACGGGGCGCAGGTCCCGTCGAGCAGGCGGCCGACAAGCCGCCGTGTGAAATCGGCAACCGTCCACGACACCGGCATCAGCGCTACAAATGGGCGGCCGCAGGTTTATTTGCCGCGACCCAATAGTGTGGAATACTGCGCGGCGGCGATTGGCGCCGTCCGCAGGCAAACGTACGGCCGCGATCGGCCGGCGACGACGGCACCCTAGCCTGGCGCGAAGACCACCGCCAGGCGGCACGACCTGGGCGCGCCAGGGTGTCGACCGGGTGTCGACCGGCGGGTTCTGAACCGCCGCGAGGTTGGCGATGGGCAGTGACGAACGGCGCGGCGGAATCGGCTTTGGCAATCAGCGCCGGGTAGACGGCGGTCGGCCGCCAGTGGACGAAGACGACGGCGGCGAGTCGACCCGCGCCATGGATGTGGGCGAGTTCGAAGAAGCCGAGCAGCCGACGGCCTACTCGCGCAGTCCGGCGCCGCCGCCACCGCCGCGACCGCCCGCAGGCCCTTCGCTGCGTCCCGGTGGCCGGCCTGGTGCAGCTGGAGGCCGCCCGGCGCCGCCACCACCACCACCGCCGCAAAGTCACGACGAACCAGAAGAAGAAGCTGCGACCCGCATGCTCGACGCGATGGATGTGGCGGATCTGCCCGGCCCGCCAGCGCGCGGCCAGTCGCCGCAGCGGCAGTTCGATCTCAAAGTGGTGTCGGGTCCCGACCGCGGCAAGGTGCACAAACTGGTCGACGGCGACTATCTGGTCGGCCGCGGCCTGGATTGCCAGATCGTGCTGGCGGACCCGGCGGTGTCGCGCAAGCATTTCCAGGTGCGGCGCAACGGCGATCAGGCCATCTTAGAGGACCTCGGCGGCCCCAACGGCACCAAGGTCAACGGCGAGAAGCGCGCCCGCCACAACCTGGAGCCGGGCGACCAGATCGAAGTCGGCATGACGGTTCTGGAGTTCCAGATCGACGGTCAGGGCAAGCGCCAGGGCAGCGGACGCCACGCCGGCACCGAAGAGCGATCGCAGCGGCCCGAGTCGCGCGGCATCGCTCAGGCCCGGCCGGCGGCCACCAAAGCGGGCGGACCCGGCAAGATGATTGCCATCGTGGCTGGTCTGCTGGTGCTGCTCATCGGCGGCGGCATCGCCGCGTGGTTGGTGCTCGGCGGCAAGGGTGGCGGGGGATCGGAGGCGGCCCAAGAGGGCGAGCAGACCGCCGACTCGCTGGTCGCAGACGCCAAGAAGGCCATTGCCGACAAGGACTTTGTCGCGGCGGTGAGCGCGCTCAAGAAAGCCAAGGAGATCGACAAGAGCCATCCAGAGTTGGGTCCATTGTTGCGCAAAGCCAGCGGCGAAGCCGACAACCAGGCGACGCTCGAAGAGGCGCGCAAGGCCATCAAGGAAGGCAACGTTGCGGATGGCTTGAAGAAGCTTGAGGAGATCAAGGACAAGGCCGACTCCGCATTCGCCGCGGAGGCCGAGGCGGACTTCAAGGGTGCATTGAGCAAGTTCGTGGCTGACAAGCTGGCAGAGGCCAAAGCCGCGCAAACTGCGGGCGACACCGCCAAGGCACAGGCTGCCGTCACCGCGGTGCTCGAGCACGACGCCGGCAACGCCGAAGCCAGCCAGCTGCAAGCCGCGCTGGGAGGGGGTGCCGCACCAGCGCCACCGGTCGCCGCCGATGCCGGGGCAGCGCCCTCCGCACCAGTCGCCGATGCCGCAGCGGCCGCAGCATCGGAAGCGGCTGTGCCGGCCGCAGCCGCGGGCGACAACAAGGCCGCACCGGCTGCGCCCGTTGCGCCGACTGCACCCGCCGCGGAGGCGGCCGGTGCCAAGAAAGCCGACTTTGACGGGGCGCTCAAGGCCTACGGAGCTCGCCAGTTCTCGGCAGCGCTGCAGGCGTTCGACGCGGTCGCCAATGGCCCGTTTTCGAAAGAGGAAAAGAAGAAGGCCAGCACGTTTGCCGCTGCTGTCAAGAAGGTCGAAGCCGCTTGGAACGACGCACAAGGCGCGGCCGGCAATCCCAAGAAGGCAGCGTCAGCCTGGAAAGCAATGCGCGAGGCGGACGGCGACATCAACGGCGCGCACAAGGCGCACTGCACGGACCAGTTGATCAAAGCCTACGTTGCGGCCGCCAAAGCTGCACGCGCTGCCGGCAACTGTCAGGAAGCGGTGGAGCAAGCCGAAGAGGCCAACAACTACACCGCCACCGGCACCCACCCGGACACCAAGGCCGTCATCGACGGCTGCAAGGCCGACGGCAAGAAGCTGCTGGACCAGGCCGAAGCCGCGCTGGCGGCGGGCAAGGGTCAAGTGGCCAAAGAGTTGGCGATTAAGGCCGAGAAGATCCTGGGCATGGATCCGCTGGCGCAAAAGGCCAAAGACATCCAGAAGAAAGCGGCAGCGGCTGGACGCGGCGACGAGTAGCCAAGACCACGCCGTAGGGCGCGCGTCAGCGAATCTCCACGGGCACACCCTCTGCCAGAAACGCGGCGACCTGTGCCAGTTCGCGCACGACTGGAGCGGGCGGTAGCGCCGCCACCAGCCCGGATCCGTAGGCACTCTGCAGCAGGCGCGGATCCAAGACGGCCACTACACCGCGGTGGCGCTGGCTGCGAATCAGCCGTCCAAAGCCCTGACGCAACGTCAACTCGGCCGCCGGCAGGCTGACTGCGTCGAACGCCCGCTGACCGCGAGCTGCTGCTTGGGCCCCGCGCGCCTGCACCAGCGGATCGTCGGGCGGCGGAAACGGGATCTTGTCCAAGCACACCACCCGAACCGCCTGTGCCGGCAGATCGACGCCGTGCCAGAAGCCTAAGGTGGCGGCCAGCACGGCGGGCTGATGCTCGACGAATTCGCCGAGCAACTGCTCCTTGGGGGCGTCGCCCTGGGCCAGCACTGCGAACGGCAAGGCCTTGCGTAAAAGCGGCGTCACCTCTTGCAGCGCACGCATGCTCGAGAACAGCGCCAGCACGCCGCCCGCAGCGGCCATCGCCAGATCGCACAGGTGATCGGCCACGGCGGCCGCGCGACCCGGCGCAAACGGTGCGGGCAGGCCGTGCGGCACGTACAGGCGGCACTGACGGGCGAAGTCGAACGGACTGGGGACACTCAGGCTCGACGTTTCCGCGGGCAGGCCCAGTTGCGCCAGCAAGTGGTCAAAACTGCCGGAGGTGCGCAGGGTCGCCGATGTCCAAATGCGCACGGCCGGGTCGGCGAGCAGGGTGCGCCGCAGGTCGTCGGCGACGTCGATGGGCTGACAGCGCAGACCCAGGTGCGCGCCGCGCGTCTCGATCCAGCGCACCCGGCCATCCTGGCCGGCGGTCGTCGGCAAGCAGGCGCCGAGGTCGGCCCGCAAGGCATACAGCGTCTCAGCGGCCTTGGACCACGCCGGATCGCCGGCCAACTGGTCGTCGCCGACCAGGGCCTGGATGCGGTCTAACGCCACGTCGGTGTCGGCGGCGATTGGAATCAGCCTGGCGAGGTCGGCGGCTTGCAGCACGCGCATCGGCAGCGCGCCGGCGGCGGCGGCCCAAAGCGCGGCACTGGTCACTTGCAAGCGGTCGACGCTGCGCCGCAATAGCGCCAGCAGTTCGGTGTCGCACAGGCCACTGGGCGTCGCGAGCCCGCACAGGCTGCGCAGGTCGTCGACCAATGCCGCGGTGCGCCGCGACGAGACGGCGTGGCCGAAAAAAGCCGCAGCGGTCTCGGCCAGCGCGTGGGCTTCGTCGATGACCACCACGCCAAAGCCGTGCAGCAGGCCGCCCTCGGGCCAGCGCTCGCGCACGCCGTGGTCGGCAAGCAGCAGGTGGTGATTGACGACCACGACGTCGGCCGCTGCGGCGCGGCGCCGGGCGGAGGCGACAAAGCAGCGCGACCACGCCGGGCACTGCGCGCCCAGGCAGTTGTCCACGGTCGAGGTGACGAGCGGCCAAACCGGGCTGTGCTCGGCGACGCCATCCAACTCCGATCGATCGCCGGTGGACGACAACTGGGCGAATTCGGCGACGCGGTACAGTTGGCTGCGGACGCTAGCTTCGGCGGGCGGCGCGGCCAACGCCCGCTGCACGCGGTGCACGCACACGTAATTGGCCCGGCCTTTGAGCACCGCCACGTGTGCCTGCCGGCCCGTCGCGGCCAGCGCCAGCGGCAGCTCACTCGCGACCACCTGGGCCTGCAGCTGGCGGGTGGCGGTCGCGACCAGTACCCGCTGGCCGGACTGCAGCGCCGGCAGCAGGTAGGCGAGGGTTTTGCCGGTGCCGGTGCCGGCATCGACCACCAGGTCACGGCGTTCGGCGATGGCGATGGCGACGGCGTCGACCATCGCTGCCTGGCCGGGGCGCGTCTCGTGGTGGCGGTCGATCGCGCGCAGGTGGCCGAGCGCAGCCTGCGCGGTCACGGTGGCACGCCCGGCGCCAGCTGCGGTCGAATGGCGCGGGGGTCGGTGGGTCGTTGACGACTGTAGACCACGACCGCGGTGGGGCCGAGGTAGCGGTGGCTGTCGGCTACCTGCTCGAAACCGGCGAGCGCCAGCGTCTGCGCCAGCGCCTCGGCGACCGCGCGGCTGGCCCGCGGCAGGCTGTCGTCGCCCGACAGGGCCCCCGCGTCACCAAACAGCACTACCGCGCGCGGCTGCTGGTAGAGCAGCGCCACCAGCTGAGTCGCTGCATCGCCGGCCTGGGCGGTGGTCAGCCGCAGCTGCGGCCAGGTCCCTGCCGGATCGACCAGGGCCGCGACAGGCAGCGCCCGCGCCCCCACGCCCAGGTGTACGGCCTTGCCGTCGCCGACGACGCTCGGATCCAGGCCGGCGTCGCGCGCAAACCGCGCCACCTTGCGCGGCGCCGCGCGTTCGGGGTGGTTGGTCTGCGCCAGAAGGTGCCAGGCGCCGCTGGCAAACAGTGCCACGGCAGAGACGCCAAGCAACTGGTAGGAGCGGCGCCGAACGCGCGGGTTGCCCGGGTCGCTCGCGGCAGCGCGGGTGGTCGCCAGCGCCGCCAGCCCCGCCCCGGTCAACACCGCTGCGCCGATGCGGCCGACGGCCAGGGCCTCCAGCACGCCGTCGATGTGGCCGCGCAAGGCGGCCTGCAGCGCGAACGCGGCCGCGCCCAACACCAACAGCACAAACGGCATCCAATCGCGGTCGCCCAACTCGCGCGGCACGGCCGGCAGCAACACGCCCAGCGACCGCCAGCCATCGCGCGCGCCAGCGCCGGTCGCCGCAGTCGGATCGTCGTCGCTGTCGTCACCCTGGTCGCCATCGTCGTGGTCATTGGCCGCTAGCGGCGAACGTGCGACGGCCGGCGGTGGGTCAGGGTGCACCAGGCCGCGCGCCCAGCCCCACGCGGCGGCCAGCAGCAGGCCCAGGCCGAGGGTGGCGCTCCAGGGCGGCGCGGCGAGCAGGTCCAGCTGCGCTGCCAGTGCGCCGACAGGTCCCACCGGTGTCACCAACGCCAGCGCTTGGGCTGCGGCCCAGCCACCGGCCGCCGGCCAGCCGGCATAGCCCCACAGGTCGGCGTCGAGCCACGCAGCGCTCGCCGCATCCGGTTCGGGCAAGAGGAAGCCGAAAACCGTAGCGCGGATGCCTATCGCAAACAGCGCTGCGGCGATCCACGCGGCAGCCGCTTGTGCGCGCAGACGGTCGTCGGCGACGGCCCGCCAGGCCAGGTACGCCCCTGCCGGCACCACCAACGCCAGCGGCGCCCACAACGCGGTCCCCAGCAGCACCACCAGCGCCGAAGCCCATGCGCGCCGCGCCTCGCCATCGCGCAGACCGCCGCGCAGCCACAGCAACGCGAGCAGCGCACACAAGGCCACCCATGGTGTCGGCGTCAGCCGATGGCCGGCCTGCATGGCCCACGGCCCCAGGCCACAGGCCAGCCCCGCAAACAGACCCGTCAGCGAGCCCCAGCCGGCGACGCGGGCATAGCCGACCGCCAAAAGTGGCAGCGCCACTTCGGCCAACAGCGTCGGCAAGCGGGCCAGCCCGGCGCTGCCACCGCCCAAAGCGGCCCACGCCTGTACGACCCGCGCCCACAGGTCGATCGGCGCCCCGTCGCGCATGGCGCCAAGGGCTGAGGCGGCCTCCGCCGGCGAGAAGTCGAGCGTGAATAGCAGCGCCGCCCGCAGCGCCAACGTCACCAGCGCCACGCGCACCAGCAGGGTCTTGAAGTCTTTGGGGTCAATGGTCATCGGCTCAACGCGCTGGCGGCGGGGGCGGTGCCCGCGACGCGACAGGATTCATGGGGCGGCCAGGCCAGCAGCAGCAGACGCGCCGCGCAAGGTGTCGGCCACCGCCTGACCGGTCCGCAAGGGACCGCGCAGGGCATGGTGCAACTGCGACCGCGCGCGCTCAGACACCAGCGCCCAGGTGGGCGCAGCCACCGAAGCAACGCGATCTGGATCGGCGCCGCGTACGGCATCGTCGATGGCGCGCAGGTCGGCGCCCGGCAGCCACGGCGCTCCGGGCGGGCAGCAAGCGCGGCAAGCGAGGCCATCGCCGCCCGCCGGCCAGGCGGCCCCTTGCGCCGCGACAGCCGCGCCGCAGCGCGCACAGCGGTCGAGCTCGGGCAGCATCCCGGCGACCCACAGCGCGCCCAGTTCGGCGGCGGCCAGCAAGAGCGGCAGCGCTGCCGCATCGGCGCGCCCGCAGGCGCCGGTCCAAGTGATCAGCCACAGATACAGCGCCGGATCGGCGTGGCCAGGCTGACACAGTTGACCGGCCATCTCGAGCAGGTACGAGCCCGCCACCAGCTGTGCGTAGGTTGGGGAAGGCCCAAGCAGGTGCGCCCGCGCCGCCGCGCCGCGCACCGTCGGCAGACCACCCTTGCGAGCGGGCTGAATGCTCGCCTCGACTTCGTTGAACGGTTGCAACGCTGCCCCTTCAAAGCGCTTGCGGCTGCTGCGCACCGCGCGGCCAAACGCATCGATGCGGCCACGCTCAGGGCAAAACAACACGGCGACTACGTCGGCGTCGCCCACGGGCTGCACCCGCAACACCACGGCGGGCGCGATCACCTCGACCGCGGTAGACGGCATCGCTTTGTCGACCGGATGTCAGCGCCGCGGCAGTTCGGCGTCGCGGCCGGGCAGCGGCGGCAGCGGCGACGTAGCCTTGCCCGGTTTGTCCGGCACCACAGGCGGCTGTGGCCCGGTGGCAGAGGCGGGCAGCGGCGCCTCAAGCGCGGGCCGCAGAGCGACGGGCGCCGAGCGGGCCTTGCGCTGCACCGACCACACAAAGGCCAGCGCGATGGCCGCAGTCGCGCACAGCAGCAACACGGTTGCCGGCGTCATCGCCAGCGCGCGCTGCGGCGCGTGCCGCAAGTAGGCGGGCGTCTGCGCCGGCTCGGCGTCCAGGGCCATCTGGGCTTCAAGTGCCTGCTTGCGAGCGACCGCAGCGTCGCAGTCGGCAACGAGGCGCGCCGCGTCTAGATCGAGGAACTCAGCATAAATACGAATAAATCCGCGGGTATACACGGGCGCCGGCAAGTCCTCGAACCGATCCTCTTCCAGCGCCGCCAACGTGGCCCGCGACAGCTTGGTCACGCGCGCTACGGCATCGACGGTCAGCCCTTTGGCCTGCCGCGATGCGCGCAACTGTGAACCGATGGTCTGCATGCTCAATGCTACGTCCGGCGACAACAAGGCACAGGCTTGGGCGCGATCGGGACGTTGTGCACGCCTGACCCTGCGCTAGTACCGCCCGCTGGCGGCCGGCGGTGATACCCCGTTTTGGGTGGTTTTGGCAAGGCCCGGCGGCTGATTTGGCGGCAATTTGGCGACCCCGCCCACTACGATATCCAATCTATTCAAACAGATGACAAGTTCTCCGCCGCATGCAGTCCGCCTGCGACGGGCAATTGCGCGGCGACGGCAGTTTGGGCTTAGATCGCTGGGCCGGGCGATCCGTCCAAGGCGCACCTGTGGGCACCTGGGTGCCACTTGATCCCCCAACCGAGGAATACGATGCGCAAATTTGTTTTTTCGTCCGCGATAGCGGCGCTGGCGCTGGCTGGCCTGTGGGGCTCGGTCAGCGGCGCGCAAGGCAAAAAGGGTCTGTTTTCAGCATCCCAGGCGGGTGCGCCGGCGCCGTCGATCCTGTCTGGAGCGCTGGGTTCGCACCTCGGTGCCCTTCCCGACGGCAAGCCCGAGGCCGACAAGGTGGCAATCCGCCTGGCCAGCGAGGCGCTCGACAAAGAGTTCATGCTGCAGGCCGCGTTTACCGAGTTTGAAGAAACCCCCAAATTTCACGGCCTGAAGTCGCGCATCGTCACCTTCAAGAAGCACCGCGGCAAGGTTTACATGCTGGAGGCCGCGACCGGCAATACCGGCTCCACCGACTTGCCGACCACGCTGTTGCTCGCCGAGTTTCCAATCCTGGCTGAGGCCGATGGCTGGATTGAGATCGACTGGGGCGCCGGCATGAAGAACGTGTTCTTTGCGGGCGAGATGCACGCGTCGGACGTGATGGCGCCCGAAGCGGGCGCGCCGGAGCTCAAGGCGCTCAACGTCCGCTTCGCATTCGTGGATTCGGCGGTGGTGACCAGCGACAGCCAGATCATCATCCGCCAGATTGCACAACTGGACCTGCCGACCGGCAAGCAAGTCAGTTCGGCGCCGACGGTCGAGATCAAGTACTACCTGACCCTGTACCAGCCCGACGCGTCGTTCAAGCCGACCGTGTCCAAGGGCTTTGAGACCATGGGTTTTTTCGAGGTCGCGCCGCAGATGCTCAAGGACGGCGGCAAGGTCACCTATGCCGCGCGCTTCCACGGCAGTAAGCCGATCACGTTCGCCATCTCCGCCAATACCCCGGCCGAGTACCGCGCCGCGATCAAGGACGGTGTGCTGTACTGGAACAAGGTCTTTGGCGAGGACAAGTTGAAGGTCGTCGACGCGCCGGCCGGCATCGTGCCCCCCGACTTCAACCTCAACATTATCCAGTGGATCAACTACGAGACGGCGGGATCGGCCTACGCCGATGCCCAGATGGACCCGCGCACCGGCGAGATCCTGCACGCGCAGATCTACCTGCCGAGCTCGTTCGCGATTGGCGGCAAAGAGATGGCGCGGCAAGCGGTGCTGCGCAGTCAAGCTGCCGCGGTGGGCGCCGCGCCCCGGGCCAAGCCGAGCAGCTTGCAAGTGCACGGCCACGCCACCAGCAACCTGTGCAACTTCGAGATCGCCGAGATCGCGCACCACTCGGTCGCGGGCCTCGACGCGATGTTGCTGCCGGACGTGCCCGACGGTCAGGTGCTCAAAGCCAGCCAGGACATGATCCGGGCGGTCGTCGCGCACGAGGTCGGCCATACGCTGGGCATGCGCCACAACTTCGCGGGCTCGCTGGCCAGCACCATCGCCCGCCAGGACATCGAGACCGTGTTTTCGGCCTACCTCAAGGGCGCGCCGGCCAAAGCGCTGCCGTCGAGCACGGTGATGGACTACCTGGAGACGCGCGAGTCGATGCTCATCGGCGATCTGATCGGCCGCGGCAGCCTGGCGTTGGACTACGACAAGAAGGCGGTGCTCGCGCTGTACAAAGGCAAGGAGACCCCGGCCGACGAGATGCCACCGTTCTGCACCGACTCGTCGCTAGGCAAGTACCTGGACTGCCTGCCGTTTGACTCCGGCAAGTCGATCGTGGCGTCGCGGTCGACCAACGTGGCGCTCAAGAGTGAGCAAGTGGCGCAAGCGGTGCTGGAGGCGACCATTGCCATGACCAAGACCCCGCCGCGCGGCAGTCAGCCGGTGGCCATCGACCGCCTGAGCTTCAACCCGCAGGCGATTGCGCGGTTCGTACTCGGCGACCGCCACCTGCTGTTCGCGGCGCTGACCGACAAAGCAGCGCTCTTGAGCGTCCGCCGAGCGCTGCCGTTCGAGGGCCCGATGACCGCCGACGACACCGAGAACGCCGAGCGCGCCTGGCTGAACAGAGAGTTCGCGGCGGCGGGCGGCGTCGCCAAGGTGTTCGCGCCGCTGCCTGCGGACTACGCCGATAAGGTGCTGGGCCACTGGAATGCGCTTTTGGCCGATAAGCGCTTTACCAGCGGCAAGCGCAAAGACGGGTCATCGTGGGCCTACAGCGACGGTGAGCTGGCCCGGCTGCGCAGCTTCGGCGCAATCCTGTTTGGCAAGTTCAAGAAGTCGTTGGTCATTGAAGACATTTTGATTCTGGCTGGCGCAGCGATGGGCGGCAAAGGCCGGCTGGCCGACTCGGACCTGAGCCGCGATCTAGCCGGCGAGCTCGAAAAGCGCGCCATCGCGATCTTGACGGCCACCGTCCCCGGCGGCGACGAGACGGTGCCGCTCGAAGGTCCCGCAGCGCGCTTTTTCGCCGACAACTTCGCCGACGTTGCAGCCGAAGAAATCCCCAAGGTCGCCGGCATTTCGGGGTTTGGCGGCTTCCCGACGGTGCCGCTGACGCCCAAGCCGGGTGTTGCAGTGGGGCCGGGAGGCGTCAAGCCAGGGCCCGGATCGGTAGGCCCGACGCCGACGCCACCCGCCGCGCCCAAGGTCATTGTCCTGCCCAAGTTCGTGTATCCGCTGGAAGTGCGCCGGGCCGCCGCTAGCCTGCTTTCGCCCGGTCGCTGTGAGGCGCCGGAGTGGGGCTTGGGCGAGCGCATCCGGGTGCGCGCCGCGTTCCTTAAGCTCGTGCAAGGCGTGCTGCAGGGCAAGCTGCCGGCCGGCGACGTCAAGCCCGATCAGCTGCCGCGGCAGCTGGTGCGCTGGATCATCGAGTTCAAGGCGGTGGACGCGGCCATCGGGGCGTAAGCGGTCGCGACAACGATCGCGCCACTTCAAGGCGGTGGATGCGGCAACTGCGGCGTAACCCGTCGCAGTGACGCCAGCGCAGCGTAGCGGCCATCGGCCGGCATGGCGTCCAGCGTGACGTCGTCCGCGACCAGGGCACTGGCGTCTTCCCACCACAGCGGCACGATCGGCCGGTCCTCAGCGATCTGGCGCTGCGCTTTGCCATACCAGACCGCGCGCCGCGGGCGCTCCAACTCAGCGCCGCCAAGATCGAGCCAGCAGTCGACCGCCGGGTGGTGGTAGCCGGTGCGATTGGCGCTGCCGACGGCCGAACCACTGCCCGTCGCGGCCAGGGCAAACGCGCGCAAGCCTTCACGGCGCTTGCCCAGCTGCCAGCCGGCACAGGCCGGATCGGTAGCCGCGACAGCCTCGGACCAGGCCGAAGGCGAGATGCCGCGACGGTCCAGCGCGGCGTAGGGGCTGGTCGAAGCCGGGTCGGGGGTTTTAACGGCGGCGTTGTCGCTGTGCAGCATCCAGGTCAGCTGATCGGGCTCGAACGGCTCGGGCAGCTGCAGCACGAACACTTCGAAACGCCCGGCGCGAACGTCGGCCAAAAACGTCGCCAGTTCTAACGGCTGCACGTGGGCATCGACGCCGATGGCCCGCCACTGGTCGGCCAGCGCCCTTGCCAGTTGTCGGCGTTGCCGGCTGGTCGAGACCTTGATTTGCAGGTGCAACCGCGCGCCATCGGGTCCAGGGCGCAAGCCGGCCTTGTCGAGCAGTTGCAGGGCGCGCTGCGGATCAAACGGCGTCTGCGGCAATGGCGTGCGCGCCCAGTGTCCAGGCGCAAACAGTCCGTCGGCGAGCCGCGCCCGTCCGCCCTGCACGGTAGCCACCAAGGTCGGCCGATCGATGGCCAGCGCCAACGCCAGCCGCACGTCGGCCAGGTGAAGCGGCGACAGGCGCAGGTTCAGGCCCAGGTAGGTCAGTGCAATGCCGTCGCCGCGCATCACCCGCGCGTGACCGGCGTGCGCCGCGCCCTGCAGAATCGCTGGCGACAGCCCGCCCCAGGCGATGTCGGCGCCGCCGCCCAGCACCGACAGCGCGCGCGCCCCCTCGTCCGCGATCGCCGCAAACAGCAGCCGCCGCGGCCCAGGTGCGTTCGCCGCCACCTGCTCCAGCAGCACGCGCTCGCCGCGCCCAGAGCCAACCACCCGCCAGGGGCCACTGCCGACCGGTGGTCCCTCGAAGCGATCTCGTGGCCGGCCGCGCAGCAAGTGGGCTGGCGCAATGCCGAGCACCAGATCGGTCCCCAGCGTTGCCAGCGGTTTGCGCAGGTGCAGATGCACCCGCAGCGGGTCCTTGGGGTCGGCCACCACCCGCGCAAAGCGCTTGCGGAATTCGCCGCCGATCGAGGTGCCGAACGCGGGATCCATCACCGTGGCGTAGGTGTAGGCGACGTCGTCCGCCGTCACCGGCTGACCGTCGTGGAAGCGGGCGTCGCCGCGCAACTGGACGCGCGCCTGCAGCGGCGTCACCAGCGTCAACTCCGCTGCGAGGTCGAGCGCAGGCGCGCCGTGGTCGTCGACCTGAGTCAGTCCGCGGAACACCAGGCGACTGAGCCGCGCCGATGGGCCATCGGTCGCCAGCCGCGGGTCGAGATCCTTGACTGGCGCGTCGACGGCAACCACGAACTGACGCGGATCGCGAGCGGGCTGACAAGCCAGAGCCAGCGTCGCCCACAGCGCGAGGTCCGCAGTGCGCATCGACTATTTCTTGTCGCGCTCGAGATCGCGGCGCAGTTGCTGCAATTCGGACTCGAGGCGCTGCAGCCGCTCTTGCCACGGCCCCTGCTGGCCCAGTCGGTCGGCGATGCTGCGAAAATGCTCGCGCTGCTTATCCAAGGGCTCGCGCGCCGCGGCAGCCAGCAGTGCCCCGCGCGACCGTGGGTGGTCGAGCGCGCCCAGTGCGTCGGCGACCGATCGCCGGGTCCGCGCCGAGCCGTCGTGCAACTGGGCCTCCAGCGCCACGCGGGCGTCGTCGCGCCGCTCTTTGTCGCGAATGCCAAACTCGGCGACCGCCAGCGCTGCCGCTTCGCGCAAGTGCTTGCTGCGCCCGGGCAGCAGCGCTTTGGCCACTGTCAACCAGTCGGCTGGGTCGGCGATGCGCGCCAGCCCCTGCAGCGCCGCGCCGTGCACCACGTCGTGGTACGACGCCTGGCTGGTTGCGAACAGCAGCTCGTCGCGCGCGCGATCGCGGTCGATGGCCAATAGCGTCCGCAGCGCCGCCGCCCGGGTCTCATCGCTCGAGTCGTTGCGCGCCGCGGCGACGACCTTGTCCCAGGCCGCTGCGGCGACCAGATTGCCCAGGCTGCGCAGCGCGGCGCGGCGCACCATCGGCTCCTTGTCGCGGGCGAGGCCATCGAGCAGCGCCGGCAGCGCTTTGTCGCGCGTGGCCCGGCCGAGCAGCTCGCACGCCTTGGCGCGCACATGGCGTGCGGCGTCCTTGCTGGCAGCGGTCTGCACGGCTTGCAGTGCCGCCAGGTCGTGCAGGCTGCGGCCGAGGTCCACCAGCGCACGCAACCGCACATCGGCCTGACCGCTATGCGATAGCGTTGCGGCAAGGTCAACGATTGGCGCCTCGACCTTCCAGTCGGCCAGGATTGCGGTCTGGGGGTCGACTTCGATCCAGGCTGGTTTGGCGCTCACACTGACGGTGTGCTCGCGACGGGCGGTGTCGAGCGCCAACGTGTGCAGTTCGGGCTTGGCGCCGGGTTTGGCATACACTGCGAGTTCGACCTGCAGCGCAAACGGCGGCTGCGCCCGCTCGACCTTTTGGGTTTGCTGCAACACCACCCGCAGTTGGCGCGCGGCGTCCTCCCACTTGAGTTCGACCTGCACCACCGGGTGGCCGGCCTGCTGCACCCAGCGCCGAAAAAAGCCGCGCAGACTCTGGCCGGACACCGCCTGCATGGCGCGGCGCAGGTCGTCGGTCTCGACGGACGCAAAGCGGTGGTCGGTCAGGTATTGCTTGACCGCCGCGAAAAAGACCTCGTCGCCGAGCCGGCGCCGCAGCATGTGCGCGATCCAGGCGCCTTTGCTGTACGTGTGGCGGTCGAACAAGACGTCGGGGTCGGGCATGCGGTCGCTGACCAACGGCCGCTGGTAGGCAGTGGCCTCGTCCAGATAGCCAGTGCGCATCGCCGCCATCGCTTCGTCGTAGCGGTCGCGGCCGTGCTCGGCCTCGTCCCAAAGGGCGTCGGCATAGCTCGCCCAGCCTTCGTTGAGCCAAATGTCGGCCCACGACCGGCAGGTCACTAGATCGCCAAACCACTGGTGGCCCAACTCGTGCGCAAGCAGCCCCTCGGCAGGGTGGTCGATCTCGCCGCGGGCGTCGGGCACGGCGCGGTGGGTCAGCGTCGTCAGGGTGGCGTTCTCCATGCCGCCCCAGTGGAATTCGTGCACCACCACCTGGCCATAGCGGCTGAACGGATACGGCACCCCCAGGCGCTTGCCCAGGACATCGACCATCTTGGGCAGCTTGGCATAGGCGCGGCGCGCGTTTTCCACTTCGGCCGGCAAAGCCCAAGTCACCACCGGCAGGCCCTTGTGGCCGTGATCGATCGCTACGAACGGCCCCACGGCCACCGTCAGCAGGTACAGCGGCAGCGGCAGCTTGGAGTCGAAGCGCGCGACCGGCTTGCCATCGACGTTGCCAGCGGCCAGCGGGTCGCCATTGGAGAGCGCAACCAGGCCATCGGCCGCGGCGATGGAGACCTGCCAGGTCAGCCGTTCGTCGGGGTCATCGGGCGCCGGCAGCCAATGGCGCACTTCTTCGGTTTCGCCTTGAGTCCACGCGTGCACCGGCCGGCTGGGCGCGTCGGCGTCGGGCCGCACGAAGTAAAATCCCATGCGCGGCACGCAATTCCAGCGCAAGCGCAGCGTCAGCGGGCCAGACGCGGCGGTCGGCCAGTCGATGGCCAGTTGCTTGTCGAGCGTTCGCCAGCTGGCGGGCACGGATTTGCTGCCCTGGACCCACGCGACTTCGTCGATGTTGAGCGACACGGCGTCGAGCAACAGGTGCGGCGTGTCGTGCAGTCGGCGCAGCTGGTAAACCGCGGTGCCGGCGACGGAGCCTTTGGCCAGATCCGGTGTGATCGTCAGCGCCAGGTGAACGAAATCGACTTTGCGGTCGGCAGGTTCTCGCCACGGGTGGCTGTCGTCGAGCCAAGGTGAAGCGCCGGCCAGGGGCATGCAGACCCCGGTGCAGCCCACCGCCACCGCCACCACCTGTGCCCAACCCCAAGCTGCCACGGGCCCTACCCCGCCAAGGTCTGCGTTTGATCGGCCCCGGCCTCGGCGAGGCTACCGCCGGCCGGCGATAGCGACAAGTCCCGTCCGGCTGCCGGGCATGAGGCCTGGGCATGGGGTCGTCAGGCCCCATCTGCGCCCGTGTGCGCTGGTGGCCGCGTTGCCGCGCGATCGTCCGGCGGCTATACCTCTGGCCGGCCCGCCACCGCGCGGCCTGGAGACGCGCGCCATGCCAGCCCAAGCAGCCCAAACCAACCAGCGCGGCCAGCAAGGCCAGCAACGCGGCGGCCAGCAGGCGGGCGCAGCGCAAGCCCGGGTAGCGCCTGGTGCTGCGCACCTGCCCAAGACCATCCGCCGCGGCTCGGAGGGCGCCGAAGTGCGCATGTGCCAGACGCTGCTCAAGAAAGTTGGTTTGGGGCCGGGTCCGATCGACGGTATGTTTGGCCCTGCCACCCATCGCGCAGTGGTGCAGTTCCAAGAGAAGCGCGGCCTGGAGGCCGACGGCATCGTCGGTCCCAACACCTGGACTGCGTTGCGCGAGCGCTCGGGCGCCGAACTGGATGCCACGCAATATGGCGCGCCGTCTAGCAACCGCGGCGGTGACCAGCAAACGCAAAAGCCACAGCTCCCGGGCCAGAAGCCCAGCCGCAAGCCGCCCGCCAATCCCAAGGACGAAGCCGCGCTGCGCCAGGAGATCCTGCGGGTGGCGGAGTCGCAGATCGGCACCACCGAGAAGGGCGAGAACCGCGGCGGCGCGCTCAAATACCAGCAGGCGTTTGGCCGCGGTCCGGAGCCGTGGTGCGCCGACTTCGTGTCGTGGGTGTATACCCAGGCCGGCAAGTCGACCAACAGTCCGTACTGCCCGACGTTCGTGCAGCAGCTCAAGAAGCAGGGCCGCTGGAAAGGCAAGAACGACCCGCAGCCCGGCGATCTGGTGTTCTTTGACTGGGACGGCGACAAGTCGGCCGACCACGTGGGCATCGTCAAGGCTGTCAACGCCGATGGGTCGATCACCACCATCGAAGGCAACACCGCCAATCCCAAGAACCGCGATCAGGAAGGCGTGTACCAGAAGAACCGTGAAATGAATACGATTTTGGGCTTCGGCGAAGTAGCCTGAACGGCTTGACTTTTGGCCCATCTGCCACTACCCTAGGGCCGCTTTGCGGCGCGCTCGGCTTGGAGCCAGCGCCAGCGCAGGTCGGCGTTCCCGCGCCGTTTCGTGAGGTTGTCGCGCGCCCACCCCGGACGGACCGGCTTGTGCGCGGCGCGGCGCCGCCTCGCCCCATCACCGACCCGGAACTGGTCGCCCGCCTTCGCCCCCGCGCGTCTGTTGCCGCAGTGCAGGTACTCCACCTGCCCGGAACGGTTCGCACGGCTCGGCTGCCGGTCAGGCGACCCTGGAACCCGATGCAGGTTTCGGCCCTCCTAGCCCTGCCCACCGTCTCCGCTGCCGCCGTGCTGGCGCATGCCTCGCCCCGATCCGGGCGATCGCCGCACACCGATTTTGCCGCAGCCACGGAGACGAACAGCAGCCCGGCGACTCAGGTCCACTCCAACGCATCGCCCCCCACCGACCCGATCGCCCGCGCCACCACGCAGCGGCGGCCGCCGCCCGTGACCTGTTGGCCAGGACGCGCCCGCTTCGCCAGGCCGGGATCGCCACCCCAGCGGATCGCCGCAGCGCGCTCCGCGTTCGCCCCACCAGGGCGGCTGGCGTCACGTGCCAGTTCGGGATGGCTTCGGTCTGCGCATCGCAGCGCTGGTCTGGCCCGCTAGGCGGGTCATCGGGGTTCCTCGGTTTCGTCGTCGGCTTTGTCGCCGTGCCCAGCGCACGGCTCGGGTGGCCTTGTGGCCGCCCAGGAGCCTCGAATGACCAAGCGTATGCTCATCAGCGTCGACCGTGACGAATCGCGGGCGGCTGTCGTACAAGACGGCCAGCTCGTCCACCTCGAAATCGAGCCCAACAACCGCAACACCTGCAAGGGCAACATCTACCGCTCCGTAGTGGCGCGGGTCGAACCGTCGCTGCAGTCGGCCTTTGTCGACTTCGGCAACGACAAGCAAGGCTTTTTGCCCGTCGGCGAGATTCACCCCAAGCTGCGCAACGGCAACGCCGACAAGCGGGCGCCGATCCAGGAGTTGATTCGCGGCCGCCAGGATCTGCTGGTGCAGGTCGGCCGCGACGAGATCGGCCAGAAGGGCGCGACGCTGTCGACCTTCATCTCGCTGCCAGGCCGCTACCTCGTGCTCATCCCCGAGAGCGACCAGGACAAGGCAGGGGTGTCGCGCAAGCTCTCGGACGAGGCGCGCGACCGCATCAAGAAGCTGACCGAGACCATGAAGGTGCCCGATGGCTTTGGACTCATCGTGCGGACCGCCGGTGAGACCGCGACCGAGACCGAACTGGCCAAAGACCTGCTCTACCTCACCCGCCAGTGGGAGCACATCTGCAAGCGCTACGACGAGTGCAAAGGCCCGACGCTGCTCTACGCCGAGCGCAGCCTGGCCGTGCGGTTCGTGCGCGACTACTTCACCAAAGACATTGAAGAGATCATCATCGACGACGACGAGACCCTGCGCGAGGTGCAGGAGTTTTTGGGCGTGCTGATGCCCAGGAGCCTTGCCCATGTGCACCGCTACGCCGGCGACGTGCCGATGTTTGCGCGCTATGGCATTGAGGGCCGGGTCGAGGACGTGTTTGCACGCCAGGTGTTCTTGCCGTCCGGTGGCTCGATCGTCATCGATCAGACCGAGGCGATGGTCGCGATCGACGTCAACTCGGGCCGGGTCAAGGAAAAGGACATCGAAGAGACCGCGCGAGCGACCAATGTCGAGGCGGCCTTGGAGATCGCCCACCAGCTGATGTTGCGCGACATGGGCGGCCTGGTCGTCATCGACTTTATCGACATGCGCGAAAAGAAGTACGTGCGTGAGGTCGAGACGGCGCTCAAGGACGCCTTCAAGAACGACAAAGCGCGCACCAAGATCGGCCACATCAGTGAATTTGGCTTGCTCGAAATGAGCCGCCAGCGCATTAAGTCCAGCGTCAACAAGGGGACTTTCGACAGCTGCCCGCACTGCTCGGGCACCGGCCGCATCCGCGCTTTTGAGTCGGTGGCGCTGGCGGTGCTGCGCCGGATCTACGAAGCCGTGGCGCAGCGGCGCATCCGCTACGTCATCGCGACGGTTCCGGCGCAGAGCGCGCGCTACCTGCTCAACTCGCGGCGGTCCGAGTTGGCCGGTCTTGAGAAGCAGTACCACCTGACCATCGAGGTCATCGGCGTCGAGGGCATGCCGGCGACGCAGGTGCTGGTCGAGTGCCTGGAAGAGGCGCCGGCCGAGAGCGGGGCGGTGCGCAGCGAGAGCGCCAAGATGACGCGTGTCCATCAGGAAGTGGATCTGGTGCGCAACACGCTGGTCCGGCGCGAAGAGACGCGGCTGACGATCGAGGCGGCGGCCGCGCGCCGCGGCGCGCGCGTGGACTACCAGGAGATCTATCGCGAAGTGCAGCAAATGGCACCGGCAGAGTCCGATGTCGTGGCCAGCAAGCCGCCGCGGCGCCCGCGGCACGAGAGCACGGCGGCGGCCGTCGTCGCCGAACCACAAGTGCAAGAGCCGGCCAAGCCGCGCGGCTTTCTGCCGTGGTTCAAGTCGCTGTTTGGCATCGGCGCCCCCGTCGACGCGGATGCGGATCTGGCGGCAACCATCGCGCCGGCCCTTGCGGCCCCTGGCGCTGGCCACGCCGCAGGGGATAACGCCGCTGCCGCGGTGGGCGGCCACACGCTGATCGACCGCTCTAACCGCCGTGACCGCGGCGATCGCCCGGAGCGTGGCGATCGCGCAGAGCGTGGCGATCGCGCAGACCGCGGCGATCGTGGGGAGCGCGGCGACCGTCCCGAGCGCGGCGACCGCCACGACCACGGCGACCGGCCGCGCAGCGACCGGCCCGCGCGCAGTGAAGGCAGCGAAGCACGCAGCGACGGCGCAGCCGGGGCGGCGTCAAACGGCGCCGCACGGACCGAAGGACCGCAGGG
>SXRM01000280.1 GCA_005792545.1 Pseudomonadota bacterium | reverse complement strand
GACGCCATCGCCCACGTGCTGCGTTGCTTTGACGACGGCGACGTCGTGCACGTCGATGGCTCTGTGGACCCGGTGCGCGACGCGGCGGTCATCAACACCGAGCTGGCGCTCGCTGACTTGGAGCAAGTGGATCGCCGCCTGCAGAAAAACCAGAAGCTGGCCCGCACTGGCGACAAGGCGGCGGTGGCCGAGCTGGCGCTGCTTGAGCGCCTGTTCGCGGCGCTCAACGACGGCAAGCCGGCGCGTGCGGTCGAGGTGACCAAAGAAGAAGAGCCCTTGCTTAAAGGCTACCAGCTGATGACCGCGAAGCCCATGCTGTACGTCGCCAATACCGCCGATCCCGGCGCGCCCAACCCCTACGTCGCCAAAGTGCAGGCGATGGCCAAGGCCGAGGGCGCGGCGCTGGTCGAACTGTCGTGCAAGACCGAGGCCGAGATCGCCGAACTGGACACCGCCGACGAGCGCGCGGAGTTCCTGCAGGCGCTGGGCCTGGTCGAATCGGGACTGGATCGCCTGGCGCGGGTGGCTTTCGACCTGCTCGGGCTGCAGACCTACTTCACGGCAGGGGTCAAAGAGGCGCGGGCGTGGACGATCCGCCGCGGCTGGACCGCGCCGCAAGCGGCCGGCGTCATCCACACTGACTTCGAGCGGGGCTTCATCAAGGCTGAGATTTACGACTGCCAGGATCTGTTTGGCCTGGGCAGCGAGTCAGCGGTCGGCGCCGCCGGCAAGAAGCGCATGGAGGGCAAAGAGTACGTGATGCGCGATGGGGATGTGGTTAATTTTCGGTTTAACGTCTAGCGGATTTGCTACGCGTCTCCCAGAGAGGCGAAGTCCCCAGGATGCTTAACGAACACCTGCTCGAAGCGCTCTGCGAGAGTCGTGTCGTCCGCCAGGACCGCCCAGTACCTTGCGTTTGCCTCGGCCTCCAATTTTTCGGAGCCGCCAAGCCGATTTAGGGTCTCAAGTGTCTCGAGCAGGACACATGACGCCTGGGCGAGACCGAAGTACTCCATTCCGGACGCTGCCCGTTGCACCTGGTTGGGATCCAGAAGCTCCAGGGCGTGAAGAACACCCCCATTCATGATCAGCCCGTGTGCCACGAGCACGTCCGCCAGCGCTTGGTCTCCTCGTTGCGGAGCAATGCCGCCGCCATCAAGGGCGGCGCGGTTCCAGATCAGGTCACAGTCGCGCATGGCTTTGATAGTGCGCTATTTTTGGTGCATGTCAACCGAACGAGCACCGAAAACACGGCGGCCACAAATTGGGCACACACGATAGGCCCGACCATAACGCTTGCCGTTATTACCGCTCCGCGTTATCATAGCGCCATGATCCGGTCCTTCGCCGACAACGAGACCGAGAGGCTGTTCCGCCGCGAGCGGATTCGCAGGCTGCCACCAGATATTCAGCGGACGGCCTTGCGCAAACTGGTGCAACTGGATGCGGTGATGAACTTGGACGACCTGCGGGTGCCACCGGGCAACCGGCTGGAAGCGCTGAGCGGCAATCGCGTTGGCCAGCACAGCCTCCGTATCAATGACCAGTGGCGCGTGTGCTTCGTGTGGAACAAGGATGGTGCGGAACACGTTGAGATTGTGGACTACCACTCGTAGGAGCCGACCATGAGCGACAAGCTGCCACCGATTCATCCGGGCGAGATTCTGCTCGAAGAGTTCCTCGTGCCGTTGGCCATGTCGCAGTACCGCCTTGCCAAGGATCTCGCGGTACCGCCTAGGCGGGTCAACGAGATCGTCCACGGCTTGCGGGGCATCTCTGCCGACACGGCCCTGCGCTTGGCCCGGTACTTCGGGACGACGGCGGAGTTTTGGATGAACCTGCAGTCGCGCTACGACCTCGAGCGGGCGCGGGACGAGGCGGACGAGCGCATCTGCCGCGAGGTGCATGTCTTTGAACGAGCGGCGGCTTGACCGACCGCAACGGGGATGAAACGGGAAGATGCTAGCAACCCAATGAAATTAAAGCGCGCCGAAACATCGGTTGAGTCTCTAGGCGCCAAAGCTGTCGCACCGCTGCCTTGAGCGACACAGCACCAATCGGCCCGGGTCGTCGCAGCGCGCCAATCAAATGACGCCGTTCAATAGCCCCATTTCCAGCAAGGTCATTTTCCCCACAAGCGACAATCCGCTCACCGCACAGCGGGCGCCGGGCAAGCCGCCTCCACCGCCCGCAGCCCCTCGATAAACGCCGCTGCCGCCGCCGCCGGCACGTCCGTCTTGCCAATCGTGACGCGCAACGCCTCCGCTCGCCGCGCCGCCCTGCACGGGTCGCGGCCACGGTCGCTGTCCACCAGCCATCCCAGAGCCACCAGCGGCCCCAGCCTGGCATCAAGCGGCAGCGCCCCCTTGGTGGCCGCAAACAGGGTTTCAACATCGGCTTGGACGGCCAGCGGGCTGTGCGGCGCGGTCCTGCGCGCACCCTGGCCAATCGTGAGCGTGTAGGCCAGTACCAGCGCCTGGACTGGCTTGAGCTCTGCGACTTTGATGCGGTCCTGCTGCTCGGCGTCGGCCTCAGCCAGGCCCTGTGCGCGCACCACGGCCCGCCAGGTCAGGTCGGCCAGATTCCAGGCGCCGGTGCGCCGGCCGTGCAGTGCTGCGTTCAGCACTGCCAGTGTTCGGTCACCGTTGCCGTCCGCCGCCAGCACCTCGTGCAGTTGCATCTCGTGTAGCGGTATCCGGCCCAGCAGGCTCCGCACCACCGGATCCTCCACGTAGCCACGAAAGAACGGGGCCCCAACCACCAGCGTCGCTTCGGGTTCGCCGGCCCGCTGCGGCGGTGGCGGTCGCACGCCCGACTGCTCGGCTTGCTCAGGGGCGGGCGGCGGCAGCTGAATGGGCGCGCTCGCTGCTTTCCAGGCTGCGGATTCGCAGGTCAGGCCCACTGTGCGAACCCAATTGCGCGCCGCCGCGTCGGCCCGTTCCGCCGCAGCAAGGCGCACGGCGCGCTGGCCTGGCTTCCGTGCGGATTGAAGAATATCCAGCGCATCTGCGCAGTTCGGCGGTGACGCTCCGGCTTGGGCGAGCGCCCACGCCAGGTGGGCCGTCTGGTCGTGGGGCAGGGCATCGCGGGCCCGCGCCAGCAGGTCCAAGCTGCCGGTGCGCACTGCAAGGTCGTCGCGTCGGCGAGCGGCAGCTGGCGGTTCCGAAAGCGCTTTCGCCCAGCCGACCGCCAACGCCGCGCGCCCATCCAGCTGGCGGGTCCGCACGTCGTCCGCCCCGAGCGCGGCGGACGCTTGCGGCGACAGGCGGGCAGCCACGCCCAGCAACAAGTAGCGAACAGCCCCGTGCGCGTGGATGCGCGCGCCACCCAGGGCATCGACAACGGCCCACGTCCTGTCCACAGGCACACCCGAGGTCAACAGGGCGTGGCGCTCGTCGGCCTGCAACCAGCCGCGCTGCGCAACGGTCGCAACGAGCGGGTGGTCGTCATAGCTGCTGGCGATACGGGCCAGCGCAACCAGGCGCGTCGGCGGTTCGGCGAGGCTGGCTGGCTGCGCTGTGGCGCCGGTCGACCAGGCTGCGCAGGCGGTGACGACAAAGACCAAAAGCGCTCGTGCCATGTTCAGACCAGCTCCTCGCCCAGTGTAGCGCGCGCGTGTGGCAGAAGCGAAGCGCTGCCGGATAGGTCGTCTTGACCACAACTGTATAACCTATAAGGACTATTTCACGAGCTGGCGCAAACCACCTGCGGAGCCAGTGGCGCCGCCAACCAGGCAATTTGCTGCTTGCTCGCGCGAACCCAGGGCTATCGCTAGGTCGCCGCGCGGCAGCAGCGCAGCACCGATCAACTTGTGAGAGGTCTGGGCGCGTCCCGGCAGGGCCGGGACCGAGCCCTAGTCCGGCCGCGCTGCCGACGCGGCCGGACCGGAGCCCCGTTTC
>SXRM01000279.1 GCA_005792545.1 Pseudomonadota bacterium | reverse complement strand
GGCTGCGTTGTGCATGGGCGTCGGATACCTGGGATGAAAGTTTCCGCCAGGCGGTCGATGCGCCGCCAAGGCCGCTAGCCAATGGCTTGAAATTACAAACCTAAAAAAGAATGGGCGCTCGGGTTTGGATTTGCGCCCCCGCGATTCTACGCGCCCCCGTGAATCGTCGGCGAGGGGCTGGCGTTTGCGGTGACCGCGCGGCCTCGGGCTTGAGGTTGCGGTCAAACCATTGAACGATCAAGGAGTTAGTCATGCGGAAGTTTCTGGCAATGGCGCTGGCGCTAGGCCTTGGCGCAACCACAGCCTGTGTCGGCGGCAGTTCGGGCGGCGGCGGTGGTGGGGGCGGTGGCGGGACGGGCACGGGCACGGGTAGCGATACCTCAGGCGGCACCGGCGGCACCGAGACCACTGGCGGCGGTGGCGGCGGCGACAGCACCAAGAACACGGCGCAGGTCAGCGGCACCGGCGACGGCGGCCAGAAATCCGAAGTCAAAGTCGACAAGCCCGCGGCCAAGAACGACGCCACCGCTCAAAGCAACAAGAACGGCGCGATGAACGCCGGCAAGATCCTCAACCTGTACATGTCGGATACGGGCGACGGTGGGTCCGAGGTGCTCAGTGTCATCATCGACACCGAAAAGGTCGGCATCCCCGGCACCGGCATCGGCGTCGGCAAGTCGGGTGACGCGGTCTATGTCACCTTTATCGTGGCAGCTGCCGGCGGCGGTGCCAGCTACACTTCGACCGGCAAGGGCACCATCGACATTACGACCTGCCCCTCCAAAGACGGTCAGGCGGTGGTCGGCAAGTTCAACGGCGTTGAGGTCTCGGCCGAAGCCGTGGTCGGTAACCTCGCCAAGACGATCACGTTCAACGGCCCGTTCAACCTGGTCTACTGGGGCGGCGCTGGCGAGCTGCAGTGCAAGAAAGTCGAAACGCCACCGGCCGACGCGGGCAGCACCGACACGGGCGGCACGACCAGCGGCGGTTCCTGCAAGTCCGACGACTTCTGCGACAAAGGCCAGAACAAGACCCGCAACTGCTGCCCGCACATCGAGTGCATCGTCAACTGTAATTTCGAGTGCGCCTCGGGATCGATGAGCTGTGCGATGTCGTGCGGTGGCGACGCGGCCTGCGCCGAAAAGTGCGCCAAAGACAGCTACACCTGCGCCGACAAGTGTTTTGCCTCTTGCAACGTCAACGCCACCTGCCTCGCGGCTTCCAAGAAGCTGGACACCTGCATGGTCAAGAACGGCTGCGACAAGCTCGCCGACTCGGCCAAAAACGCGTGCACCGAGTCGCACTGCTGCGCTGAGATGAAGGCCGTGTTCTAGGAGCGCGGCGCAGATACTCCGACACGCTGCCAGGTCTACTCGCCAGCCGCGTGGCCCTGGTCGCCAGATCTCGCCAGGTGCCACGCAGCGGCAGTCGCCGAAAACAGTAGCGCCGCCAACAGCGAATGGGCGGTGGTCACGGCCGCGTGCAGGTACGAGAAGATGTTGACGGCCCCGACCGTCGCCTGCGCCAGCACCAGACCTAACAGCACCCAAGCGACCTTGCGCAGCGTTGGCCGGCCCTTCCAGGTCGCCACCGCGACGACCGCTACCAGCGTCAGCGCATAAGCGTTGAGGCGGTGCAGCACCTGCCAGCCGATCGTGCCCTCGAAAGTCGGGAACCAGATTCCGCCGTGGCAGGTCGGGAACTCGGTGCAGACCAGGCCGGCGATGGTGCCGGCGATGGCGCCGCCGAGCACAAACTGCGCGAACAACAGCACGGTCCAGCCCCAAAGCTCCGCAGGCACTCGGCCCGGGCTCGTCGCCGGTGCGCGGCGCAGGGCCAGCGCGCCAACTACGGCCAAAGCCGCAAAAAGATTGCCGAGAATCAAGTGGATCGCGACGGTCCACGTTGCCGGCCGCGGATCGCCGTCGCCGCGGTGCACGATGAGCACGGTGAGGCCACCAAACACGATCTGCACGAGCAGCAGCCCTGCCCCGGACCAGACGAGCTTGCTCACCCGCGGCCAAGCCTGCGCGTGCCTGCGTGCCTGCAGGGCGCACGCGACAAACAACGCGCTGACCAGCAACGCGAAGACGCGATGCCCGTACTCGTAGATGACACCTGTGAGCCTGAGGTCTGGCACCAGCGCTCCGTGGCAAAGCGGCCAGTCAGGACACGCGAGGCCAGCCTTCTTGGCCCGCACCAACGCACCGAAGGCGATCTGCACCCAGGTCGTCACAGCCAATGCTACAAACAGGTTGGCCAGCCGGCGGAGACCTGCAGGGTCCGAAACAGATTGAGGTTGCATGACAGCCTGGCGCGGCAATGTGCCGCGGAGCATTAGAAGCGGCCCGACAAGACGACGGCCCCGCCTTCTGCCGTTGGCACGGGCAACACCGCGAGTGCAGCCGGACGCGCAGGGGCCAGAAAGGTCCACCAGACGCCGACTCCGGTGGCGAGGACACCGACGCCCAGCATCGTGTAGGCCCCCATCTGGTTCCTGAGGATGGTGGCGCGGTCCTGTTCCTTCTTCGACTCGCCGCCCGGGTAGTTGTAGTGGTCCTTGCTGATGCCGTCGTTTTTGCGCTGGTCGGCCTGTACAGCCATCACGGCCCACACGGCGCCGCCCGCGACCATGGCCACACCGCCGCCGAACGTGGCCCAATCGGTCGCCGATGCTTCGCCCATAGAGCCGGCGCGGACCGTAGCCGTTGCGCCCTCACCAAGCGAATTGGCGTCAGCCATGGCTGCTTTGCGCGCGGCGTCGATCTCGGCGTGCTTGCGAGCGGCGAGGGTCTCCTCGATCGTTGCCACGCGCTGCTTGACCTCGTCCTTGTCGGCGCCATCCGGTGCCTGTTGCAGGTAGCGCTCGAACAGCAGCTTGGCATAGTCCAGGCGCCCCGCTTCTTCGTAGGCGCGGCCCGCGTTGCGTAGGCGCACCAGCTTCTCAGGATTGAGCGCAAAGGCGCGCTCGAACAACTCCGCAGCCTGCTGAAAGCGCCTTTCTTTGAAGTGCGCCGCAGCCTCGTCGGCGAGCGGCTTGCCAGGGTCTTGCTTACTTGCAGGGGCCGCCAGTGGCGAACCAATCGGCAGTGCCACGGCGGCTGCGCCGGCAAGACACGCGGCAAACGCCAGACGCCGCCACCGCGAAGACCTAGAGCTTTTCGTCGCCGTCATGGCTCGGTCCCTTGGGTTTGTTTGCCCTGGGCGTGTCGCTGCGCAGCGGTTTGGTGCGCGCTGCGGCCGGCTTGTCCACGGGCGCGCCAGGCGCTGCCGCAGCTTTGGCGGGTTCAACCGGTGGCGCTGCGGGCGTAACAGCCACGGGCAGCGCCAACTCGGCAGCTACGGCGGGCATGTCCGCGCGCGGCGCCGGACCCGCAGCCGTGCCTGCTACGGCGACTACCGGGACTGCGCTGGGCAGTGCGCGGGCCGGTTCGGGCGCTGCAACCGCTTGCGGCCGCGCAGGTTCTATCGAGGCCGGCCTTTGGGGCGGTGGGGCAGGCTGCGCGCTCGGAGGTGCTGCCGGGACCGCAGTGCGTGCAGTTGGTTCGTCGCGCAGGCTCATCCACACAGCCCCAGCCAGAACAACGAAGGCCAGCGCGACAACGGCGATGCCGATCCCTGTCCAGGGCAACGGCTTGCCTTGTGGCGCGGCCGCGGGCGTCGCGATCGGCGTCGGCTCGCGCGCCACAGGTTTGACGACACCCCCGGGGGTAGTCTGCGTCGGCAATGTCATGGTTGCCGGCTGGTAGGGGTCGCGCAGCGTCGTGTGTTCCAGCACTTCGGTCTCGGCCGCGGCAACCGCCGGACTTGGCCCCTGACCGGTGGCGGAGCGCGGCTCCAGGGTTCCGGTTTCGGCAGGCGCCTGCGGTGTCGATCCCGTCGGCGGGCGCGCGGCTTGGGTGCCTGTCGCCGCCGGCTTGGCCACGGGTCGCGTCGATTTGGCAGCCGGTGAGTCCGCCTTGTAGACTTCAGGGTGTGCATCGGTGACGTCGGCACTGGCAGCCGGCACCTTGGCGGTCGGTCTGACAGTGTGCCGCTCGACCACGCGCGGCGCGACCGTATCGAGCTCCGGCAAAACCGCTTCCAGACTCTCACGCATTTCGTCGGCGTCGGCAAAGCGCTCGAACGGCAGCTTGCGCAGCGCCTGCATCACCAGGTCGGTGAACGCCCGCGGCAGACCCGGCACCTTCTCTCTGAGGTGCACCGGCTCCGTTTGCATGTGCGCGATGAGCGTCTCCATCGGCGAGGCGCCCGCCAGCGGCACCTCACCAGCCACGCACTGGTACAGGATGACGCCCAGCGCATACAGGTCGCTGCGGCCGTCGAGCGGCTTATTCAGCACTTGCTCTGGACTCATGTACTTGGGCGTGCCGACCGTAAAGCCAGTCTTGGTCAGGCCCGCATCAGTACCCGGGTCGGTCGGCTTGGCGATGCCGAAGTCGATGACTTTGACGAATTCCTCTTCGCCGTGAACTTTGCACAGGAACACGTTGTCCGGCTTCAGATCGCGGTGCACCAGCCCCGCAGCGTGCGCTTCGGACAATGACTTGAGGACGGCAATGCCGATACGCGCCGCCCGCGACGCCGCGATTTTGTGCTCTGGAGCTTCTTTGAGCGCCTGCGCCAGCTCCTTGCCGCTCAACCGCTCCATGGCGATGAACAGCAGGCCCGTGTCGGTCTGGCCGAAGTCGAAAATCCGCACCGTGTTCGGGTGGTTGAGCAGCGACGACGCCCGCGCCTCGTTGAAAAAGCGCTTGACGTGGGTGTCGTCGTCGCCGAGGTCTGGTTTCAAGACTTTGACGACCACATCCTGGCGCGTGGCGACGTGGCTCGCCAGGAACACCGCGCCAAAACCGCCTTTGCCGATCTGTCGGTCGATCTTGTAGCGGCCGCCGACGACGATGCCGGGCTTGAGGACCTCCAGCGTACTTGACGCCTTGATGATCGTCGGACAGTGGTGCTGTGGGCACAATTCCGCCGCGGTGACCACGCCGCACTGTGGGCAGATTCGTTCTACCGTTTCGGGCATTGCGCGGCCGGGTTGGGTGGTTGCGGGTCGGCAGTCATCGCTGTGCTGTGCGCGTAGGCGGCGTTGATTTTGGCACAGATCGCGGCTTGCAGCAAGGCGCACGCATGCCCCGCGTCAGTCGGGCGTGCAGGTCAGGTCAAAGCCGTTGGGCGGCGCGCAGTGCTGGACGTGGCAGTTGACGCAGGCCTTGTCGAGCTTGCCGGACTTGCGGGCCACGCCTTTGGCATCCAGGTCGTGCCAGC
>SXRM01000278.1 GCA_005792545.1 Pseudomonadota bacterium | reverse complement strand
TTGGACCACAAGCCCGCGTCAACGGTGAAGTTTTCGCACAAGTCGCCGTACGACCTGCGCAGATCCTGCACGAACGGCAACAGGTTGGTGGTCTCGCCAGTATGTTTGAGCTTGTCCTCGACCGCTGCAGTCGCCTCTGCCTGGGCCGGCGGCATCGACCGAAGGCCCAGCATCGTACGACCCTTCGCAGACACCAGCATCGCGCGCCGGTGGTCGCTGCCGGCCTTGAACTGACCTACCTCTTCCTGTAGCCGCCAGGCCTTCACGCGCGCCCCTCAAAACGCCGCCTCCCCCGTCAAAGCCCGGCCAATCGCCAGCGTGTGAATTTGTTCCGTCCCCTCGTACGTCAGCGTGCTCTCCAGGTTCACCGCATGCCGCAGCACGTCATACTCGCCCGTAATCCCATTGGCCCCCAGCAGCTCGCGCGCCGTCCGCGCCGTATCCAACGCCAGCCGGCAGTTGTTGCGCTTGAGCACGCTGACCTGCACCGGCAGCAGCTTGCCCGCGTCTTTGAGCCGCGCGTAATGCAGCGACAGCACCATCGCCGCAATCCACCGCGACCCCAAGTCGGCAATCGGCGCCTGGATCAGCTGCTTGCGCGCCAAGGGCACGCCAAACTGGGTGCGGTCGCGGCTGTAATCGATGGCCCGCTGCAGACAGAACCGCGCCGACCCCAACATGCCCCAGGCCACGCCAAAGCGGGCGTTGTCGAGGCACGACAGCGGCGCCCGCAGTCCGCTGGCGTTGGGAAACTGCGCGCTCGCCGGCAGTTCGACGTCGTCCAGGCTCAGCGACCCGGTGTGCGAGGCCCGCATCGACAGCTTGTGCGGAATATCGTGCGCCGCGAAGCCCGGTGTGCCGCGCGCGACCAAAAAGCCGCGAATGCTGTCGGCGCCGTCGCCGGTCTTGGCCCACACCACCGAAACATCGGCGACCTGGGCATTGGTGATCCACATCTTGTTGCCGGTCAACTTCCAGCCGCTGTCGGTGCGCACGGCGCGGGTGGTCATGCCGCCGGGGTCGCTGCCGTGGCCCGGTTCGGTCAGGCCAAAGCAGCCGATGGCCTTGCCGGCCGCCATTTTGGGCAACCAAGCTTGTTTTTGCTCTTCGCTGCCAAAGCGCCAGATCGCGTACATGGCCAGGCTGGTTTGCACCGACACGAACGAGCGCAGGCCGCTGTCGCACGCCTCCAATTCAGCGCACGCCAGGCCATACGCCGCCTGACTGATGCCGGCACAGCCGTAGCCTTCCAGCGGTGCGCCGAGCATGCCCAGGCGCGCGAGGTCGGGGATCCACTCGCTAGCAAAGCGGCCCTGCTCAAAGTCCGCGCGGATGGTGGTCATGCAGGTCTTCTGCACGAACTGCCGCACGGTATCGCGCACGGTGCGCTCTTCTTCGGTCAGCAGGTGCTCTACTGCCGCGAATTCGTCGAGTGTGGTGATGCGCGTGGCCATTGCGAACTCCTTGGATCCAGCCCCGCGCAGGCGGGGCTTTGTACTGTTAGCCTGCGGCTTTAGCCGCCGGGAGACACCCTGGCGGCCTTGTCGATACCGGATGTCCCTCGCCGCCGGGAGAACCTCTGGCGCCTGCCTCGCACCGGTTGCCCTTTGTCGCCGGGAGATCCGTGTTGGACCCCGGTTTCAGCCAGGCATCGTCGAGAAACCGCAATGATTCTATGCATGCCGGACAGGCATGGAAGCCTGTCCCCACCCAGAATCGAGGAGGTCCCTGGTGCTGAGACCGATGCGGCCGTCCGCCTCCTCCATCACGCCACCGCCACCGCCGCCTGCAGCAGGTCCACGCGCCCGGCGCGGGCCAGCTGCTGCCACCGGAAGCTCGCCAGGATGGCTGCGCCCAACGCGCCCGCGAACATCGCGTGCGGGTGGCTGCGCAGGTCGATGGGCGCTTTGGCCAGCATGCCGCGGCGGCCCTGGGTCTCTTCCAGCGCCGTCTTGCAAGCTTGCAATAGTCCTCGGTCGAGCGCGAGGCCGCCCGTCAGCAGCACCGGTCCTTCCGCGCCTGCGGCCTTGATGAGCCGCGCCAGGCGGCCGGCGATGGAGAGGTGGATGCCGCGCAGGATGTCCGCCGTCGCCATGCCGCGGCTGACCATGTTGATGACGTCGGTCTCGGCCAGTACCGCGCAAATCGACGACACGGCCTCGCTGTTGGTCGACGTGCACGACAGCTCACCCACATCTTGCAGCGGTACGCCGAGGTAGCGGGCGATATTCTCCAAGAACTGGCCGCTGCCACTGGCGCACTGGCTGGTCATGCGGTGGCCGATGACTTTGCCGCGCGGGTCGATTTTGAGCGCCCGGGCGTGCAGCGCGCCCACGTCGAGCACACCGCCGACCTCGGGGTCCAAGAACAGCGCACCGCGGGCGTGGGTGGTCATGCCGTAAAAGTGCCCGGAGCGAAACGGCACCGCGTCGCCGTCGCCGGTACTGGCGATGTAGTCAAAGTCGCCGAGCCGCAGGTTGGCCTTGCCACACGCCTCGGCGAAGGTGGCGTCAATGACTTCGCCCACGGCGCGGCGCCGAATTCGCTGGTCGGCCAGCGCCACTAGCTCGCTGTCGTCACCGCCGCGGCTGCGCACCAGCGCCACCTTGACGGCGTTGCTGCCGGCGTCGATGCCGGCGGTCACCTGCCAGGGCTTGTCGAGGTCCACTGTGCGCGCGGGGCTTGCGGTCGTGGCGTTCATGCGGCCTCCGCGGTCTGGGCAAACATCGGCATCATCCCGCCCTTGCCCTGGCGGTGGTCGTCCAGCGCGTACATCGCCGCCCCGAGCGCGCCCATGTAGATCGAACTGCTGTGGGTATTGACGGTGATGTGCTCGCCGTAGTTCTGAATCACCAGCTCGCGCAACACCTTGACCGCCATTGGGTTGTTGCACACACCGCCGGTGAACGTGAACTCGTTGTCGATGCCACCTGAGCGCGCCAGGATCGACATCGCCCGCAGCATGATGGCGCGGTGCAGCCCCGCCAGAATGTCTTCCCGCCGTTGCCCAAGCGCCAGGCGCTCGCGCAGTTCGGCGCCCGCAAACACGGTGCAAGTCGAGTTGACGCGCGTTTGCTTCTTGGCTTGCAGGGCCAGCGGGCCGAGTTCGTGCAGGCCCAGGCTCAGTTCGTCGGCGATGTAGCCCAGATAGCGCCCGCAACCGGCGGCGCAGCGGTCGTTCATCTGAAAGCTGGTGACCACGCCATCGCCGTCGACTTGGATGGCCTTGGTGTCCTGACCGCCGATGTCGAGCACCGTGCGGGTGCCGTCAAACGTCCGGTGCGCACCGCGGCCGTGGCACAGAATCTCGCTGCGCACGGTCTCTGGCGGAAACGGCAGGGTCTGCCGCCCATAGCCGGTGCCAACAAAGGCGACCTCGGCGATCGGTGTCCGGCCGACCTGCACCATGCGGGCGCGCAGCTGGTCGCCGGCTGGGTCGCGCGGCACCACCCGGGTCGCAGCGCGGTCGAGCAGGGACGCGAAGTCGCGGCGCTCCATGCGCGTCTCGACGTCAAGGATGGCGCGGTCGTACAGGCCGACCAGCCGCTCGAACGGCACCGGCGATTGCGGTGCACCGCACAAATTCTCCGCCAGCCGCACGAACACGGCGCCGGCAATATCGCGAAAGAAGTCGCTCTTGCGCTCCGCACCTGGCGCGAACAGCTCGGGCGCCGTGCGGGTCATCTCGGCCAGGATGTCGCTTGCAGCCGGCCGTAGCACGTCGCGCATCTTGGCGTGGGCCGGTTGGTCGAGCAGTCGCTCGATTTCGCGCTGCAGCGCGGTCAACTCGACCAGATACAGCTCCAGTCGAAAGGCGTCGCCAAGCGGCTTGTCCATCGCCCGGCCGAGCGCGCCGGCCTCGTCGAGCGCGCGTTGCAGCAGCGAAAATCGCATCGCCGTCAAGGCTTCGTCGCGCGCAACCGCGGCAGCGACCTCGTAGTTGCTCCGGCTGTTGGTGATTCCGCGGCCGACGATGTTGCCGCCCAGGTCGAGGATGACCGCCTTGGTGGTGGTGCTGCCCAGGTCGATGCCGACCGTGCATTGCATCGTTGCGTTCACGACAGCACCCCCTGGACGCCAGCGGTCGTGCGCGCCGGTATCTGCGAGAGCGAGCGGTCGCGGCGCGCGTGCAGCATTTGCAAGTAGCTCTGCACGCGGTTTTCGATGTTGGCCTTGCCAAAGTAGCGCGGATCCACCAGGTCCGACTCGATAAAGCCCCCCGGCACGCCGGTCTTCTTCTCGACTTCGCGCAGCATCAGCAACTGGCCAGCCGAGAAGCTGTTGCAGCTTTTGACCGAGTTGATGAAGAACCCATCGGCGCTGTAGTCGCGGACGTACTTGGCCAGCAGCTCAATGCGTGACGGCAGACCCAGGTTGGTGTAGCAGCCGAGGCAGTAGTCGGCGAGCGTGCCCAGCGGATCGGCGGCGTCGTGGCGAAAGCCGAGGTCATACAGGCCGCCAACCCGCGTGTAGGTCGAGGCCACAATGACCGCCTTCTCCTTGCTGAACATGTGCCAGAAGTCGTTAAAGCTCGTCCAGTTCGGCGGACCTTCGACCACCAACCGCACCGCCTGGTCGTCGAGGTCGCCGTCGGGCGTCGTCGGCCCTTTGCCGGCGTCGATGCGCGCCTGCACCTCGCTGCGCAGCAGCCGGTAGTAGTCGACCGCGTCCTGCGAGCCGCGAAACGCCGAGAAGATGGGGCCGATGTAGTAGACGCCCGCAAAATAGCCGTCGATGGGACTGGGCTTGTGGCGCGCCGACTCCCACACCCACACCAGGTCGTCTTCGGCTTGCGCGCTCAGCTTGAGCTTCTCGGCCAGGTAGTCGCGGTCCAGCTTCTTGCCCGCCAACTTTTCGAGCGCCGGCACCACTTCGTTTTCGAGTTGGTCGACGATGTACTGGCGCATTGCGGGGGTCACGACGCCGTCGGGCTGGTACGGCACGTGCAGCATCACCACCGGGCAGTGGTACTCCTGCTGCAACAGCTCGAACCACTTCAAGAACGTGAAGCAGCCGGTGTAGGACAGCAGCAGCAGGTCGGGCTCTGGCAGCCTCTCGCCCGTCGGGCCGATGTTGCCGCTTTTGAGCATGCCGATGTCGCATTTGACGTAGGTGCAGACGTCTTCGCTGTGGCCGGCCTTTTCGGCCTCGGCGATGTAGACCGCCGACTTCTTGCGCATGCCCGACTGCAACGCGTTGATTTCGGGCAACACCGGTAGCAGGTCGAGCGCAGTGATGAGCTCGGTCAGGTTGCCCGGCACGAAAGTGTAGACCACCTTCTGACCATTTTCCTTCGCGCGTGCCAGTTTGGCAAAGTGTGCGCCAATCATGTCCTTTTGGCGCTTTTGCGAGTCATCCTTGGCTGCCGCAGGCGCAGTCTTGCCCGGCGCCTCGGCCATGTGGTGTCCCCCTGCCATCTCTGCCCCCGATGGGCCGCTAGTGCGCGGCGCCCCACAGCTTGACGGAGTCGGAAAACGCCCCCGCCTGCTCGCGAATCGTTTGGAATTGCCCGTTGTTCTCTGCAAACTTGAAGCTGGTGAACGGCACACCGGCTTTGGCCAGCGCCGTCTCCAGCATCGGCTGGTCGAGCAACGCCGGGTCGCAAAAGCTCGCCGCCGCAAAGACCACGCCATCGGCCTGTGCCGCCTGGACCTGATCGATGAGCGCGCGGCCCTTTTCGTCCTTGTCGATATAGCGGCTCGCCGTCGCGCGACCCTGGTCCAGAAACGCCTGCGCCAATGCCGCCAGCGGATCGGGCGCCTCTTCGTTGATGTCGCCTTCGATGGTCCGCAGGCCCAACTGAAAGTCGTCGTCGACGATGTCGCAGCCAGCCTTTTCCAGCGCAACGATGAGGTCGAGCGGTGGCTGCTCGCAGAACGACCCCGCCAGCACCACCCGCACGTTGTCGAGCGGTCGGCCACTGCGCCGCGGCGCTGCCTCGACAAAGCCTTCGAGCAGCTCGGCATGTTCGGCAGCGAGCAGCCCGGCCCCGGCGCGCACCAGCAAATAGGCCTCGCTGGCCGGACACCGCCACGGATCGGTCCGCCGCAAGGCATCAAGGCGCGCAATCGCACGACGGCGGCGGTTTTCGTCGGCCAGGGCTCGGCACAGGCGGTCGTCGTCGAGCGGCAAGGCGCCGCGCGCCGTCAGGTCATTGGCAATGCGCCGCAGCTCGTGCAGGTAGAAGCGCCCGCCGATGCTCGAGTTGAAGTTCTGCGGCAGGTCCAGGTACGCCGCGTAGCGGTCTGGGAACAACATCTTCCACATCCCCGACAGGTTGCGGATGACGTCGCAAATGCTCGGAAACACCATGCCGTCGAGCACGTCGTAGGTGCCCGACAAGGCCAGCTCGATGGTGCTGCGCGGGATGTGGCAGATATAGCTTTGGAAGTAGCTGTCGCCGCGGATGATGTCGACTTCTTCGCCGCCGCCAAACACGGCAACCGGCAAACACCCCAGCGCTTCAAGCAGTGGCCGCGGCGTGTAGATGGGCATGTGGCCGATAGCGAGCGCACCCGGGTGCGCCGCCTTCCACGCCTTGACGTGGTCCAGCGCCTTGTCGTCGAACAGCGTCCGCGCTCGGCCAATGAAGGTGGCGCACGGGTCGTTGCCGCGGCCGTTGGGCTGGGGCGACCGCTGGATGTCTTGCGGAGGCGTCACGCGTCTCTCCATTGGGGCGGTCTGCGCCCCAAAAAGGCCTCGATGCCTTCGTTGCCGTCGTGGCTGGGCAGCAGCCGGTCCAGGTACAGGCGTTCGGCGCGGTCGAGCGGCTCGCCCAACGCCGCCGTCAAGCCGGTGCCGTCGCGGACCGCGCGAACCGCGACCCGCAAGCTGTGGGCACTGCTGCCCGCGAGATTGTTGTCATACCAGCCGAGCGCCGCGTCCAACGCTGGGATGTCCGCCGGCAGCCGCACGGCGAACCCAGTCGACTCGGCGACGGCAAGCGGCAACTCTGCGCCGGTCAGCACCAGGCGCTCTGTCCACGCGGCGCCGAGCCGACTTGCACCCACGGCGGCCAACACCGGCGGCAGCACACCAAGCTTGATTTCGGGACACGCAAAGCTGGCGTTCGGCGCTGCCAGCACCACGTGGCAGACCAGCGCCAGCTCGAAGGCGCCGCCCAGGCATTTGCCCTCGACCAGCGCCACCACCGGCACCTCGCACGTCGCGACCGCGCGCAGCGCCGAGTGAAATTCCCGCAGCATCGCCGCGGCCTTGTCCTTGCGGTGTTCGTCGACCGCGGCGCCAAAGCTGAAGTGCCCGCCGGAGCCGCGCAGCAGCACCATGCGCAGGTGCGGCCGGTCGCGGTGGGCGCGCAGGTGGGCCACCAGCTCGTGCAGCACTTCGGTAGTCAGCACGTTGCCCTTGCCGGCCTGCAGCTGCAGGTCCAGCACGGTGTTGCCTTGCAGCAACTGGACGTCGATGTGCATGGTGCCGCCTTGCCCGCCGCTCACTTCTCGCCCCCAATCACTTGCCCCAATGCCCCGCTTCGCTGCGGCCGAACTTGCGCGTCAGGCGCCTTCAGCCCGGTACGCCGCCCGGCCTGCTCGAGCACTGGGCTTGAGCACGTCGCTAACCAGCGCCTCGTCAAACCGCGCGCCGTCGGCCAGCCGCTGCCGCAGCAGCACGAAGTCGATTTCGCGCTCGGCGCGGTCGCCAAAGTGGAAGGCCGGAAAGCCCGCCGCCGCTTCGGTGGCCATGTTGTTGGCCAGCCAGCTGCGGTTCGACTCGCCGTTCTGGTACCAGTGCTGCAGCTTCTTTTTGCGCACGCTCTCCAGCGTCTTGCGGGTGCAGTCCGGGAAAGTGTTCATCAGCCGCGTGACCAGCTTGTCCACCGCGGCGTCGAGCGGCGCCAGGTCGATGGTGCACGCCGCCGCCAGCTTTTTGGCTGCCTCAGCCTCGGCGCCAGTCTTCCACTCGCCGTGCACGATGCGGCCCATGTCGTCAAGGTAGCGGTCGGTCACCGCCATGGGGTTTGGGATGAACTGACCATCGGCTGTTTTGTGCACCGCAACAAAGTCGTTGATGGCGCCCAAGCGGGCCGCCTTGTGCGCCGACCACGGCTCGCACAGCACCAGCGACTCGACCGCCTTGGCGAAGCCGACAAACTGGTCGAGAAAGTCGGTCGAGCCGCCGTCGGGCGCCGAGCCGTGTACCGGTCCCGCCTGGCCAAAACGCGCGTGGTCACCGGCGACCGAAAAGTCGCAGGCCATGCCGATTTCCTGGCCGCCGCCGATGCGCATGCCGTTGACGCGGCAAATCACCGGCTTATCGCAGTGCAGGATCGAAGTCACCATATCGTTGAACAGCCGCATGTATTGCAAATACTCGAGCGGCCGGTGTGCGTAGTAGGTCGAGTACTCCGCAGTGTTGCCGCCCGTGCAAAAGGCCTTGCTGCCGACAGCGGTGAAGACGACAGCAACCGCAGCGCGGTCGCAACTCGCCTTGCGAAAGGCCAAAATCACCTGTTTGACGGCTTCGGTGGTGTAGGAATTGAGCTGCTTCTCGTTGTCGAGCGCAATCCACACCGCGTGTAAGCCCGGCACGACGGCGCCCTTGGTGTCATACACCGGCCGCGTCTCGTAGCGGATCTGGTCAAACGTCGGGCTGGCAATCAGGTTGTGGTCATTGAGCGTTGTCACGGCAGAGTCCTTTCTTGGCTAGTCGAGCGCCGGGTCGAGCACCATCCGGCGCGTCAGCTTGTGGTCGGCCATGGCTCGCAGTTGGTCGTTCAGCGTTGCCATGGGTGCGTAGGCGACTAGCGGTGCCAGTTGCACTTTGCCAGCCGCGATGAGTTCAAAACAGGCCGGATACTGGTCTGGCGGGCAGCCCCAGGTGCCATGCGCGGTGGCATCAAAGGCCATCAGGTTGGACAGGCGCAGTTCGACCGCGCTGGCTGCGTACCCGACTTGCAGATAGGTGGCGCAGCGGCCGAGCAGACTCCACGCCAAAGATTGGCCGGCCGCGGCCCCGCTGCATTCGAAGATGCGCCAGCGCAGCGAGTCGATACCCAGCGACTTGGCGTGGCCTTGGGCCTCGGTCTTGACGTCCTTGGCGGGGCGTCCAGCAACGGGCACGGCGCGGTCTGCGCCCAGCCGCAGGGCCAATTCCAGTCGCTCGGCGCTGGTGTCGAGCGCGACCACCGTCGCGCCTAGCGCCCTGGCGACCTGCGCAACAAACGCACCGACGCCGCCTGCGCCGACCACAAAGGCCACGTCGCCGGCCTGCAGCCCGCTGCGCAGCACCGCTTGCCAGCCCGTGCTGACCGCATCGGCCACCACCGACAGCGCCCGCACGTCGTCGCCGTCCAGGGCGACAGGCAGCGGTTGCAGTGGCGCCGCGGGCACCAGCAGGTGGCGCGCAAAGCCGCCGTGGTCGTCGTTGCCCGGCATGACCTGGCGCGGGCAAGCGTTGGCACGGCCGGCTTTGCAGTATGCGCACTTGCCGCATGGCAGCACGGCGGGCACCACGACTCGTTTGCCGACCAGCGGCGCAAAGGCCTCGTCGCCGACGGCCTCGACCATGCCCACGACTTCATGCCCGAGCACCAGCGGCAGCGCATGCTTGGTCGGCACCGAGCCGTCGGCGTAGCCCAGGTCGGTGTGGCACAAGCCGCAGGCCAGCACGCGGACCACGGCCTGGTGCGGCGCCGGGTCTGGCAGGGCAAGCTCGCGAAACTGCAGGGGTTGGCCGCCACTTTCGAGGAACCACGCTTGGGTTGGCAACGGCATACGGCGACCCGGTCCAGCGGCGCGGACCCAAATGCAGGGTAAGCAGGGCCAGCAGGTGCAGCAACGCGAAAGCCGGCCGTAAGTCCGCGAAACCGTGTGCCGCTGGGGGCGGTGGTGTCACCCGGGTGTCATTGGCGACCCGGCAACCGCTTCGCATTGCCGCCCAGGGTCGGCCGCGCGTACAATCGTCGCCATGAAGCCCCGCTTCGCCATCGGCAACTCGACTTTCAGCAGCCTGCGCGAGCAGGGCGGCGCGTTTGTCGACAAATCGTTGCTGATCGCAGACGTGGTCCGCAATCTGGATCAGGTGCTGCTGCTGCCCCGGCCGCGGCGCTTCGGCAAGACGCTGTCGATGACCATGCTGCAAGCGTGGTTTGCGCGTGGCACCGACAACGCGGCGCTTTTCAGTGACCTGGCCGTCTGGCAGGCTGGCGATGACGTGCGGCAACGGTTCGGACGCCATCCTGTGGTGCTTCTGAGCTTCAAGGACCTCAAGGAGCCGACCTGGCCGGCTTGCCTGGCCAAGATGGCACGGCTTATCGCTCGCGTGGCAGACGATCCGGCGTTGCCGGTCGATGCCAATGCGCTGAGTCCTGCCGACCAGGCGCGGTTCGCTGCCCTTCGCGCGGCGACAGCGGACAGCGAGGCCCTGCAAGATGCCGTTCTCGACCTGTCGGCGTGGCTGCACCGCACCTGCGGCGAGCAAGTCGTCGTGCTCATCGACGAATACGACACGCCGATTATCGCAGGCTGGACCAACGGCTACTACGATGAGGTCATCGCCTTCTTCCGGGCGTTTTTTGGCGCCGGGCTCAAGGACAACCCCCACCTGTACCGCGGCGTGCTGACCGGCATCTTGCGCATCGCCAAAGAGTCGCTGTTCTCGGGACTCAACAACCTGGCCGTGTTCACGATTCTCGCCAAGCGCTGTGCCGACCGCTTTGGGTTCACGCCAGGCGAGGTCGCAAGTCTGGCCGACGCCTGCGGCCTGGCAGACCACATGCCCGCTGTGGAGTCCTGGTACAACGGCTACTCGTTCGGCGGTCAGACCATCTACAACCCGTGGTCGGTGCTCAACTACCTGCGCGACGACGGCGAGGTCTGCAAGCCCTACTGGGTCAACACCAGTAGCGACGACCTGCTGCGCGACCTGCTGGTGCGGCGCGACGCCATCGACCTGCAAGACTGGCAGACGCTGTTTGCTGGCGGCAGCGTGCGCCGCACCATTGACGAAAACATGGTGCTGCGCGGCATCGAGGACAACCCCAGCGCTGTGTGGTCGCTGCTTTTGTTCACTGGTTACCTCAAGGCCGTCGACGTCCAGGTCGACCAGGACGGCACCGCCGCGTCGCTGTGCGTGCCCAACCTGGAGGTACGAACTGCGTTGCGTGGCATGTTCGCGGATCAGCTTGCGCGCAACTTTGGCCGTGGCGACCGCGTGCCAGAGCTCTGCAAGGCGCTATTGACGGGCGACGCCGATGTCGCCGAAGAGCTGCTCGACGAGCTCGCGCTGGCCATGCTGTCGTACCACGACGTCGCCCATAAACCGGCCGAGGCCGTGTACCAGGCCTTCATCCTGGGTTTGCTGGCGACGTTGGAGCGCACCCACGAGGTGACGAGCAACCGCGAAGCCGGCCACGGCCGCTACGACGTGTTGATTTGCCCGCGGCAGGCGGGGCAGGCGGGGGCGGTGCTGGAGCTCAAGGTGCCGCGGGCCAGGAAAGGCGAGACCGCCGAGCAGGCGCTGGCTTCGGCCGAGGCGCAGTTGCGGGTCAAGGACTACGTAGCGGCGCTGCGCGAGCGTGGCGCGGGCAGCGTGGTGCAGTGGGCGGTGGTCTTTGAGGGCAAGTGTGCTTTGGTGCGGGTGGTAGGGTAGGCCACTGGTTCCCGGCACAGCGCACGCAAGTGGGGCCCGCAAGCTTGTCCGGAGTCACCGCACTCGGTTCTGCTGTGGGCATTGCCCCCACCGCCCCGCACCGCTACCATGCCCCGGCGGCCCCGCCGCCCGAGTCCGCTGTGACGCCCGAAACCCTTTTCGCCGCCCGCCGCGCCGCCCGCGCCCAAGCTCGCGCCAAAGACGACGCCCTGGCCGCAGCCCACGCCCGCGTTTTCGCCCGGATGGCCGCAGACCCGGCGTTCGAAGCAGAGGTGCGCGCGATGGCACGAGAACGGGTTGCGCGATGGCAGGCCACCCAAATCTGCAACGAGCGGTACATTGTGGCGTGGACGCGGTTGCTGGCACTGCCCGTTAACACAATGGCGGCTGATGTTTTGCAAGCCGATGGCGAGGGGCCGGCTCTGCGCGCCAATACCGCGTTCGTGGGCTATTTGCGGGACGACCCGTGACTTTGCAGGACGTTGAACGAGTCCTTGCAGCGGCTCGCGCCAATTGCGGCTGGGCTGACTACGTCGTCATCGGTAGCTTGTGCACGCTTGGGGCGTCCGTTGCGCCACCTGCCCGCATGGCTTCGTCCGTCGACCTCGACTTGTACCCCCGCGACGACCCTGGCGCCGCAACTGCGGCCGTCGCGGGCATCGGTGAGGATTCTGACTTTCATCGGGCCTTCGACTGCTATGCCGATGCGGTTTCGCCCTTATTGCCGGTACTTCCCGACGGCTGGCAAGACCGCCTCGTGCCCGTCCACTTTGCCAGCGGCGTCACCGCCTGGTTTCTTGAACTGCACGACGCCGCGGTCTCCAAGTACGCCCGCGGTGAAGACCGGGATCGGCAATGGGCAAGTGCGGGGCTTGCTGCTGGCCTTCTGGACCCCGATTTGCTGGAGACTCGCTTGTGGGCCGCGCTCATGGAGCCGGACGAACGGCAGCGCGCGATGGCGGCGTTTCGCGCCGACGTTGCTGAGTTGCGGCCGCCGCCAGACTGAACGGCCCGACGCGCTCAACCGCCCTCGCCCCACCCAGCATGACTCCCGGCTAACCGCAAGAACTGCGCGTACTTGGTCTCTTCGGCCCGCCGAAACTCCACGCCCAGGCCCGCCAACCACGCCTCGACGCCCGGCAGCAATTCCGCCGCCTGCGGGTGCTCGACTTCCAACTCGAAGCGCTCTGCCTCTTCGCCGCCGGTGCCATAGTGTGCGCGGTCGAGCTCGGCCATCAGCGCGCAACCGGCTGGCAGGCCCCAGACCGCGCCATCCAAGTGCACCTTGCGCCGGGTGTTGTGCATGGCACCAAGCACTCGCAGTTGCGTATCCACGGCCAGCGGCTCCGCCAGCACGCCACCGGCAACCAACCAACCTAGGGTGTCGAAACCCAGGCCCGCGCGCGACGGCGGCGCGGTCAGCCACGGCTGGGCGTGTTGCGGGTCCAAAAACCGTTCGTACTCGGCGACCTGAACGACCCCGCCGGCGAGGCGCGGCTTGAGCTTGACGGTCAGCACCGCGTTGCCGTCCGCGACCCGCACGCGCACCATGGCTTTCTGCTGCAGCAGCGCCCGGTCTACGGTGTCGAGGTAGTAGTTGACCTGGCGGGCCTCGGTCGCTGGCTGCAAGGCCAGTTCGTCGAGCGCGCGGCGCAGCTTCGCGTAGTCGTCCAGTGTGTCGAGCAACAGCTTAAGTTCGGTTTCCGTCGCCATGCCGCGTCCGCTCGGCTAAAGAGCCTGTCCAAGATTACTCGAACGCTGTGGATACACCGGAGCGGCGAGTCGGCTTGCAAAGACGCGAGCTTGCGACCCACAAAGCCAGCAAACGGGCACCGAAAAGAACGAGTAGTTCTTGGCGGGGCCCTAAGAGGGTGTGGCCAAAATCCCACCCAGCTACGGCCAAAGATCCTGGACATCTCGCGGCTTACGTCCTCACTCCCTCGGTCGGCGCACTTCAAGTGCGCCTCGGTCGGTCGCTCCGGGCGCGCTCGCGATCTGCCTGCAGGCTCTTCGACCTCGCCGCGGG
>SXRM01000277.1 GCA_005792545.1 Pseudomonadota bacterium | reverse complement strand
GCAGCGCCGGCGTGATGCCGCGCAGCGCCAGATTGCCGTGGCCGACTTCGCGGCGACCGGGGCCGCGCATCGGCTTGACTTCGCCGGTCGAAAAGCTCGGAAAGTTGTAGTGCAGCAGGAATTTGCGCTCGTTTTCGCGGCTGTCCAGGTTCTCGACTTTCTGGGCGTCGTGACCGGTGCCGAGCGTGACCGCAACCAGACCCTGGGTTTCGCCACGCGTGAACAGCGCTGAGCCGTGTGCACGCGGCAGCATCGAGACTTCGATTTCAATCGGCCGCACCTGATCCAGGGCGCGACCGTCGAGCCGCGTCCGCCCGAAGGCGATCTGCTTGCGGCAGATCTCATCCTTGAAGGTGGCGACGATTTCCTTGATCTCCGCTTCGCGGTTGGGGAAGCGCTCAGCCAGGGCGGCCGCAGCGTGCTTCTTGGCGGCGCCGGCGGCAGCGTAGCGCGCCTGCTTTTCGCGAATAGCCATCGCCGCTTCGGTTTCGGCGTAGGCGACTTCGCGGCACGCGGCGACAAGCTCAGCGTCAGCTTGCGGCGGCGTGAACACATACTTGGGCTTGCCGATCTCGCTGGCGAGTTGCTGGATCGCGGCGATGACGGGCTTGAGCTGAGCCTCGCCGAACAACAACGCCTCGATCATCGTGGCTTCGGGCACGAAATTCGCGCCAGCCTCGACCATCACGATGCCTTGCGGACTGACGACGATGAACAGGTCCAGCTGAGAAACCGCGCGCTCGGCCTTGGTCGGGTTGCACACCAGTTGGTCGTCCACCAGGCCGATGCGCGCGGCGGCGATGGGGCCCGCCCACGGGATGTCCGAAATCGCCAGCGCGGCCGAGCAGCCATTGACGGCCATCACCACCGGATCGTTGATCTTATCGTACGAGAACACGTGGGCCAGGACCTGGGTGTCGGCCATGTAGCCTTCGGGGAATAGCGGCCGGCACGGGCGGTCGATGATGCGGCTCGCCAGGATCTCGTGTTCGCCCTGGCGCGCTTCACGGCGGAAGTAGCTGCCCGGAACGCGGCCCGCGGCATACATCTTCTCGACATAGTCGCAACTGAGGGGAAAAAACGGAGCGCCGGGCTTGTTGGCCAGCGTGGAGACAACGGTGCAAAGGACGGTCGACTCCCCCATGGTGACCAGGACGGCGCCGTTGGCCTGCTTGGCTACTTTGCCGGTGTCGAAAGTCATGGTTTTGCCGCCGATCTCAATGTCGGTGCGGCGATGGTTCGGGAAAAGGGACATGGGATCTTCCTTGTGGCGGCCGGCGAACTGGGGCCGGATCCGCGGCGGTGCGGGTAGACGCTGGGCTACCGAACTGGCGCGCAGTCGTTCCGCGAGGGCCGGCGGTTCCGCGCCGGCTGGGCGGTCTGTGGCAGGGCCAGAGTGTTTCTGGCCGGCTGTGCGGTAGCGGGCAGGGGGCGCCGAATGAGCGCCTGTCAAGCCAAGCCTGTTGCCGCGCAGAAACCACAGCGCGGGCAATCAGGCGGCGGCGAGGGCCGCACCGCGCGGATAACTACTTGCGCAGTTCGAACTTGGCAAGAATCGCCTTGTAGCGATCGACATCGGTGCGGTGCACGTAGTCGAGCAGGCCGCGCCGACGGCTGACCAGACGCAGCAAGCCGCGCCGGCTGTGATGATCCTTGGCGTTGGACTTGAAGTGCTCGGTCAGGTAGTTGATTCGCTCGGTGAGGATGCCGATTTGCACTTCGGGCGAGCCGGTGTCAGTGGCATGCTTGCCGTTGCTATGCACGATTGCTGCTTTCTGGAATGCGAGGAGCGCCATGTTTGGCCGGTTCCTTTGGGTGCCGCTGCCTGCGGCGGTTGCGGTGATTGCGAGGGCGAGAAGCCGTTTTGTTCAAGTGGTTGCTGGCAATTCGCCCGGACACCGCGGTTCATGGGTGTCCACTTCGGGGGCGGTAGTATAGGCAGCGCCAAAGACGCCTGTCAACGACGAAAACGCTACGGCGGGGCGCGTGTCGGCGTCACGCTGGCGCGTCTGCGGCCCCGCCCAGGCGCTGCGTCTCCACCTCAGCGCGCTGCAAGTTCGGGTGCGCGAAACCGCGAATCACCAGCAGCGCCCCCGCGTCCATGCGCGCGATCGCGACCGCAGTCTGCGCGTGTACCGCGAGGAACTCCTCGCCCTCGCCGCCGGTCCAGGGCACCCTGCGACCCTGGCGCAGCGCCAAAGCCGCAGTTGCATCGACCTCAGCCACTGGCAACAGCCGCTCAGCGACGGCAAGCAGTGGCCGCAACGCACCGCGGCGCTGCTCGATCGTCATCGACGTCAGGGTCTCCAAGGTCACACACTCTTCAAGCGTGAAGCCGCAGCCTGAGGTGCGGCGCAGACCGCTCAAGTGCGCCGCAGAGCCCAGGGCCTCGCCAAGGTCCCGCGCCAGCGAACGAACGTAGAACCCGGAGCCGACGCGCACCCGAATCCGCGCGGTTGGCGCCGCCACCGCCAAGACTTCGGCGGCATAAAACTGCACTGGCCGGGCGTCGCGCACCACGGTCTCGCCCTGGCGCACGCGTTTATGGTCGCGCACGCCGTCGCGTTGCAGCGCGGACACCTGCGGAGGCACTTGCAAGTGGGTGCCCAGCCAGCCGTCCACGATGGCCTGAATGCGCACCTTGTCGAGCGAGCGGGGCACGGGCACTTCGCGCACGACTTTGCCCGTCGCATCGTCGGTCAGCGTCGCACTGCCGAACGTGATCTCGGCCTCGTAGGTCTTGGGGGCGTCCATCAGGCGCGGGACCAGCTTGGTGCACTCGCCGGTAGCCACGGTCAGCACGCCGCTGGCCTGCGGATCGAGCGTACCGGCGTGGCCGGCAGAGCGCGTGCCCAGCAGCCGACCGACTTTGTTGACGATGTCCCGCGAAGTCCAGCCCAGGGGCTTGTCGATGACAAGCACGCCGCACGGTTCGGGGCCCTCAGGCATGGGCTCAGGCGCGCGGATTGGCCGCATCGGGTTCCTCGGGCGCAGGCTGCTGGGCCTGCAACAGCTGCCGGACGCGCTCCAGCTCGTCGGCGTCGCGGTCAAAGGTAAACGCCACCGTCAGTCGATGCCGCAAAGCCAACTCGTCTTGCAGCGTGCGCCCCAGAAAGGGTGCGGTCCGCTCCAGCATCTCGGTCAACGCCGCAGACGGCCGGCCGCCCGCATGCAATACGAACTGCACCCGCAGGTGGCCTAGATCCGGCGATAGCCGCACCGTGGTCACTTTGAGCTGCTGCGCCAGCGGATCCTTGACCTCGTAGGCCAACAACCGCTCGACTTCGCCCAGCATCAGATGCTCGACGCGGTCAGCACGCGTAAACGAAGGTTTTCGACGCATGTGTCTCGATGGGGCGGCTTCCGCGCAACAGCAGATCTAGCAGTCGCGGTGGGCGACTGGCCTCAGCCGGCGGAGGGGCGGCTGCCCCCGGCGCCCTCAGGCTTGAGCTTGCGCGGGATCTTCTTAAGTTCGTAGCACTGTACGACATCTCCAACCACGAACTTGGTGAAGCCAGTGATGCCGATACCGCAGTCGTAGCCCTGTGCGACTTCCTTGGCGTCATCCTTGAAGCGCTTGAGCGACGCAAACTCGCCCTCGTGGACGACCTGGCCGGCGCGCAGTACGCGCAGACGCTGATTGCGTTGGAGCGCGCCGTCCGTAACGTGCGAACCGCCGACCACGCCGAGCTTGGGCACAGTGAAGATCTGGCGGATTTCGGCGTGCCCAAGCACCACCTCTTCGATGATCGGCGTCAGCATGCCCTCGAGCAGCAGCGTCACATCGTCGATGGCGTCGTAGATGACCGAATACTGCCGAATCTGCACGCCCAATTCGTCGGCCAGCCGCTTGCCCTTCGCCTCTGGTTTGACGTTAAAGGCAATGACGAAGCCCTTGGTCGTCGCGCCGAGGTTGATGTCGCTCTCGGTGACACCGCCGACCGCTGCGTGCAACACGCGGACCTTGACTTCCTCGTGCTCGATCTTGGCCAGCGCCTGCTTGAGCGCTTCGGCGGAGCCGTGCACATCCGCCTTGACGATGAGGTTGAGCTCCTTTTGCTGCGGCTCGCCAACATGGCCAAACATGTCTTCGAGCGTGCGCTTTGAGGTCTTGAGCGCTTCCTTTTCGCGCGACTTTTCGATGCGGTGCTCGACGATGGCTTTGGCCTTCTTTTCGTCGGCGACCACATAGAATTCGTCGCCTGCCACAGTGACGTGATCAAAGCCGATGACTTCGACCGGCGTCGACGGACCGGCGTTCTCCAGGTTCTTGGCCATGTCATCGAGCATGGCGCGCACGCGGCAATACTGTGACCCAGCGACGATGAACTGGCCCTTGCGCAACGTGCCCGCTTGCACGAGCAAGGTGGCGACCGGTCCGCGTCCTTTCTCCAAGCGCGACTCGATGACCAGGCCGCGCGCGTCACAGGTTGCATTGGCCCTAAGCTCGAGCAGATCGGCCTGCAACGCCAGCATCTCCAACATCTTGTCCAGGTTTTGGCCGGTCTTGGCCGAGACCTCGACGAAGATGCAGTCGCCGCCCCACTCTTCAGCGACCACGCCGTGATCGGCCAGTTCGCGGCGGACCTTGTCGATGTCCGCGCCAGGCTTGTCGATCTTGTTGACCGCCACCACGATCGG
>SXRM01000276.1 GCA_005792545.1 Pseudomonadota bacterium | reverse complement strand
GCTGCGGCCGGGCGCCGATCGCATCGCCGCCGCGGGCGGGCGGCACCGCTTCATGGCGTGGGATAAGCCCGTACTCACCGACTCGGGTGGCTTTCAGGTCTACTCGCTGGCCAAGATCCGCAAGGTCACCGACGACGGCGCGGTGTTTCAGAGCCACCTGGACGGCAGCCGCCACGTGCTCGACGCCGAGCGGGCGGTGGCGCTGCAAGAGGCGTTTGGCAGCGACATCCTGATGGCGTTTGACCAGTGCCCGCCGGCGACGGCCGACGCCCGCGAGATCGCCCGCGCCTGCAAGCGCACCACCGCCTGGCTCGACCGCTGCATCGTGGCCCGCAAGCGCCAGGACGACTGTGCGCTCTACGGCATCGTGCAGGGCGGCATCGATCTCGGGCTGCGCTCGGCCCACGTCGACGACATCTGCGCGCGCGACGGTTGCGAGGGCTTCGCGATCGGCGGCTTGTCGGTCGGCGAAGCCAGCGAGCAGATGTGGCAGACCTGCGCGCACACGGCCCGCCGGATGCCAAGCGCCAAGGCCCGCTATCTGATGGGCGTTGGCACGCCGGAGGACCTGCTGCACTGCATCGGCTATGGCGTCGACCAGTTCGACTGCGTGATGCCCAGCCGCAATGCCCGCCACGGCATCGTGTTCACCCACGACGGCAAGCTGTCGATCAAGAACCGGCGCTTTTTCGACGACGACGGCCCGCTCGACCCCGACTGCGCCTGCGACGTGTGCCGGACCCACTCGCGTTCGTACCTACGACACCTTTTCGTGGCCGGCGAGCTGCTGGCGGCGACGCTGCTGACCAAGCACAACCTGTCGTTCTACCTTGAGCTGGTCGGCGCGGCGCGCACGGCGATCCTGGGCGATCGCTACGGTGACTGGTCCACGGCCATGCTCACACGGCTGGGCAGCAAGCGCTGGGCCGCCTAGCGGAACAATCGGCCGCCATCGGGTATTGTGGCCCGCGGGCGGTTGTCGCGAACCGCGCGGGGGATCCCTTGCAATCCATACCTTTGCGGCGCCTGGCGTTGACCGTCCTGTGCACTTGTGTCGCGATCGCGTGCACGCGTACGGCACCCGTGGTCGCACCCACAACCCAAGCGCCGCCGCCGGCCGCGCTGCACAAGGCCAAGATGGCAAACGGCATGTACCACAAGCCCGCCCAAGACGAGCTGCGCCAGCGGTTGACGCCGATGCAGTATCAGGTGACCCAGCAAGACGCGACCGAGCCGCCGTTTCGCAACGCCTACTTTGACCACCACGACGAGGGGCTGTACGTCGACGTCGCCACGGGCGAGCCGCTGTTCAGCTCGCGCGACAAGTTTGACTCGGGCACCGGCTGGCCGAGCTTTGTGCGGGCCATCGAAGACGGCCGCGTGGTCGAGAAGAAAGACGCGTCGCACGGCATGGTCCGGGTCGAGGTGCGCAGCAAAGCCGGCGACTCGCACCTGGGTCACTTGTTCGACGACGGGCCAGCGCCGACCGGTTTGCGGTACTGCATCAATTCCGCATCCTTGCGCTTTGTGCCGGTGGCACAACTGCAGGCCGAAGGCTACGGCGCCTACTTATCCAAGTTCACCGGAACGGCGGCAGCACTGCCAGCCGACAGCAGCAACGTCTGCGCGACCCCCAAGCCGGGCGACACGCCGGGCTGCGAAGCAACCTTGGAAGAGATCGTGCTCGCCGGCGGCTGCTACTGGGGCATGGAAGACATCCTGCGCAAGGTCGCGGGCGTAGTCGACACTGAGGTCGGCTTTTGCGGCGGCCACACCAAGAATCCCCACTACGACGACACCCACGACGGCAGCACCGGCCACGCAGAGGCGGTGCGGGTGGTGTTCGACCCCAAGTTGCTGCCGATTGCCGAGCTGCTGGACAAGTGGTTCTTCCGGATGCACGACCCGACCACACTGAACCGCCAGGGCAACGACGTCGGCAGCCAGTACCGGTCGGCGATTCTCTACACCAGCGAGACACAGCGCGTCGCCGCCGAAGCCGCCAAGGTGCGCGCGGGGCAGTCTGGCATGTGGAAGCGGCCGATCGTGACCGAGATCAAGGCCGCCGGGCCGTTCTGGCCGGCGCACGCGGCGCACCAGGACTATCTGCAGAAGAACCCGGGCGGTTACACCTGCCACTACCTGCGCTAGACTGCCGCGCCGCCCAGCCTGGGCGCCCAGCGCACGATGCCCCCGCAGTCCCCGATTTCGACGTTCGCCCCCGCGCCGCCCGGCTTTGGCTGTCCGCCGCTGGACCTGGACGCAGCCACGGTCGACCGCTGCCGGCGGCTGGCGCGGTCGATCGCCGCCGAAGTGACGGCGTTCAGCCAAGGCCACAGCACGGTCGCCACCGAGCGCACGGTGCTGCGCCTGTGCGGCGTGCGCGGCGCGGACGCGGACGGCGTGCCGTACGTCAATCGGGTTGTCGACGCGGCGCGCAACTCCGGTTTGCTGGAAGCTGGCATCGCAAGGCCGCTGTTCGCGACGGCTGCCGCCAAGGGCTTGTCCGTGCAGGCGTGTGCCGAAGCGGTCGCCGCAGGCACGGTCGCGCTGCGGGCACCTCTGCCTGCAGAGCGAACGGCCGTCGATGCGCAGGCGGCATTGGCGGCGGACTGCGGCATCGACCAGATCCTGGCCCAACGCGCAACGCGCGCCCGGCTACTGCACGAGCTCGGCAGCGGCCCACAGCCGCTGTGCTACGTGATTGTCGCCACCGGCAACATCTACGAAGACGTGGTGCAGGCCCGGGTGGCGGCGCGCCAGGGCGCCGACGTCATCGCGGTGATACGCTCGACCGGCCAGTCGCTGCTCGACTACGTGCCTGAGGGCACTACCACCGAGGGTTACGGCGGCACCTACGCCACCGGCGCCAACTTTGCGCTGATGCGCAAGGCCTTGGACGAAGTCGGCGCGGAGCTCGGTCGCTACATCCGCCTGTGCAACTACGCCTCGGGCCTGTGCATGCCCGAGATCGCGTGCCTGGGCGGCCTGGAGCGCCTGGACATGATGCTCAACGATGCCCTGTACGGCATCTTGTTCCGCGACATCAACATGCAGCGGACGCTGTGCGACCAGCGCACCTCGCGGCGGCTCAGTGCCTTGGCCGGCATCATCATCAACACCGGCGAAGACAACTACCTGACCACGGCCGATGCCGTCGACGCGGCGCACACGGTGGTTGCCTCGACGCTGGTCAATGAGGCCCTGGCGCGCGACTGTGGCTTACAGACCTGGCAGTTGGGCCTGGGCCACGCGATGGAGATCGACCCGCTGCGCCCCGACGCGCTGCAGCTCGAGATCGCCCATGCGCTGTTGATTCGCACGCTGTTTCCGGGCGCGCCGCTCAAATACATGCCGCCGACCAAGCACATGACCGGCAACGTGCTGCGCGGTCACGTGCAAGACGCGCTTTTCAACCTGGTGACGGTGCTGACCGGCCAGGGCATCTGCTTGCTCGGCATGGCCACCGAAGCGATGCACACGCCGCACATCCACGACCGCTACTGGGCGCTGGAGTCGGCCAGGATGATCTTTGGCGGCGGCCGCGGCCTGGGCAGTGACCTGTTGGTGCGCTCAGAGGGCGAGATCGCCACGCGGGCCCGTTTGGTGCTCGACGAGGCGCTGGCGCTGTTGGAGCGGCTCGCGCAAACCGGGCTGATGGCGGGCTTGCAGCGCGGCCTTTTCGCCGACATCGCCCGCGATCCCAAAGGCGGCCGCGGCCTGGACGGTGTGTTCGAGCGCTCCGGCGACTACTTCGACCCCGGCGAGGCGCGCATCGACCGCGAACTGGACCGCATCGCAGCAGCGGAGGCCGCATGAACCCGCACGGCCGCTCGGGCGCCCAGCCGCCGGACCTGACGCGGGTGCGCGCCTATGGCGACACGCTCGATGACGGTCAGGTGATGCTGTCGTTTTCGCTGCCGGTGCCGTTTGGCGACGAGGCCCGCGAGGCGGCTCGGCAGCTGGCGCGGCAGATGGGGCTACACGAGCCGCAGGTGTACCACGCGCACGATCTGGGCGAGGGCTACACGTACTTCACGGTCTACGCCAAAAGCCCGTTTGTCGTGGACTTCACGGCGATCTCGGTGCCCAAGCTCGCGGGTCAAAAGCTCGACCACAAGGCGGTCGAGAGCCTGTGGCATGCGCGCTTTGCTGACCGCAAGCTGCGCATCTTGGGCGCGTGCACGGGCGACGACGCCCATACCGTCGGCATCGATGCGATTTGCAACGTCAAGGGCTGGCGCGGCGACAAGGGCCTGGAAAGCTACCCCTGCTTTGCGGTCAAGAACCTGGGCGCCCAGGTCAGCAACGACCGGCTGGTGGCCGAGATCCGCGCGTTCGACGCCAACGCGGTGCTGGTCTCGCAGGTGGTCACCCAAAAAGACTGCCACCGCAGCAACCTTGCGGCCTTGGTCGACCTGTTGGAGGCCGAAGACCTGCGCGACCAGGTGACGCTGCTGTGCGGCGGGCCGCGGCTGTCGCACGCGGTGGCGCTGGAGCTTGGATTTGACGCCGGCTTTGGCCCGGGCACGCTGCCGAGCGACGTAGCGAGTTTTCTGGTGCAGGATGCGGTGGCGAGGGCCCAGCCACCGCAGTCGTAGTCCAGGTCAAAACCGCAACTGCCAGATGGCATCCACGCGCCAGTTCGGATCGGCGGCGATCCCGGCCGCATTGTCGAACGCGGCGCCCGGCAACAAGACGCTACTGCGCAACTGCAGCTGACTCTGGCCGGCTGAAAGACCGAGCGAGAGGTCAGGTTCGATACCGAGCAAGCGCTTCTTGCCCGGCGTGGCCGCCGCAAACATGGCCGCGGCGCCGAGCACCCCGAGGTCAGCCGAAAACCCATAGCCGCCGCCGAGATCCCAGGTGTGCCGCAGCGCCGGCCGGGCGTACCAGGCGTTGGCGACCGCGCCGATGACATCGCGGAAAAGCACGCCATCCAATCGAAAGCTCTTGTGGAAGCGAAAGCCGGTCAACAGCTCGCGCGGCGCACCGTCGGGCAGCCCGCCGGTCTTGAACGCGGTCTGATCGCGCACGCCAAAGCCACCTTCGGTCTCACCGGAGGCAAAGCCGAGGTCGAGCTTCCAAGCCTGCCGACCGCGCTGCCAGTTGGCGCGCGCCGCTACCCCGCCCGACGCGATGGTCTTGTCGTCGGCCGCGGTGGTGATGTCGGTGCGCGCGAGGTTGCCGTAGATGAAAGCGCCTTCCAGCTGCAGCTGCAGCGGGTGGCCGGCCGCTTCGCCCTGCCAGTCGAGCGCGCCCTGAAACGTCCACGTGCGCAGCCCGCGGTGGCTCAATAGCCCGCAGTTGGCGCCGCAGTTGCGCTCAGTGAGCTTATCGAGCGGCGACACCGCCTCGTTGAGGGCTTGGGTCTCGCTGACCAGCGCAAAGTCCTGGCTCTGCCACAAGAGCGCGATGTCCCAGGTCCAACCGCGGTTCTTGACGATCTGGCCGCCGCCGACCTCAAAGTCCCAGCGGATGACGTCGGCGCTGTCTTGCAGCGCCAAACCCGTGGACCCGCTGCGCAAAGTGAACGGCACCGCCGTCGAACCGCCCCAGCTGCCGCCCACCGCGTTGTTGTAGTTGCCGAGGGCGCTGTCGTCGCTCACGAACGGCAGGCTGGCGAGGTTGGCGCGGCTGATGGCGCCGCGGATGCCGAACATCTCGGCACTGAGCTTGATGCGATCGACGTCGCTCTGGTGGTCCTGGTCCAGATCCCCGCCCTGGTTGCGGACCATGCCCAGCCCAAAATGGTCGGGCATGCGGCCAATCTGCAGGTCGCACAGACCGACCAGCCGCGCCTTCCACCACAGCCGGCGCACGCCCAGGCTCGAATCCAAAGGGCCTGTGCCGATGGTTCCGGCGGCGAAGCGGTCGCGCAGCACGGCCTTGTCGTCCAGGCTGTTCCACAGGCCGGCGGCATCGACCTGCAAGTGTACGACCGACCAGTCGCCCACGGCGATCGTCGGCTCCAAGCGTAAGCGCAAGTCGCTGCCCAGCATGCGCCCGTCGGCCGGCGGCCCGGGCTTGTCGGCGGTGCCGTGGCGCAGGTCCAGATGTGCGGGCAGCAGCGCATTGTCGGCGTTGTAGCGGATGCCGCCCCAGGCCTCGGCGCGCAGCCGCAGCTGACCGGCCCAGCTGAGGTTGACCAACGTCTGCGTCCGCAACGGCAAGGTAACCGGCCACAGGGCAGTCGGATCGCGGTCAGGGGCAGTCGGATCGCGGTCAGGGGCCGCCGGATCGCGGTCAGGGGCAGGCGCTGCCGCACCAGGCGTCCCGTCCGTGGCGGTGACTGGCCCGGGCAGATCGGCCGCCGCCGCGCAGAGCGGCCACGCCGCACTCAAAAGGCCCACTGCGGTCAGGAACAATCGGAGACGCAAGGCAGTCAGGGGGTATCCAGGCCGGCCGCGGGCACGGCAAAAGGGCCGCTAGGGTAAGGGCGCGGTGGCCCGCGACGCAACCGGCCGGCGGTGCACGCTCAGGATCGGCACGCCATCGAGGGCGTACTGCCAATCGGGCACGAAGTGGCGGTAGTCGCGCATCAGATCGGTCTGGTAGTCGTCGTGGTCCTTTTGGTGGTGGTAAAACGCGACCGCCGAGCCGTCGGGCGACCCGCCGTAGCGCAAGTCGCGACGCAGCCAACCCTCGCGTTGGTACATCTCGAAGGCACCCCAGGCACTTTTGTGCATGTAGACCATGGCGTTGGCCGGCGCGACGCGGTTGACTTCTTCCAGGCCCTCGCGGGTCGATCCACCCCAGAATTGCCGCTGCATGCCGCGTTCGGCTGCGCCAGGGATGCCGCCCACCAGCTCGTTGTAGTACGCCGCGCCGTGCTTGTAGGTGGCGCGGGTATCCAGCGCCGCGGGCACGATCAAAAGCACGGCCAGCCCCCAGGCGGCCAGGCGCGCCATGCCGGTGGGCTGACCCAGTACGTCGTGCCACCGCCATAGCACGGTGCGCCAAACCGCCTGCACGCCGTGGGCGCCGATGAGCAGCAGGAACGGAAACGCCGGCATCCAGTGCTTGGTCCCGCCAAAAATCGGCGTGCCCGGCATCGAAATCAGCGCGATCGGCCAGATTGCGCTCAGCAGCAATAGCCGCTGCCACGATCGTTGCTCTGGGGTGCGGCCGGCGGCGTCGGCCCGATCGGCGAACAGCCAGGCGTCAAAGCGCTCGATCTGCAGCACCGGCGGCGGAATCCGCAGGCCGCGCGGCAGGTACAGCGCCAATAGGCCCAAGCCGACCGGGACGAGTAGCGTCAGCGGCCAGGTAAACGCGGTCATGCCCCACGCAAACTGCGGCGGAAACGGCGGATACGCCAGCACCTTGCCGAACCACACCTGCGTGTAGTGCTCGTGGTGCAGGTGAAACTCGATCCAGCGCAGTAAGTTGTCAAAGGTGTCGACCCACAGTAGCGGCCAGCCGGCGACCAGCAGCAGCGGGCCGACTGCCAGCATCGCAAAAAACACACCCGGCACGGCTGGCAGTTCCAACGTCACGCCAGTGACCGCCAAACCGATGAACAGCGCGCCCACGCCGAGCAGCGGATGCACCATGGCCAGCGCGACTGCTGCCCCGACACTGAGGGCGACGCCACCCAGCAAACGCAGCGGGGCTGCGGGCCAGTACAGCACAATGCGTCGCTCCAACGTGGCGTTCAGCAGCCAGTGCAAGATCAGAGGAATCGGCAGGAACAGCGCGTTGTGCTTGGCCAACAGCGCAAAGCCCCACAGCACCGCCGCCAGCCAGATCCAGCCGCGCGACACTAGCGCCCGGTGCCACACGACGGTGGTGGCGAACAGCAAGGCCACGATCGTGGTGTCAAAGGCGCACAAGTGCGCGTGCCAGAACGGCTGCGGCAGGCACAGGTAGCCGACCGCGGCCAGTAGCGCAAACGGCCGGCGCAGCTGTCCGGGGCCACCGGCCGTCATCGGCCCGCAGAACGCCATGCGGCCCGCGAGATAAATCAGCGCCACCAGCAGCGCGCCAAATACCGCGCCCGGAAAGCGCATGGCTGCCGATTCGCTCATCACGTAGAGCGTCCGGCGCTCGACGGCCTCGCAGCCGGTGCGGCGGTTGCGCGAACCGTCGTCGGCATCACCCGGGCCAGGCGGCAGACACGCTGCTTTGAGCTTGGCGAGGTCGGCGTCGGCGCTCAGGCGCACGGTCGCCGTGCGGTCGCCGCGCTCAGTTACGGTGCCGACGACCAGTTGGCGGCCGTTGGGCGACGCGGGCTGTCCCACCACCTGCGGAGCCAGGATCGCGACCTGCGCATCGACATCAAAGCCGTGCGCCGGCCCCAACTCGCCGATGTCGATGAGCTTGTCCCCGCGCAGCTCGCGGGGCCGCTCGACCGGCCGCAATTTGCGACCCAAGGCCCGCCAGCTGTAGCCAAACAGGATTTTGTTGAGCGGCGGGTGCTCGCTGTTGTGGTGCCAGGTATCGAGGATCTCGGTACGCCGCAAGGCCTTTTCGCGGTCCTCTTCGCCTTTTTCCAGCCGCACGAACCAGTTCTGATAGGTCTCTGCGTGGCCAAAGTAGAACGCCTCGTCGCGCATGAAACCCATGTCGTTGCTGCGCACGAGCGTATACAGCGCCGCGCAGAACAGCACGATGGCGATGAGCAGGTCGGGCCCGCGGCTGGGCTGGTGAAGCGACATGGATGGTCTGCCTGGGCGTGCGGGCGGGGCAAAAGGAGCGATGGCGGAGCATCAGGGCATGGCGGTGGGCCTAATCGTCGTCTTCCTCTTCGACGCCACCGCCGACCAGGCCATACTTGCGCGCCAACCGCCGAAAGTGCTTGCGATCGACGTCGGCTTCGCGCGCGGCCTGCGACAGGTTGCCACTGTGGCGCGCCAGCAGCTTGGCCAGGTACTCCTTCTCAAACGCCCCGAGCCACTGCTCCTTGGCGTTCTTGAAGCTGATGTCGGTCAGCACCGGCATCGCCGCCGTCGCCGAAGCGCTGTGACGGACGGACTCGGTCGGGTGGGCATCGCTTTTGCGGACCCGCACTTGGGTTGCGCCCGAGATGTGGTCGGGCAAGTCGTCGATGCCGACCAGATCACCCTCGGCAAAGCTGCAGGCGCGCTCGATGACGTTGAGCAGTTCGCGCACGTTGCCGGGCCAGGCATAGCCGCGCAGGGCCTCGCGCGCCTCGTAGCTGATGCCTTTGACGCGCTGGCCTTCTGGGGTCTTGTTGAAACTGCCGGTGCGCAGCATGTGTTGAGCCAGCAGCACGATGTCGTCTTGCCGCTCGCGCAGCGCCGGGAGCTTTAACCGCACCACGCCCAGCCGGTAGAACAGGTCCTCGCGAAAACGGTCGGCTTTGACCTCTTCGGCCAGATCGCGGTTGGTCGCCGCGATGACGCGCACATCGATGCGGATCGGCCGGTTGCCGCCGACGCGGCGAACTTCGCGCTGCTCCAGGGCGCGCAGCAGCTTAGGCTGCAGTTCTAGGGCCAATTCGCCGATCTCGTCCAAGAAGATCGTGCCGCCGTTGGCCATCTCGAACAGGCCCTGCCGCGAGGCCAGAGCGCCGGTAAAGCTGCCTTTTTCGTGTCCGAACAGCTCGGACTCGATGAGGTTCTGTTGCACGGCGCCGCAGTCGAATACGATGAAGGGCCCCGCCGCG
>SXRM01000275.1 GCA_005792545.1 Pseudomonadota bacterium | reverse complement strand
GTGCCGGCCGCGCGGCAGCAGCCGTCGCACAGTCCAGCGCCCACGCTGCGGCCGCCGCGCAGGCTGTCCAGGCCGCCCCTCGACCGGCGAGCACCGCGGCGCCAGCGCCCATCACTGGGGCCCCGGCAGCGCAGGCGGTACCGTCACCTGCACGATCGTCCGCGCCGTCCGCCGCCCACCTTGCACCCGCGCGTCCGCCGACACCGGTATCGACGGCAATTCCGATGCCAGCGGCGGCCACAGCGGCGGCGCGTCCGGCGATTGCACTGTCGGCAGGGCCGCCTGCCGCTGCCAATCAGGTCGCACCTGCCGCAGCCGCGCCGCCCGCTTCGCCAGCACAGGCCGCGGGCACGCCCGCCGCGCTCATGGGCATGAACCAGGCCGCGCTGGCGGCCCATCTGGCGCAAAGTGCCGCGCACGTGTTGCCGGCGACCAACCAGGCCCAGCGGCAGCCGTCGGCTGGAGTCATGTTGCCGCCCAGCGCCCATGGGCCGAGCGCCCAGTACCCGAGCGCAGCGCAATTCGGCTTTAGTCAGCCACTGATGCACCCGAGCTATCCTGGCGCTGCAGCCACCGGTCAGCCCATGGCCGCCGCCAGTTACGCCCAGCAAGCTCACTTGATGCAGCAAGCACACATGATGCAGCAGGCGCAGTTGCAGCAGGCGCACATGCAGCACGCTCAGATGCAACACGCGCAGCTTGCCCAGCAAGCGCAAATGATGCAGCAGGCGCAGATGATGCAGCAGGCGCAGTTGGCACAGCAGTATGCCCACCATGCCAACTACGGCACGTCGCAGGGCTACTCGGTCGGCCCTGCCATTCCGATGGGCCAGCCGCTGCCGGGTTGGGGGGGAGGCGGCGCGCCCGCATGGCCACAACCGCAGCCAGGCGGCGCGCCGGAATCGGCCGCAGAACCAGCCCCTCAGCCCGCACCGCGCCCAGCGCCGATGTCGCAAGCGTCGCAATTGCGGCCCGATCCGACCTACCCGCAGACTTACTCGGAGTCGCAGCCCATCGATCCCCGCGGCGCCCTGGCCGCGCTGGTGGCGCGGCACACGCAGCAGCGACCGGGGGGAGGCGACGGGGCACCAGACCGGGCCGCTTCCATGGGGTCGGGGGCGCAACCCGCAACGCCGGTGCCGGGCAGCATCCTGCCCGCGCCCGACCCGCGCGCAGCCCATTTGACGCCGCCGGTCCAAGGCGCGGGCTCCAAAGACGAGGAAGGCAAGGCAATTCGGGTGCTGCCCACCAAGCCCGCAGCGGCGGCGCCGCCCGGTTGGCCGCCCGGTGTGCCAGTCGCCATCAGCGATCGCTATCGCGACCTGCGCGCCATCGGGCGCGGCGCCAGCGGTGTGGTCTACCGCGCCATCGACGACCTGCTCGAGCGCGACGTGGTGCTCAAGTTCCTGGCGGCGACCGGCATGCACGAAGAGGTCGCGCGCCGCTACTTCTTGCGTGAAGTGCGGGTAGCGTCGCAGCTGCGCCATCCCAACATCGTGCTCATCCATGACATCGGCAAAGTCGATGGCCTGCTCTACTACGCCATGGAGTTCATCGACGGTCACCCGCTCAGCCGCTACATGGAGCCGCGTAAGCCCATGAGCGACTGGCGGTTTTGCTGGAGCGTAGTGCGCCAGATCGCCGACGCCCTGGACTACGCACACAGCCAGAGCGTACTGCACCGCGACGTCAAGCCGGACAACGTCATGGTCGCCCGCGACGGCCACGTCAAGCTCGTCGATTTTGGTCTGGCCCGCCCGCAGAACGACGACTTTGGCGATCACACCATGCTCGTCGGCACGCCGCACTACATGTCGCCCGAGCAACTGGCCGGCAAGTCGGTGGCGCCCTCTGCCGACCAGTATGCCTTGGGCGTCATTGTGTACCGGATGTTGACCGGCCAATTGCCATTCGGCGACAGCAACGTGTTCGTGGCGCACCTGACCGAGCGGCCGCGCGACCCGCGCCAGTTCAACAGCCAGGTGCCCGCGCTGGCGGTGTCGGTGCTCGACCGCATGCTCGCCAAGTCGCCGGACCAACGCTACGAGACGTGTGCCGAGGCAGCAGCAGCCCTCAAGTGGGCGCTCGTTCCGTAGCCGCCCCAGTCCAACAACAAGCGCTTGCCCTTTTGTCGGCTGCGGTGCACGCTAGCCGCGCGCAGGCAGCGGAGGCTTCATGGAATTCGGCGTATTCGTTCTAGGCGGCATTTTTCTGGTCGTGCTGTTCGGGTCGTTCGTCACCATCGCCCAGGGTTTCATCGGCGTGGTGACCATGTTCGGCAAGTACCAGCGGGTGATGTACCCCGGCTTGAACTTCAAGATCCCGATCCTGGAGCGCATCGAGTCGCGCGTCTCGGTGCAGAACCGGTCCTCGGACCTGGAATTCCAAGCGATTACTTCGGACCAGGCCCAGGTCGGCTTCAAGGCGATGCTGCTCTACGCCGTGCTCAACCAGCAGGAAGAGACCATCAAGAACGTGGCGTTCAAGTTCCAGAGCCACAACGACTTCATGCGGGCGCTGGTGCGCACGGTCGAGGGCGCGGTGCGCTCGTTCGTGGCCACCAAACGGCAGAGCGAAATCCTGAGCCTGCGCAAAGAGTTGGTGGACGAAGTCAAGTTCCAACTCGACCACAACCTTGAAGAGTGGGGCTACCACCTCATCGACCTGCAGATGAACGACATCGTGTTCGACCAGGTCATCATGGACTCGATGGCGCGGGTGGTCGCCAGTGCCAACAAGCGCGCCGCCGCGGAGAACGAAGGCCAGGCCCTGCTCATCACCAAGACCAAGGAAGCCGAAGCCGAAGGCCGCGCCATCCAGATTGCCGCCGAAGCTCAGCGCGAAGCGAGCCGGCTGCAGGGTCAGGGCGTCGCGCAGTTCCGCGAAGAGATGGCCAAGGGCGTGCGCCAGTCGATCGCCGAGATGACGCAGGCAGGGCTGGATCCGAGCTTTCTGCTGTTCTTTATGTGGACCGAGGCGATCAAGCACTTCGCCGAGCAGGGCAAGGGCAACGTCATCTTCCTGGACGGCTCGGTCGAGGGCATGGAAACCCAGATGAAGCACATGATGGGCATGAACGCGCTCGGCAAGGGCGGCGGCTTTGCCCGGCCTGCAGGCGAAATCCCGCCGACACCGCCGCCGCGCCGCCCCGCCGGCTGAGCAGTTCTACCTACTACCGTCACCGCCGGGTCCGTCGCGGCTGCCGGCTGCCGAGCGGCGTGCTACCATGCCAGCCCGCCCGCTCCTGGGCGCCCGCGCCGGTGTCGCCGTGCCACCCCAAGTCGATCCGCTCCTGCTACCCCAACGCCCGCGCCGCAATCGGCGGACCGAGGCGCTGCGCAGCTTTGCCCGCGAGACCTTCCTGGGTCCGCAGCACCTGGTGCTGCCGTTGTTCATCCACGCCGGCCAGGGTCGCGAACCCATCGCGTCGATGCCCGGCTGCGAGCGCTTGTCGCTGACAGAGTTGCTCGTCGAGGCCCGCGCGGCCGTCGCCGAGGGCATTGGCGCGGTCATCCTGTTCCCCAAGATCGACGAGGCGCTAAAGACCTCAGAGGGCGCCGAGTGCCACAACGACCAGGGGTTGGTGCCGCAGGCCGTGCGCTCGCTCAAGGCGGCGCTGCCCGAGCTACTGGTGATGACCGACATCGCGCTCGACCCGTACAACAGCGACGGCCACGACGGCGTCGTGCGCGATGGCTACGTGCAGAATGACCAGACCGTACACATCCTGTGCCAGCAGGCGCTAAGTCATGCGCGCGCCGGCGCC
>SXRM01000274.1 GCA_005792545.1 Pseudomonadota bacterium | reverse complement strand
CGGGTGGTCAACCGGCCCGCAGTCGCGCGCGAGCGCCTGGCGCGCAACTACCCAGCGCTGATGGGGCTGCCGGGGCTACCGGCGGGGGCGACGCCGACTGCGCCATAGGGGTCGATGGCGGGTCAGCGGCGCATAGGCCATCGCGGCCCTGCTACGCCGGCCGCGGCGTCGCAATCCAGGCCAGGCCATCCACCGCCGCAAAGTCGCCATCGCACGACAGCAGCGTCGCGCCGTGCTCAATGCACTGTGCCGCGATCCACAGGTCGTTGCTGCCAATCGGCCGGCCCTTGTCGCGCAACAGCTTGGCGATGCGCGCGAAATGCCACGCTGTATCCCATCCCGGCTGCACGAGCTTGCAGAGCGGGTGATCCAACAGTTGCCGCAACTGCGCGACGTTGTCGTCAAAACGGTTGCCGCAGCGAAACCCGTGCATGAGTTCGCCCACCACGATTGGCGACAATAGCAGCCCTGTCGCGGCGCGAAAGTGACCGGTGACCACGGGTTCGCCCACCCGCAGCGCCGTATAGGCATTGGTGTCGAGCAGCAACCTCACCGCCAAAGCTCCGGGTCTGGGGCATCAAATACCCGCACGGCTTCGGTCAGCGCCCGGGCCTCGTTCGGACTCCAGCCGCCCAGCCACGCGTCCAGCGAGTGACCAATTGTGGGCTCGTTGGCCGTTTCCGTTCCCAACCCAGCGCCGCGCCGCATCAGTTCGACCGCGGCCTGGCTCAGCGACAGCTTGTGGCGGGCGGCCAGTTGCCGCAAGCGGGCCTCCAACTCACTGTCGAGCCCGCGGACCGTCAGTTGTGCGACACCCATGGTTCACGACTCGCTGTGAGTCACTAGGCGACTCGCGTACAGTGTAGCGAATGCGCGCCAGCGCGGCAAGACGTTTCGGGGATCTTTAACGGTAACTACTCCACCCTCCCCCGCCAAACCCTGGTCTTATCCACGCCACCTCCAACCACATAGACCCAATGCTTCCAGCCGACGGTCTGCGCCGAAAAGCCCGCCTGCCCCGGCAGCGGAGCCATCTTGCCGTCTGGCTCCCAGGCGCCGAGTTTGTCGCCGACCGCGGCCGTCAGCACCGAGTCGAGGTCGCCCGCCGCATTGGAGCCACCGGCAATCCACACCCGGCCCTTGAGGTAGACAGCGCGCGATTGACGACTGACCGGCAAGGCGCCCATCGGCTGCCAGTCGCCCAGGCTGCCGTCGGTCTCGATGAGCGCCGCCAGAACTTGCTTGCCCGGTGACCCTGCCTCTGCCGGGCCGAAAAGCCAGAGGCGTCCCCCGATCGGCAGCGCCGAGCCCACGCCGCCGTTGGCTGGCTGGGGCAGGGCCTTGGCGTCGCTCCAGCTGGTGCCGACCTGGCCCAAGGGCTGCAGCGTGTTGTAGCGAACCGTGGGGAACCATTTGCTGCCGCCGCCGCCGACCAGGTAGACCTTGTCGCCGACAAGCGCCGGGGCCATGGCGTAGATCGCAGTCGGCAGCGCGGTCAGGTCGGTCCAAGGGCCCAGAACGCCGCCCACCCCGAGGGCCGCCGACCTCACCGCGCTCACATCCTGGCTGCTGCCTTGGATGCCGCCAGCCACGTACAGGTACCCGCCTGCAACCCACGCCGCGGGCATCTCGAGGGGCGTCTTCAAGGTGGCGGTTTTGCTCCAGCCCTTTGGCTCGCCCGTGGCCGGATCCAGCGCCGCCGACAGCACGGTGTCCAGGTAGCTGCTGCCGCCAAGCACATACATGCGACCCTCGGCAATGCACACGGCGTGGTGGTCGCGGCCGGCTGGCAGGTGTTCGCCCTCTTGCCACGTGATTTTCAATGGTTTTGGAACGCACGCCCCCACGGAGCATTGACCATTGCCCCCGCAGGTTGTCGCGTCGGGCAGAGGTTGGTGGGCGCAGTTGCCGGCGGCGCAGGTGTCGGCTGTGCAGGCATTGCCGTCGTCGCAGGTTTGCAACGGCAGCCACCAGGCGTCCCAATCGCCTGCCCCCTTGGACTTGGTGTGTCCGGCGACCAACACTTGGGACGGCGACGAACCCGCGACGATGGCTGTCAGTTCTTCGCCGTCGATACCGCCGAGCGTTTGGCTCCACAGCTTGGCACCATAGGCGTCGTGGGCGATGACCCAGCCGTCGGAGCCGTCTTGCCCGGGCAGTCGCGTATTGCCGGCGAGGGTAAATCCGCCGTCTGCCCGCCCCGCGATCGCATACCCGACGTCGTCGCCGGTGCCGCCGAGCTTGCTGTCGGCGACAAGCTTACCGGCGCCATCGATGCGGACCAACCACAGGTCCAGACTGCCGTTGATGCTCGCGATCTGACCAACGGCCAGTGCGCCACCGTCTGGCAAGGCCAGCACGTCGCGCAAGACGGCTTTGGTACCGGGCGACTCCAAGTTCCACTGCAGCGTGCCGTCCATGCCGAGGCGCACGACCCGGCCACCGGCACTGAAACCGGTCACCAGCAACCCTTCGCCGCCGCCATCGACCGCCGGGGAGTAGGCCATGCCACGAACGCACGACTCGGCGTTGCCGGCGTACGTCTTTGACCAAACGGCGCTCGCGGCGTCGGCGGTGAGCCAGTCCACTGCGAAGGTGGCGTCGCCGCCGGTGCAGCCAGCGACCGCAAGGCCCGGCACGCCGACTGCGGGTTCAATCCAAAGCGCCACGTTGCGCGACGACTTCTTCGGGCCACTCCAGGTCTTGGTGAGCTTGCCGGCGCTGTCGGTGCGCCAGACCTGGGCGGTAGCGCCGCAGCCCAGGCAGTCGGTCAGCCCGGCAATCGCGAAGCCGGCACCGCCAGTGGCCTTGGCGGGCAGGACGGCCAGGCCCAAGCCTTCCTCCAGGTTGGCGCCGCCAAGCGTCTGCTCCCACTTGAGCTTGCCGGTGGCATCCAAGCGGGCCAGCCAAGCGTCGTTCTTGCCGCCGCCCTGGGACCAGGTGGTGCCGACGAGCGCCCAGCCGGGTCCATCGGCGAAGTCGCTGTCGATGCGACGGGCGACGCTGACGGTGTCTGACTTGGTGCCGCCGGCGACTGCGTCCGTACCGGTGCACGGGCCAGGCATGCGGCACGCGCCGGCGGCACAAAGGCCGACGCCACCCGCGATCGTGCACGCACCTGACTGGGCCAAATGGACACAGCCGTTGGTCTTGTCGCAGCTGTCTGCAGTGCAGGGATTGCTGTCGTCGCAGCCGCCGGGTGTGCACGCAGGGGGCAGGTCGGCGGACGTGGCGTCGACGGTCGTGACGACTTCAGCCGCGACGTCACTTGCGCCGAGGCTGTCACCAACGGCAAGCAGGCCGTCGTGCTTGTTGGGGTCCTCAAAACAGCCGGCGAGCGCCGACGGTAGGATCATGGCCGATGCCAGTCTGCGGATGGTTTGCATGGTCGCACTCTCCACCACCTGGCTTGCCGCGCTGGTCGCCTGGATGCAAGGGTCATGCCAACTGGCGCTCAAAATTGGGCGCTGACAACGACGCCCGCGCCCGGACCGGGCATCACTGCTACGACCGGCGCGGCAGCGCCACTCGGCAGCGACCAAACACCGTAGATCGCCGCCGCAACGCCAACGCCTGCGGCGATCCAGCCGCCGACGATGGGGCCTTTTGATTGCTGTGCGGCCGCCTTGTAGTCCTCGACAGCCTGAGCTTTGACTGCCGAGGACGCCGCGCCGACTGCCTCATCCAAGCGCCGGACATCGCGCCAACTGGACCACGCGATGCCAGCACCGCCAATGGCCAGCGCGGTTCCACCAGCAAGCAGCCACCATCCGGCGCGCGGCGCGTCGTCGGCGAGTTCGGGTGGGGTCGGCGGCGAAGGTGTGGCGGCAACAGATGTCAGTGGTGCCGGCGCGGCGGTCACCGGCGTCGGCGGCACTGCGGGCGCTACCGTCGGCGTGGCTGGGACCGGGGCTGGCGCGGGGACAGGTGGTGGCGCGGCAGCCAATGGCCCGGGCGCGGGCGGTTGTGCAGCAGGTTGGGCAGCGCGCTGAGCCTTGATCGCGTCCAGATACAGCCGGGCTTTGCGCGCGAACTCGGAGCCCGCAGGTGCCAACCGCAGCACGGTGGCGTAGGTGGCCAGGGCTTCGTCGACCTGGCCCGCCTGCTGCTCGGCCCGACCGGCGCTGTACAGATAGCCGACGTCCTGGCGCTGCGCGAACGCGCGATGAAACAGCAACGCGGCTTGCTTGAAGCGACCGGCGGCGTACTCGGCCTCTGCTTCTTGCCCCAGAGCCTTCTCGACGGCGGCGCGGCCCGAGTTGGCAGCGACGGCGAGTCGGGGTCCAGCCGGCAGCGCGCACAGCGCCGTAGCGAGCAGCCGGCTAGTCCACATAGTGCTTTTGCTCCACTGTGCGCGGGCGCGCTGCCTTGTCGCGCATGGGCTTGCGCGGCGGCGGCTCGGTCCACGGCGGCGGAACGGAGTCCGCGGCAGCCGGGTGCTCGCGGGGCTGCGGCACCGCAGTCGCTGGGGCGGCGGTCGGCATTGCGGCGGAGGCGGTCGGCGTT
>SXRM01000273.1 GCA_005792545.1 Pseudomonadota bacterium | reverse complement strand
GGTCAAGAACAAGCTGGCGCCGCCGTTTCGTGAGGCGGAGATCGACCTGCTGTTCGGCTCGGGCTTTTGCCGCGAAGGTGAGGTGTTCGATCTGGCGGTGGCGCTCTCCGTCATCAGCCGCTCAGGCGCCTTCTACCGGCTGGGCGACGAACTGGTTGGCCAGGGCCGCGATCGCGCGATCGCCGAACTCAAAGCCCGACCTGACCTGTGCGCCCGCGTCGAAGCCCAGTTGCCCGACGACAACGGCGAGTTGTGCGCCCCCGAACTCGAAGAGGCCGCGTAGTCTGCGGCCGATTCGACCCCACACCGCGGCAGGGCTTGTTGCCTCAGCGAGCGGTCCAACGCGCCCGTCGTGCAGCGGCGGTGCGCTCACCAAGGAGCGGACGCGACACCGGGCAAGGCGCCCAGGCCGCGACCCCGCAGGAGTTTGTCATGTCGGATTTGAACAAGGTCATGATCATCGGTCGCCTGGGCGGCCAGCCCGAGTGCAAGACGCTGCCGAGCGGCGGCAGCGTGTGCCGCCTGCGGGTGGCCACCAGTTCGCACCGCCAGAAAGACGGCAAGTGGGAGAAGGAGACGATGTGGCACACCGTCGTCGCCTACGACCGCCTGGCGGAAAAGTGCGGTGAGTTCCTGACCACCGGCCGCCTGGTGTACGTCGAGGGCCGGTTGCACGCCGACGAGTACGTGGCCAAGGACGGCACCAAGATCCGCGACCGCGAGATCCGCGCCCACGATGTGCACTTCCTGGCGTCGCCCGGTCAGGGCGCGCGCGGTCCGGCGCCGGGTCGCGAGGGGGTCAACGTCGCCGCGTAGTTCGGCGGGCAAAAGCGTGAGCGCATCCACTTGGCGCTAAGCTCGCGCTTGCCGCGCCGTGCCGCCGCCATCCTTAGCTGGGTGGGCGGCGGCGCGGCCGCGCCTTTTTTGGGCAGGTCGTGCATGGTGTGCCGTGATCGTTTGCGTGCGCGACACATCGGCTGCTACTTTGGCGCCTTGGCGCCAGGCGCCGCCAAAGGAAAGCAACGTGAACAAACCCAAATGGCTGGCTCTGTTTGCCTTTGCGATCGCCGCCACTGCGGTGGTGGCGTGGCACGGGCCACGCGACAACCCTGCGGCCACCAGGCAAGCCCCAGCCGCACGCGTGCCGTCCAGCGCCGGCGCCGAGCAATTCCTGCACACCCACGCAGCGCTGCTGCAAGAAGCCGCAAAGCTCCAACGTCCCAACGTCTTACCCGCCGTGGTGGGTGCCGACACCGACATCGCCACGCCGCCGCCCACCGCTGGCTCGACGTCGCTGCTGCCGCCGGTGCCGCCCGAGTCGCAGGTGCACCTGGCGTTCACCAGTAGCGCCATGGGCGAGATCGACCCCTGCGGCTGAGCGCACAACCCGCTGGGCGGTCTGGCCCGGCGCAGCAGTTGGATCAAAGACTTGCGCCGCGGCGCGCACAACCTGTTGTTGCTCGACGCCGGTGGGCTGCTCGTCGTCAACCCGGCGTTGCCAACCGAGCGGCCGGGCGAAGTTGCGGCGCGCAGCGACTTCATCGCCAAGGTCTACGCGCAGCTGGGCTACGCGGCCGTCAACGTCGGCGCCCATGAGCTGGCCGCCGGTCTAGCGGAGCTACGACGCTTCGGCAAGACATCTAAAGCGCAGTTGCTGTCCGCCAACCTGCGCGACGCCAAGACCGGCGCGCCGACCTTTGACCGCTACATCCTGCGGCAGTTGGGGCCGATCAAGGTCGCGGTGATCGGCGTCCTCTCGCACACGCTGGCCGATCGCGGCCGCCTCATCGACGAGCAGGGCTTGGACATCCAGGACCCGATCGCCATCCTGCAAGAGCTGGTGCCCGCATTGCGCAAGCAGGGCGCCGAGGCGGTGGTGGTGCTCAGCCAGCTGCGGCGCGGCGAGATCGAAACGCTGGCCAACCGGGTGCCCGGCATCGATCTGGTGCTGGGCTCAATGGACATGGAGCTGACTTTGCAGCCGCTGACCGTGGGTGCCCAGACGCTATGGGTCGACGCTTTTACCAAGGGCAAGTACGCCGTCGACGTGACGCTCAGCATTCGCGCCAACCGCGACCGCTACGTGGCGGCCAACCTGCGCGACGCCAAGCTGACCGAGCGCGCCGACGCCGCCCGGCAGGTGCAGGACCTGACTGCGCAGCTCGATGACGCCGATCGACCCGACGGGGCGCTCAAGCTCACCCCCGACACGCGGGCCACAATGGAAGCCCAGCGCACAGCTGCCCGCGCCCGGCTGCAACGGCTGACCAACGAAATCGAAAATGCTGCGACCAACATCGCGCCAGACGCCTCGACGGTGGACATCAACGCCGCTGCGCTCGCCACCAGCTTCGCCGATGACCCGGCCATCGACAAGCAGGTCAAGGCCTTTCAGGTCAAGTATCCCAAGCTGCCCGGGCACTGAGCGCGGTCGGCGCGTCTTCGTGCGGGCGTTGATCTGGTATTTCTCTGAACCTGAGCCTGAACCTAAACCTGAACCTGCGTCGGCGTCCCTGTCAGAGTCAGAGTCAGAGTCCGTGTCCGTATCCGTCCTCGTCTGACTGCCGCCATCTCGCCCATCAAGGCGCGCAATTGGCTTTGTAGCACTCGCCCATGGCCTGATACTTCGACAGGCCCGCCGTCGGCGCGCAATTGTTGGCGCAGGTCTGGTCGCCGGCACACTTGCTCAAGCAGCTGAGCAGCGAGCCGCACGCCGCGATCTGGTCGCACTGGTCGAGCTGATCCTGGCAGTTGAGCTGCACGCACGCGTTGTCTTGACAGCCATTCTGCTCAGCGCAGCCAGCCATGCTGGCGTAGGCCCAGATGCCGAGGCACCCCTGATCGGCCTGGCACGCGGCCAGTTGGCTGCCGCATTTGTCTTTGATGCAGTCGCCGCTGGACCCGCCTTTGCACTGGTTGCTGGTGCAGGTCTGGCCCGACGGGCAGGTGCCGCAGCTGGTCGGGCAACCGGCGACGACACCACACTGGGCGCCCTTGGACGCGCAGCACGCGGTAGCGCCGCAGTCTTTGGCACAATTGCTCGAAGTTTCGCCCGCTTCACACTTGCCGTTGCCGCACACGGGCTTGGTGCCGCAGTCCTGCGGGCAACTTGTCGCGGTCTCGCTGCCAGAGCACTTGCCGTCGCCACAAAAGGCGGCGCCGCCCGGCAGGCAGGCGCTGGTTTCGGCGCACTGGCCGAGCAGGATCGTCGCCTCGCTGAAGTTCTTTTGGGCGCATTGCGACAGGCAGGTCAGGTCCTTGCAGGCCTCGCCGCACTGCAAGTACGCGATGCACTTGTTGTCGGCGCCGCAAGCGCTCCAAAACTCCGTGCACTTGATCGACAGGCACTGCGACAGCTTGGTTGGGCTGGTCTCGACTTCGGTCGGCGGTAGATCGGGGGCGACGTCCACGACCACCACCACTTCCTTGACCACGTCCGAGCCACTGGACTCGTCCGCCACCTGCGTATCAGGCAACTGCGGCACGTCGAGCGGCGGGCCGACCTCCACCGACACGCCGTCGCCGGAACCGGTGGTGGTGTTGCCGTCTTTGATCGTGTTGGCGCTGTCGGTCGCGCCCGCGTCGCCGCCGGTCTGGATCGGCGCTGCGGAGCACGTCGCCACCAGCTGTCCGCCTGCGCTGCCCGCGGCCGTCTCCACGCAAATCTGGTTGGCAGGGCAGTTCTCGACCTGCACCCACTTGCCCGTCGCGGCGTCGCAGGTCATCCGCGCCTTGCCAAAGCAACCTTCTTTGGTCGTCGCGGGGTTGCATGCCATCCCGGGAGCACCTGCCGAGCCAGTGTTGCCGCCCGCGCCGCCACCGCCACCGCCGCCACCGACGGCGACGCAGCCGCAACTCAGGGCCACAATCGCAGCGGCAACAACAACGAGCGGCACAGGCTTGCGTGGCGACATGGCGTACTCTGAGGCGGGCACAGGGGCCAGCGCGGCGGAGGATTGGGGCGATACGGAGCGGGGCAATGGTTCGCCCTAGGCGCAACCACGGCCGACGCCGCCACAAAAGGCCGACCATTGTATGGGGTTTTCGGGTGGTTTCAAGGTTGGTCTGCCGCTTCGGTTGCCTCGCGGTGCGGCAGGGCGCAATTGGGCGTGCTACGCCGGGTGGCAGGTCGCAACGACGGGTGCGCGTTTGAGCTTGCGCGGTCGTCACCGGCCGGTCGATTCTTTCGGCGCCCAAGTACGTTGACCCGCGCCCGCTTTTCCGCTCAAATACCGCGCCCCGCGGCGGCCCCCCGGACCGCCCGGTCGCATTCCGATCCCTGGTTTCGCCGGCAGCGGCGACCCGGGCCGCAGGAGACCTTCCGATGCTCGATGTGATGCGCCGCCACAGCAAGTCCACGCTTATCTACGTGCTTTTCGGCATGTTGATCGCGGTGTTCGTGCTGACGTTCAATACCGCTTCCAAGATGGGTTCTGCCACCGGGGAAGCCGAAGTCATGGCCACCGTGGATGGGGTCACCATCGATTCGGCCACGCTCAACCTGGCGATGATGCTGAGCACCGATCCGCCGCCGCCCAACGCCGACAAGTTCGAGAAGCTGCAAGCGGAGCAGATGTACGACAAGACTCGGCTGCGCTACAGCGGCGGCTATCCGGAGGCGACGGCGTTGGTGCCCCACGCCGGCAAGCCGTCGCAGGTCAAGCTGGAAAAGGTGCTGGCCGAGCTCGTGGAGGGCGTGCTCGTCGCCAAAGACGCCACTCGCCATGGCCTGGGCGTCAGCGACACCGAGCTCGCGCGACGCGTAGTGGCGCTGCAGCGCGTGTTTGGCCAGGACATGCTCGACGAGTCGGGCAACTTCGATCCGCGCAAGTACGACCAGTTCGTGCGCTACCGCCTGCAGACCAGCAAGGCCGCACTGGAAGACTTTCTGCGCCGCGAGATCCTGCGCGACAAGATGGCGCAGGTCGTCACCCAGGGCATCGTAGTCGCGCCGGCTGAAGTCGACGCCCTTTACGCCGCCGACTCCAACCGGCCGCGACTTGAAGTGCTGACGCTAGACGCCACCGCGGCGGCCAAGGCCGTGACGGTGACCACGGAAGAGGCGGCAGCCTGGTCCGCGGACCACGCCGACGCGATCGCGGCCGAGTACGCTGCGCAGGCCAGCAAGTACAAAGTGCCGGATAAGTTCAACCTGCGCGGGATTCTGGTCGCGGCGCCGAGCCCCGACGACGAGACCGATGGCACCAAGAAGGGTGCGGCCGGCGACGCCCGCGCCGCCAAGAAAGCGGACGCCCAGGCCATTCGCGCCGAGCTCGACAAGGCGTGGGCGGGTGAGGTCAAGCTGCTGCCGGTGCCACCCAAGTCCGACGACCCGGACAAGCCCGCAGAGGCGGTGGGCGACCCCAAGACCGCGACCGAGGTGACGGGCACCGAGCGCTCAGATCGACTTTTGCACCACTTTGGCAAGCTCGCCGAGCAGAAGACCGACGACAGCATGTACAAAGAGACCGGCGGCAAGTACGTCGAGGACTACGACGCCGAGCGGCTTGAACGGCAACCCTTTGGTCCAGAAGTGAAAGCTGCGGTCACCGGCGCCAAGGAGCTCGAGCTCGTGGGTCCGGTCGAGGGCAAGAAAGGCTGGTGGGTGCTGGTCGTCGAAAAGAAGATCGCCGGCAAAGACACGCCGCTGGACGCCGCCCGCGACGAGATCGCCAAGGGTTTGATTAGCAAAGAAAAGGCCGAAAAGGAGCTCGACAGCATTGCCGGCGCGGTGCTGGCTGCCGCCCAGGCAACGCCGACCACCGCGCTGCCTGAGGTGGTCAAGAAGTGGTGTAAGGATCGCGGGCTGGCCGAAGATGCGTTGGCCGCTTTCGAGGCGCCGCCGATGGGCAAAAGCCCCTTGGAGTCGTTGAGCGATTTCTCGGCGCTGTTCGGCTCGGCTCCCAAGACCGACGACCCGGACGCCGTGCCCGGCGTGGGCCATCACCCTGAACTCGCCAAGGCGGCCGCCCAGACCAAGGCCGACGCGCCGATCGTGCCAAAGGTATTCAAGTCCGAGGACGGCAAGACCCGCTACGTAGTGCGGCGGGCCAACGCCAAGCCCGGTGATCCGGTCGCCGACGGCAAAGCCAAGGACAGCCTGGCCAAGACGCTAACGGGCCTGCGCCGCGTTGAGACGTACCGGGCCTACGCCGTCAAGCTGGTCGCCGACGCGACCAAGGCGAGCCTGGTGCAGACCAGCGAGGCGTACACCCAAAAGCTTAAGGAAGAGCGGGCGCGACTGGACGATTTGCTCAAGAAATCCGCAGCGGAGGCGCCTGCCGCACCGGCGGTGCCGGGTGTGCCACCGTCGATGCAGCTCAACGTCGGCGGCAAGCCGGTTGAGGTCAAGCTCGGTACGCCGGAGCCGGGCGCAGCGCCACCTGCCGCGGGCGCGTCTGCGCCGCCCTCCGGTCCTCCCCCTGCCGCGCCCTCCGCCCCTGCCGGCGCCGCGCCGGCGCCTGCTGGCGATGCCCCGGCCAAATAGGCGTTCGTCGACCGCGGCGAGCCCGAGTTCCGCCGCAAGCGAAGACCGGCCCTTCGACCCCGACAGCCTGCAGACTTACCTGCGCGACCCCGCCGACGAGGCGGAGTTCTATGCGCTAGAGCCCGACGACGCCGCGCTGCCGGGTGAACTCGCCGACGACCTGCCGACCGGGCCGTTTGACTTCAACGTGCGCTTGCGCACCGCGCCCGACCGACCCGGCGTGTACTTGATGCGCGACCAGCGCAGTCAGGTGGTGTACGTCGGCAAGGCGGCCAGCCTGCGCGCCCGCTTGCGCCAGTACGCCAGTGGTCAAGACGAGCGCTTCTTTGTCGACCACCTGCGCGACGTGCTCGGCGCCATCGACTTGGTGGTCACGGCCACGGCCAAAGAGGCGCTGCTGCTCGAAAACGAGCTCATCAAGCAGTACCAGCCGCGCTTCAACGTCAAGCTCAAGGACGACAAGCGCTTTTTGCACCTGCGCCTGGATCCGTCGCAGCCGTTTGCCCGCCTGCAGGTGGTGCGCCGGCCCGTCAAAGATGGCGCTCAATATTTCGGACCCTACGCCAGCGCCAGCTCGGCCCGCGCGGCGCTCGCCCAGATCAACCGCCATTTTCAGCTGCGCACCTGTCCCGACAGCATTTTCTCCAACCGCACCCGACCCTGCCTCGAGTACCAGATTCGCCGCTGCCTGGGGCCGTGCACGCTGCCCATCGACCCCGACGAGTACGCGGGCCATGTCCGCGATGTGTCGCTGTTTCTGTCGGGTCGTCGCAAAGAGCTGGTGGACCGCTTGAAGGACCGCATGGCGGTCGCCGCACAGGCAGAGGAATACGAGCGCGCCGCGCGCATTCGCGACCACATCAAGGCGCTGCAGACCAGCCTGGAGACCCAGCACACCGTGCTGCTCGACCAGCCGCGGTCGCTGGACGTGGTGGGTCTCTATCGCCAAGGCGCCCGGGTGTGCGTGGCGATGCTGCCGTTTCGCGAGGGTGTGCTGCTTGGCAGCCAGGGCCACGTGCTCAAGGACCAGCACTGGTCCGACGCGGAAGTCATCGCGGGCTTCGTGCAGTCGGCCTACGATCGCGGCCGTGCGGTGCCCGACGAACTGGTCGTCGCGGTGGAACTCGCCGACAGCGAGGTGCTCGCCGAGTGGCTGACCGACCTGCGCCGCCATCGCGCCGCGCAGCTGGGACAAGTGCCGCCGCGCAGCGCAGTTGCCGTGGTGTTCGCCCAGCGTGGCCCCAAGTTGCGACTATTGCAGATGGCAGCCGAGAACGCTGAGCAGGTCTTCGCCGACCATGCGCGCACCACCGAGCGGCGGCAGGCGGCGCTGCTCGGCTTGCAGCGCAGTCTGCACCTGCGACGGTTGCCGCGGCGCATCGAGTGCTACGATATCAGCAATATCAGCGGCACCGACCCCACTGGGTCGATGGCGGTGGCGCTGGACGGCGATCTGGCCCCGGCGCAGTACCGCACGTTCGCCGTGCGTTCGCAGGAGACGCCCAATGACTTCTTGATGATGCGCGAGGTGCTGTCGCGCCGCCTCGAGCGGGCCAAGTCCAGCGGCTGGCCGCTGCCCGATCTGGTGGTCGTGGACGGCGGCAAGGGTCAGCTCAAGGCCGTGGAACTGGTGTTCGACGAGCTGGGGCTGCTCGACGTCATCGATCTGGTCGGTCTGGCCAAGGCGCGGACGCTAGACAGCGACGACGCCGGACCCAGCGCCAGTTCGGCTGAGCGCGTGTTCCTGCGCGGCATCAAGAACCCGGTGGTACTGCCACAGAACAGCAATGAAATCTACCTGCTGACCCGGCTTCGCGACGAGGCCCACCGGCTGGCGATAACGCTGCACCGCAAGCGCCGCGGCAAGCGCACGCTGCGCTCCAAGCTCGACGGCATTCCAGGGGTCGGGGAGGCCAAGCGCAAGGCGCTGCTGGCCGCGCTCGGGTCGATCAAGGTGATCGCCGCGGCCGACGAAGCTACTATTGCGCAAGTGCCTGGAATTGGACCGGAACTGGCGCGGCGAATCGCGGTCGTGCTGCGCGGCGTAGCGGCTCAGCCGCCGGTAATCACATCGCCCGAGCCCTCGACCATCTGACCGCTGCCGCCGCAGTGGGTGTCTTTGTCGCCCAGGCGGTGCGCGGCCTTCTTGTTGATGAACACCGTGCCCGAGCCTTTGGCGGCGGTCCAGGTGTTGGGGCCGCAGCACGCGGCGTGCACACCCGGATCGCCGACTCGCAGGGCGGCGCGTTTGTTGACGTTGACGTTGGGCGATCCGGCGACGGCTGGGCCGATGGCCGGGTGCGGACACGCCGGGCAGCCATGGGCGTCCGCGGGGACTTGCGATTTGTCGCCGAGGCGGCTTTGGGCAGGCATCCTTCCCCTTCGGTGCGAGGCGCACAGGCGGCGCGCGACCTGCGGCAAAACCTAGCGCCGCGTGCGATCGGGCGCAAGGCCTGCCGCCATTTGCCGTCGTCGCGGGGGGCACGGGCGCCCCAGGGACGACGCCGCAGGTCAGGCCTTGGCGGCACGCACCAGGCTCTTTTCGCCCTTGCGCTCGGTAATCAAACGCGCCCCGCGCTTGTACGAGAAATACGACCACGCCCAGGTCACCAGCACCACGAAGCGATTGCGGAAGCCGATGAGCTGCATCAAGTGGATGACCAGCCAGGCCACCCACGCCGGGTAGCCGTGCAATTCGGTGTCGCCGATCCAGGCGATCGCGCGGCTGCGGCCGATGGTGGCCATGGTGCCACGGTCGATGTAGTGGAATGGCGCGCGGCGCTCCTTCGGCAACCGGCGGGCGATGACGTCGCCGACGTAAGTGCCCTGCTGCATCGCCACCGGGCATAAGCCGGGCAGCGGCTGACCGTCTTGCACGAGGTTGGCCATGTCGCCAATCGCGAACATGTGCGGCTGACCGGGCAGCGCGCAGTCGTGACCCACGACCACGCGACCGGCGCGGTCGGTCGGCACGCCGAGCGATTCGGACAGGCGCGTCGCCCGCACGCCAGCGGCCCACAGCACAGTGCTCGCGGCGATGCGCTGACCGTCGGCCAGGGTCACGCCTTGCGCGTCAATGTCCTCCACGCGCGCCTGCAACCGCAGGTGCACGCCTAACTCGCCAAGTTGCTCTGCGGCGCTCTGTGACAGCGTCGCTGGAAAGCCGCCCAGAATCCGATCGCCGCCGTCGACCAGCACCACTTTGGCGCGCTCGGGGTCGATGTGCCGGAACTCGTTGGCGAGCACCGTGTGCGCTAGCTCGGCAATCGCGCCGGCCAATTCCACGCCGGTGGGTCCGCCCCCGACCACCACGAACGTCAACAGTTGTTCGACCTGCGCCACGTCCGTCGCCCGTTCGGCGCGCTCGAAGGCCAGCAGGACCCGCCGGCGGATCTCCAGCGCGTCTTCGACGGTCTTTAGGCCCGCTGCCACGTTTTCCCACGCGTCGTGGCCGAAGTAGCTGGTCTTGGCGCCGGCCGCCAGCACCAGCCAGTCGTAGTCGAGCAACGCGCCGTCGTCGAGCGCAACCTGGCGGCGCGCCAGGTCCACCGACGCCACTTCGCCCAGCAGCACCCGCGTGTTGCGCTGGCTGCGCAGCAGTGACCGGATTGGTGCAGCGATTTCGGCCGGCGACAGGCCCGCCATGGCGACCTGATACAGCAGCGGCTGAAACAGGTGGTGGTTGGTGCGGTCGATGAGCACGATGTCCACTGCCGCGGTCGCCAGCCGCCGCGCGCACCACAGCCCGCCAAAGCCACCGCCGACAATCACTACGCGCGGCCGACCTGCCGCCGCTTGCTCGCTGCCCACCCCGACCTCCACCTGCTGCGCAGTGCGGCTGCCATCTTGGCGTAGCGGTCTGCCAACGGTCAACTAGCAGCGTGTCGAAGCATTTGCGACGTGCTCATGTGTTTTTTGCAGGGAACTCTCTGCTGACCAATCGTTCGACAGCCTCCTAGGGTAAGCGGACAATTTGTAGGATTGTGGCGACAGCGCACGCGGACTCGCCAAGCATGGCACACTAGCTGCCTTGCCTTGCCGCGACCATGCCGCTCGGTTGGCATCCGTCGCGGCGCACGCTACCATGGCCAAGGCTGACCAAGGGCCAGGGCTATCGCTAGGTCGCCGCGCGGCAGCAGCGCAGCACCGATCAACTTGTGAGAGGTCTGGGCGCGTCCCGGCAGGGCCGGGACCGAGCCCTAGTCCGGCCGCGCTGCCGACGCGGCCGGACCGGAGCCCCGTTT
>SXRM01000272.1 GCA_005792545.1 Pseudomonadota bacterium | reverse complement strand
GCTGCGTTGTGCATGGGCGTCGGATACCTGGGATGAAAGTTTCCGCCAGGCGGTCGATGCGCCGCCAAGGCCGCTAGCCAATGGCTTGAAATTACAAACCTAAAAAAGAATGGGCGCTCGGGTTTGGATTTGCGCCCCGCGGCGGACAAGTGCGAGTCCTGAGCACGCTCACGTTTTAGCAACCTCAGCCAAGGTAAACGAGTGCGCGGCCGTCGACATCGCGGCGCCGGCTCAACTTATTGCGCTGGCAGTTCTCGGTTGCACCTCGCAGAGTCGTCCCAAGGCGAATCGCAAAAAGTTCTGGGGAGAATTGGGTAGGTAAGGTCGATTACGTTTTGGCTCGAACGCTGGTGCTCAGACGCTGGCAGGAGAGCAAGATCATGATCGACATCACCCTATCGAAATCGGAAGCCGTGCGCAACTTCGTTGGCTACGAGGACGCGGCGCAACTGCTCGGCGTGAAAACGAGCACCCTCTACGCCTGGGTCCACCAGCGCCGTATTCCCCACATCCGCATCGGCAGGCGGTGCGTGCGTTTCGACCAGAAAAAACTCCAGGCGTTTCTCGACGAGCGCGCCGTGCAGGTCGCAGCCGACGGGGGTGCTGCATGAGCGCCAACCGCCGAGCTCGCCGACACGCTGCGCGCAATTCCCCGAGTCCCGCCAATCCCGGCGTTCATCCGCCCCCAGGTACAGAGCGCCGGCTCCTTGCCATCCAACAGTTGGCCATCCTGCTGCCGCTCCTGTCGATCGAGGAACGGCGAAGGCTCTGGCAGCCACAGATTGCCATGCTCTGCGGGCCAGACGGCAACTTCACGCCAGTTGGCGCTGATTTGGTCCGGAAGCACGCCGGTCATTTGCCGATCATGCCCCCGCTCGCCAGCAGTGGGGCCTGGATCACTGTGATTTCACTTGATGACCGCAACAAAGGGGGCGGCCAATGAGCTCAAGCGAACAGAGCCAATTTGCCACGCACATCGAGTCTTCCGCTACCGCAAGCCGCAGCAAATCTGGTGACAGCATCGCGCAACCTTGTGCTTGCCATTTGGCCTTCGCAGGCACGGGGGCACAATGACTGCATGGCTGCCCAACTTGCGCGACTGCTTCAAGGAACGAGTCGCGGCCGTCAAGGACGCCATCGACGTCCAGCGCCTATACGCCGAACTGCACAACGTCACCGTGCGCCCCGGTGGTACAGCGCAGTGCTTCAACGAGGCGGCACACAGGCACGGTGACCGCCACCCGTCGATGCAGGTCCGACAGAACGGCTACAGGTGCTTTGCGTGTGGGGTTGCAGGCGACGCGATCACGCTTGTCCGCCAGTGCACAGGTGCGTCATTCATCGACGCCGTGCGCATTTTGGAGGGGAAGGTCGGCATCGCCGCTCAGGCCGAATCTCGCACAGGAAGTGCTGTAGCGGCGCAGTCAACGCAGAGCCGTGGGGCCCGCGCGCGGCGAATCGAACGCGCTGAACCCTGCGCCGGAAGTGAGTTCGCTGGCGAGACAGCTGAACTACACGCAGCCTTTTGGGAACTGGTCCGCGACGACGAGTTGACGCGAGATGCGGTCAACTACCTCAGCGCTCGCGGAATCGGCCCAAAGACCGCGCAGTGGGTCGGCTGTCGCGACTGGCAGCCTCGCGTCCTTGAGATCCTGAAGCTGCTTCGCCAATTCCGACCGCAGGTGCAGGCAGCCGCCGGCTTCGCACGGATTCAAAACGGCGAGGTGCAGCTTTGGTGGCCACTGCGAGCATTGGCCGAAAGCCGGAGCGCGTTTCGGGGCCTTGCAATTCCCGCGTTTTTGCCAGGTGAGGTCGCGCCGAGGACGTGGCGCTGGCGGCTGTATGTCCCGCTGCCGCGCGCGTCTGGCGGCAACCCGTACAAGTCAATCGCCATGTACGGCAGGCAGTTGCCGTTCGGGCTCAACCTGGCACCGCGGGCCTTGGACTGGTTCTGGTCGGCGGCCGGCTGCGACATCATTGTCATCGCTGAAGGCGAAATGGATTGGCTGGCGTTCTTGGACGCAATGCAGGCCACAGGCGGCGTCATTGGCTTGTCGGCTGCGCATGGCGGCGTGCCACGCGAGTTCCTGGATTGCCTCGCCGCAGCAAAGGCCGTCGCGATCGCGCTCCACGACACGCCAGCCGCCGACGGCGCTGCTAGCGCAGTTGCGGATGCGGTCCACGGTTTGGGCAGAAAGCGCGGTGAAAGAGTCCGCATCATGCGATGGCCGTTCGCAGAACATGACGACGCCAATGACTGCCACAAGCGCGGGGAACTGCGCGAGTTCATCAACCGCGAACTCCACATCAACGTCGAGTAAGCGAAGGCAAACCTGACCAGCAAGGTCACGGCAAGGAGGAAAAATGCCACTGCCCACCTCGTACGAGCTGCCGGACACCAACGCAGCGTCGGCGGAAGCCGGCCTTGCCGACCCAAGTGCTCCGTCGTGGCAGGCCGAAACACGACATCCGCCACCGAAATTCGTGTCGGTCGGCGAAGCTGGCTTTCTCGCGAACGACAATGAAGCGCCACCGATTGTGCCGCTGCTTGTCCGCTTTGACGATGTGGAAATGCGCAACGTGCCGGTCCTGCGCCAGGGCATCGTTGCCATGCTCGTCGCGCCGGGCGGCACTGGCAAGTCACAGGCGCTGGTCCAGTTGGCAATCGCCGTTGCCGCCGGAAAGCCCTGGCTTGACGAACTGCACTGCCCGAAGCCTGGTCGGGTAGCGCTGGTGTCCGGCGAAGAGGATACGCCGGAACTTCATCGACGAATTCGGTCGTCCGTTCGCGCAGGCAAGCTGTGGGGCGACCGCGAGACCATCGACGCAAACTTGTTCGTCTTGCCGGTGTCGGGTCAACAGGTCGCCCTGACCGACGAGCAAGGCAAGCCGACCAAGTACTTCCTTGGCCTTCAGCATTCCCTCGGCAACCTTGGCGAACTGTCGCTGGCAATCTTTGACCCCGGCAGCCGCTTCTTCGGCCCAGAGGTCGAACTCGACAACCAGAAGGCAACGTCGTTCATTGAGTGCATGGAGAAGCTGCGCACGCTCGCGGGCGAGCCAACCATCTTGTTTGCGCATCACACCAACAAGTCCGGCCTGAATGGGATTACCGATCAGGGCGCAGCCCGCGGCTCGTCAGCACTGGTGGATGGCGCACGGTGGGTGGCAAACCTCGACCGCGTCGTCGGCAAAGGGCAAGACCAAGGTCGCGAAAAAGACGGCAAGTTCAAAGGCGGTAGGGTCGTTTCGAAGAACGAGCTGGTCCTGCGGGTCGTCAAGGCCAACCACACCAAAGCCATGGATGACCTCTCGTTGGTTCGCGATTTCAGCGCTGGCGGGTTTTTGCGCCATCAAAAGAAGTCGACCGGTGCGTCGCAACACAAGTCATTTCAGGCTGATACAGACAAGGACGAGGAACGCAGCGGCAACTCTGACCACATCCACGACGACTACGAGGTCATCGACGAGGGCCGAGGCGGCAACCGCCTCATGGAAGTGCGGCGGAAGCAACCTGCGTCAAGCCAACGGAGCAGGCCATGACCGATCGCGCATTTGTTGCACCCGCCTGCGGCGGCATACGGGCAATCGGCGTCGCGCTGCAAGGGGCGTCGCCGAGCGCCACATCGATCTTCCGGCAAAGAGGCGCTGTCTCACTGAAGAAAGCGAGGGGAGCAGGTCGGCCGGGCCGTCTTCGATTTGGTTGGGGCTCGCGTGTCAAAGTCACCGTGACAATCGGCGACCAAGAGATGGACGGGGCGGCAGCGCTTGCCGACGTGTCCAAACGGTACGGATGGGCTGTGCTTGTCGACCTGATCACAATCTTGGCGCTTGCCTGGGACGCGAATCGATGTGCTGCGCCGTTCTGGTGGTGGCCGGCTGAGCACCTTCACGTTCAGGGTATCGCCGATACCCAGGATTCGCGCCGTGAACTTGCTGGGCGAGTGGCTAAGCTGCTCAGTGTTCAGCTCGTCAAGCGCGCCGAAGACGGGGCCGAGCTTGACGCCCCGCTCATCACCACCGTTGCTCGGGCAAGCACAGGCCCTTACATGCTCAGCTTGCATCCGTCTCTTGCCGAGGACGTGGTCGGCACGGCGCCCGCCCTGTGCGGAAAGTGGTTTTGGCCGCTCCCATGGACGCTGCTGTCAGCGCGAAGTAGCCGTGGGTACAAAGACTTGCCGGCATTCGCGGTGACGCTTTCGCATTGCTTTCGCGCGGGCGTAAAGCGCAACGGGCCGTTCCGAATCAGCGCAGCCAGGCTGGCTCGCCAACTTGGCATCCGCCAGCGCGCAGACCGTCGGACGGACAGGCGCGTGGAGAAGCGCCTCGCCAGCGTCCTGAATCAAGCTGTTGCCTTCGGATTGGCGAGCGGTTGGACGTTGGAGCGCGGATTGCTCGGAAACCTCAGCGGCATCGTCGCAATTGGCCGACCGGAGATCCAAAAACAGTGTGCTTGCGGCCTTTCGCGCTTGCACAGCCGGGGCTTGCCGCAGACCCGCAGAGAGCTTCGGCAATGGCACGCGCGGCTTGGCGTTTCCGTGGCAGCGACGGCCGCCATGCTTGGCCTGCCCGAGCGAACCCTGCGGCGCAGTTTGCGGCTGGCCGATGAAATCCCCTTGCCAAACAGGGTGCGAATGGCGCTTGTGTGCTGGGTTGAGCGCGAGAAGCCGTGCTGTGCGCCAACGGCACCGTCCGGCCAAAGCTAGGGGACAACATGTCCGGAGTCGGCCAAAGCAAGGGGGCATCGTGTCCAGCCAAAACGAGTAGTGCGACGAAATCGGTCGCGCTAGGTAAATTATCAAGGCGGCGCGGCCAAATGCGCGCCACCTTGCAAGCGGAGTGCGGTCGCCTGCCGCTCGGCCGAAATGCCGACGCAATTCCGCGTCGAGGCGAAGAGAACGTGATGGATCAGGCTGAGTTTGTCGCCAGCGATCCTCTGGCGCTCACAGCCCCCACGCCGCGTCGACGGGTTGCCGGTAGCTGTGTGCTGGTGCGCACTTAGGATAACCATGCCTTCAATTCGCCAATTGCGCGCAGTCCTGTACGCCCGCGTCTCCACCGTCGGCCACGGCCAGGACGCGGCGCCTCAACTGGATGCGTTGCGCCAGGCTGCTCATGCCCGCGGCTGGCAGGTCGTCGCCGAGCACACCGACGCTGGCGAGTCTGGCGCCAAGCGCGACCGGCCGGAGCTTGCGCGCGTGATGCACCTGGCTCGCTCGGGCGCGGTCGACGTAGTGGCGGTGTGGCGGTTCGACCGCTTCGCCCGTAGCACTTCACATTTGCTTGCGGCGCTCGACGAGTTCCGCCGCTTGGGCGTCGATTTCGTCAGCCTGCGCGAGCAGATCGACACCAGCACGCCGATGGGCAAGGCGATGTTCACGATTACGGCGGCTGTGGCGGAACTGGAGCGCGACTTGATCCGCGAACGGGTGCAAGCCGGCGTGGATCGGGCGAAAGCTGCCGGTAAGCACTGCGGGCGACCGCTGCGTGCCATCGACCTCAGCGGTGCCGTGAGGCTATTGGCCGAGGGTATGGGGCTGCGGCAGGTTGCGCGCATGGTGAACTTGCCCGAGGCGACGCTGCGGCGGCGGTTGGCGGGGGTGCGCCAAAAGGCTGGCGGCCAGGGTGCGGTGTAGAGTTGCGCCAAAAGCCAGGTCCGAAACTGCGCTGAAAGCAGGTGGTTTTGACTAATCTGCACTCGCCACTTCTATTGGAGAATTTTCCCATATGGATCGGCGGGCGGCGCTACGGTCGGTGCAATCTTGCGGTACTCGACCATGATAGGCACTGGGTCGGTCACTTCGCCTGTTGTACGATAGTATTCCGCAAATTTGTCCGGCGTTGTCTCAAACAGTGAGGCCTTGGTAGCCTCAAGTCCACGGGACTCAATGGAGAACTGCACATTTTCTTGTTTGCGCGCTTGCTCCGCCGACATGCTTGCGAACCACCCGATGCCGACCTTGCCACTTGCCTTCATGGCTGATTCGAGGGCGCGAATGTAGACTTCATACGAGCGCCCGTAATAGACGGCGTGGACGTAGTACGCAGCGCCTGGCGGCGCTTGGCGCATCTGCGCGGTGTCGTCTACCTCCTCAAACTTGAGAAGTTGCAGCGCGCGCGCGGTGTAGAACGAGAACTTCTGGCTCTTTTCCACCGAACCGCTGGCACCTACCTGGAAGAATGAGGCTGATGCCGCGTACGCTGCAAGCTGCTCTTCCCTGATTTCAACGACCTCAGTCTTGGTCTTGCTCATTGGGACCGCTGGCGGAGCCGGACCATCGAATAGGCATCGGCCCTCGGCACCCGGGATGACGGCGAAAGATGAGTTCACGGGCCGGCCGAGCCAACGGCTGGATGCACCGGCAGGCGCGGGCGCCCAGATTGACTCAATCCTGGCGTTGGCGGCTGCACGGGCCGCGACATGCCTCTGGCGTTCTTCATCGCGCAGATTATTCATGTACGCATGGCCGACTTTCTCGAAGAACCCCGGCTCCTCGGCCTTGGGTGCGGCGACCGGCTTGGCCGTCTGCGGTGGCACGGTCGGTGGGGGCGGCTGCTCTTGCCGAGCCTGGGCAGCCAGCGGCCTTGAGCTTGGCGTTGAGCCAGCATCCAGCGATCGGCTGCCGTGCGTGGCACCGGTCCCGGCCTGCTGCGCGACCTGCTGAGTTTGTGGCTGGCCCGCCAACGGAATCCGGTTCACGCAGGCGAAATAGGCTGTGTACCGCTCGTTGCTTGCAGGTTTGGCACCGCGCCCGAGTCCGCTTGCAGCGTTGACAAAGCAATTGAGCAACGGCGAAGCGACGCCTCCGCCACTAATCGACTCGACGTTGCCAGCCTTGTTGACAACGAATTCAACGTAGGCCCGAAACGTCGGCGCCGCGCCAGGCTTCGACAGGATTGCAAACTCAGCGCAAGCCTCGATTTCCGGCAATGCCGTAGCGAGGTTCGCGTTGACCGTCGGGCGCGAATCTCCGCCGCCAGTCAACTTGGCCTCGCTGACACGGACCCAGCTCTCCGGCGGCTGGTCCTTGGCATTGGCGGGGCCATTGTTCCCTTGCCCTTTGCCCGTTCCTGCCGACGTGCTGGCTGCCTGCGGTGGGCGCGTGTTTTTTGGCGGCGACGCGGCAATTGCGGTCGCCGCGCCGCGCAAGGGCAACGCAACTGAGAATAGAACGACGATGTGCGGCAGCATGCGCGGCAGCGGCCAGAAACTGCAAAGGCTACCCGGGTTGGCGGATCGCAGGATCATTGAGGCCTCCAAGATCGTTGATGCGTATAACACGGCGTTATGATCCGTTCAACTCGTTGTGCCGTCAGCCCAAACTGCCCCGCCGCGACGTCGGCGCAGCAGCGGCCATGGCGAAACGCCCAGCAATTACCCAAGAGTGCAAGCAGTTGGCGCTTCATGTCGGCGCAAACCTGCGGCGCTTGAGGCTGGCGAAGGGCATGACACAGGCGGACGTGGCCGAGTGCATCGCGATAAGCATTGAAGCGTTCAGCCGAATTGAGCGTGGATTGAGCTTGCCCAGCTACCCGACCCTGCTTCGCCTCGGCGCTCTGTACGCTGTTTCGCCAGGTGCGCTGCTCTCTGCGGCGGTTTCACCATCAGGTCGCAATGGGCCGCGCGTTCGCACCCGCATTGAGCCGCCCAGCGGCGGTGGCGGCGCAGGTTCGCAAAGCGACTTCGACGCCGAGAAATTTGTCGACCTGATCGACGCCGCACGGTCGCTGAACCGGGATGATCTTGCACAGTTGCTGGCGCTCGCCACCTCGCTCGTGGACGCCAACACGCAGTCGTAACGCACCGACTTTGCCCACAACCCACCACGGCCCCTCTCGTCCCCCTTGACGGCCGATCGTGAACCCGTATTGTGTACGATCGCGTACCAGTCCGCTGGACTGTATCGTTCGGAGAAACAATGACAGCGAAACTACCCCCTGCTATCCAGCACAAAATCCTGCAGCGGCGCAATTCCGGCGCACGCATCATCGAGATCGCGGACGAACTCGAACTCAGCCGCCACACGGTCGCCGGCTACTGCCGCATCGCCGACCAGAAGACGGCCATCGGCAGGGCGCCGGCCGCGACCCTCACCGAGGCCGAAGTTGACCGCCTGCGCGACTTGCTGCGCCGGCTCAACCTCACGGCAACGGAGTTCCAGGGCCTCACAGAACTCGCCCGCCGCGTGCGCAAGCTGACCTGCCCTGACTGCAACGCGACCGTTTGGGCACTGCCGACCAGCGCCCAGGTCTGGTGCGAGGGCTGCTCCAGGCAATTCAGCCTCCGTCAAGCGCGAACAACGGTGGGTCACACTGTCACCGGCCGGCACGGGCACCAAACAAACCCTGCCACCAGCGCCCAGAGCGGCGCTTTCGTACCGCCTCGAAACGGAGTACCTGCGCGCACCTTTCCATACTCCGACGGCGCCGATCCCGACCAATACTGATGCGCAGCCCCAACGGCCGCTGTTGACGGATGGGCCAATACCGGCCAGTCGTGACGTGCAACGCGTCCACTTGCGGCCCCGCCAACCGCAAAACCATGCCCAAATACCGCGCCAGCACGACGTTGCAGCCCGGCCACACCGGCGCTAGGCTCGCCGCCGATCCGGGCGACCCCGACAGCCGCGTGTTGCCCCAAGGCGCGAACTGTGCTGCGACTCGAACAACTGCAAACCGGCACACGCGTGCGCGGGCTGCATGCCGGCGGCGTCGCCACGGTTAGATCGACGCACTGGTACGGCGACCACGGCGTCGAGGTAATCTACGAGGTCGATGGCCGGCTGGCGAGCCGCATCGTGTACCGGGACGACGAAGCGGGGCTTGACCTCGTCGCCGGCGGCCGACCGTGGTCGTTTGACGGCGACGGCAACCTGCTGCGGTTGGTGTCCGAGGCCCTTCGCATACGCCTTGCTTGGCTTTTCGACCCGTACCTCGCGATTACAACTTCAGCGGTGGAGCCGTTGCCGCATCAGATCAGCGCTGTGTACGACGACCTGTTGCCGCGCCAGCCAATGCGGTTTCTGCTGGCCGACGATCCAGGCGCCGGCAAGACCATCATGGCGGGGTTGCTCGTCAAGGAACTGCTGGTGCGCGGCGAACTGGAGCGCTGCCTCATCGTCGCACCCGGAAGTTTGACCGACCAATGGCAGGACGAACTGGCCGAAAAATTCGGACTGGAATTTGAAATCCTGACTTCGGACATGATCCGCGCGGCACGCAACGGCAACCCGTTTGAAGACAAGCGCTTGCTGATTGCGCGTCTGGACCAGTTGAGCCGCAACGAGGATCTACAAGCCGCGTTCCAGGCCGCGCCCGAATGGGATCTGGTCATCGCCGACGAAGCGCACCGCATGAGTGCGCAGTTCCAGGGCGGCGAAGTCAGCGAAACCAAGCGCTACAAGCTCGGTAAGGTGTTGGGCGCGCACTGCCGCAACTTCCTGCTCATGACCGCCACGCCGCACAACGGCAAAGAGGAGGATTTTC
>SXRM01000271.1 GCA_005792545.1 Pseudomonadota bacterium | reverse complement strand
GCCCAGCGCCAGCGAACGAAAGCCAGCCCCGAGCACAGGATGTGCAAGTTCTGTCGGCGATTGCCGCAGCTATGCGGCCCAATCCGCCTCAACGCGGTCGTCGACGCCGTCGAACTGCTCGCCCGGCGCGTCGTCGATCGCGTCGTCAAAACTGTGCGGCGGCCCGCGAATCGCCACGATGTTGACGTCTTTCGTCGGCCAAAGCTTGACGTGGCGCAGGATGCGTTCAACCTGCCCCTTGTCGAGAATCGCCGCAATCAGCTTACGCCGCCCGCCGCAAGGACATTTTTCGATCTCGATCCCGAACCCGCGTTGCAACGCCTGACTCCAAGTCAGCCTTGTCTCTTTGCGTTTTCTTTTTGCCTTGGCCGCTTCCGTTTGCTCGGCTTGCCCGACCTGCCCACAGGCGTCGTGGTCGTGCTCGGGATCCGGACACTCGCACGGCCCCGTGCATTGGTCGGCGTGCTTGCGCTTGCCCCGCCGCTTGTTGTGCTCCACCCGCGCGCCAAGCGCCGGCACGACCAGCGCGCGGTCCTTCGCTGCAGGCGGCCAGGTCATCGAGCGGACACTATGGATGACCACAAAAATCGCGGGTTACAACGGCTGGGCCGGGCTCAAGACGGCACTGCGTGTGCGCTGCGAGACGACCGACAAGGTCACGGGCGAGACCACGTGCGAGGACCGCTACTACATCACCAGCGAACAGGCGCTGCGCCTGACTTCGGCGCAGTGGCTGGAACTGTTGGTGCGCCGCTGGTCGGTCGAGAACCAGAACCACTGCACGTGGGACAAGTTGATGCACGAAGACAAGCGGCCGTGGCTCAAGTCGGTCAATGGGTTGCTGGCGGCGGCCGTGCTGCGGCGCATCGCGTACAACATTCTGGCGGTGCCCACCAGATCCGGAACCAAATTATCTAGCAATAATAAGGCCGTGCGCCGCAGTGCCGGAAACCGTCGCGCGCACAAGCGCCGGCCACCGCTGCGCCAGCGGCTGCCCGGGCGCGTCACCGTGGCCGCGATGCCTTCGATGCGGCTCGTAGCGGCGCACCCGCGCGACACAGCCGCGAAAGCAGGGCCTTGCTCCTCCAATTCGCCGTGTTTCGGGCAAACCTCGACCCTGCGCGGACGCGCCTGTCGCTGACCATTGCCAGCGGTCGCCTGGCATGAACTGTTCGACTGAGGTCAGTCGTAGAGGATGCGGCTCACCTTCACCTTCGCCTCTGTGGTGTTGTAGGCACGCCGCTCGGCCCAAGTTTGGCGCCGACACTGCCTGCGGGCCGCGTTCTCGCGCACCCACGGTCGGTGCGGCGGCGGCGCAGCGGGTTCAATCACTTCGACTTCAAGGGCCATCCGGCCGACATGGTCGCGCCACGCTGCCACCAGCGCCGGCATGTACAACTGCGGGAGGTCTGGCTGCCACGGCCCCGGCGTAGGTGGCGCGAACGGCAGCAGCCGCGGTGGCCTTGTCGGGGCGCGTGGCTTTGGCGTGGGTGTGGCCACCCGTGGCGCAATCGGCGGCCTGCTGGCCGCATGCGGCGCAGTCGCCTGCTGCACCGCCTGGACGTGCTCGGGCACGAGCAGCCCTTTGCGGCGGGCGCGGACAAAGGCAAGAATCTCTTCGCGCTGGCCAAGCAGGTCGGCCGCAATCGGCACGCCGAACTCACGACGGTAGCCGGCATCGCTGCGGTGGGTGCACGCTTGGCGCTGCACGCAGACGCCGCAAGTCGCCGCGTTGCCGCGGTAGATGGCGTACGCCTGGTCGCCTGTGGTCAGTCGTCGCAGGTTGTGTAACGGAATCGCCAGCCCCGCCGCACAGGTCAGCGACAAGGGTGGACCGGCCGGCGGCCGGGCTGCTGATTGCGACGATGCCAACAAGTGCACGGCGGACAGCTGCAACCAGAGCAACAAGACCTGCGTGCACGTGAATCTGCCGGGGTGTACGCCGTAGAACCCCGGTAATGTGAGAGCGCGCTGCCGCCCCCAAAGCCTGGGAAACTGGGAATTGGGGGCGGTGGTGTTTTTGGGCCTGGAAACGATTTGTTCAATCGTTTCTTTGGCCCTTTGCGGGCTGGGTGGGTCGCCAGCTCGCGGCCTCGACGGCCGACTCGCGGCTCCATTTTTGGGTTTCTGCCGGGTGGGCAGTTCGAGGTGCGGCAGTGGTCACGCGGGCCCTGGTGTCAGGGCGGTATCTTTGGCGGCATTGGCGGGCACAGGCGCAGGCACAGCCTGCCGACCGGGGTACGCTGACCCCGGACTGTGTGCCGGTCAGGAACCTGCCGTGCGGCAAACGTGGGCTTGCTCCCGATCACGCGCGCGATGCCGTCGCTCGCCGCCAGACTCAGCCAAGCTCCAATCGCCCGCAGCCCCCTGCAGGCGAGCAGCCTTTCGTACGTGCGCCGCTCGCCCGAGGACAGCCTGGTACGCCAGGTTTTCGTAGAGCAATGGCCGCGGTTGCAACGTGAACTGCGCGAGGCGAACGACGGTCGCGGGCTGCCCAAGTTCATCACCAAGGCGGTCAATGCGTTCTTGGATTGTGGCGTGATTTCCAATGGTTTTTGCCGGCTGTACTGCAGGACCTGCAAGACCGACCAGCTGGTGGCGTTCAGCTGCAAGGCGCGGGGCATCTGCTCGGCATGCGATGGAAAACGTATGACCGAACTCGGAGCCCATTTGTGCGACAGCGTGATTGGCGACGTGCCGGTGCGGCAATTCGTGGTGACCGTACCAGCGAATCTAAGGTATTTGCTGGCCTGGAACGCTGACCTGCGCGGCAAGGTGCTGTCCGCCATCATGCGCGCTCTGCAGAAGCACTACGTCAAACAGGCCGAGGCCCAGGGCGCGACTAAGCCCCAATTTGGCGCGGTGTCGGTGTTGCAGAGGTGGAGTGGTTCGCTCCGCGT
>SXRM01000033.1 GCA_005792545.1 Pseudomonadota bacterium | reverse complement strand
GCTGCGTTGTGCATGGGCGTCGGATACCTGGGATGAAAGTTTCCGCCAGGCGGTCGATGCGCCGCCAAGGCCGCTAGCCAATGGCTTGAAATTACAAACCTAAAAAAGAATGGGCGCTCGGGTTTGGATTTGCGCCCGTCCTCGATGCGCCAATGAGGAGACCTGCGCGAAGGCATCCGCTGCGGTCTGCTCGACGCCGAGCCGTGCTCGGCGCTTGCCATGTGCAGTCGCTCCCGACCGGCCAGCGTTTCCGCATCGAGCAGGCCTCCATTTCGCGAACCGCACCCCATTGCCACCGCCACCCCTCGACAACGCGCTGCTGGTAGCCAACAATTGGCCGCGCTTCGCATCGAAGCTTTGCGGTTTGCCCTTGTCGACCCTGCCCCCACCCGCGACCGCCCTTGCTGCTGTCGACATCGTACCCGTCGTGGCTCGCCAGCTTGGCTTGACGCCAGCCGCGGTTGGCGCAGCGCTGACGCTACTAGACGAAGGCGCGACGGTGCCGTTTGTCGCGCGGTACCGCAAGGAGCGCACCGGCGGGCTGGACGAGGTACAGTTGCGCGCCATCGCCGAAGCGGCTGAACTCGCTCGCGAACTGGACAAGCGCAAGCGCGCGGTGTGGCAGAGCCTTTGCGAGCATGGCCATGCCACCGATCGCCTGCGCGCACAGCTGCTGGCAGCCGCGACGCGCGCCGAAGTCGAAGACCTGTACCTGCCGCTGCGCCCCAAGCGCAAGACCCGCGCCAGTGTTGCGCGCGACCGCGGGCTGCAAGCGCTTGCGGAGCGCATCCTTTCGCAGTCGCGGCAGGGCAACCCAACGCACGAAGCGGCTGCATTTGTCGGCCCCGAGGTCAGCGACGCGCAGGCCGCACTGGCTGGGGCGTGTGACATCGTAGCCGAGCAACTGAGCGAAACGCCGACCATTCGCCGGGCCGTGCGCGCGCTGGCGCAGGACCATGCGGCCATTACCAGTCTGGCGGTGCCCAAGCACGTTGATGCCACCGGACAGTTCGCCGGCTACGCCGACTACCGCGAACCCATGGGGCGCGTGGTTGCCCACCGCTATCTGGCAGTTTGTCGCGGCGAGGCCGAGGGTGCACTGCGGGTTCGGCTGGACCTGGACGCGGCCAAGGCCAGCGCGACCATGCTTGCCCAGGCAGGTTTGCAGCCGGCGTCGCCCTGGGCTGGGCATTTGCGTGCGGCCGCCGACGACGGATTTGCGCGGCTGCTGTGGCCGTCGCTGCAAACGGAGCTGCGCGCGGACCTCAAGCACTGGGCGGATCGTCAAGCGGTCGAGGTGTTCGCGCGCAACCTGACGCAGCTGTTGATGGCGCCGCCGTTTGGAGGCCGGCCCGTTATCGGCATCGATCCCGGCTTTCGCAGTGGCTGCAAGTGCGCGGTCTTAGATGGAACCGGCGCTTTGCGTGCCCATGCCACCGTGTTTCCCCATACTGGCGGGGCGGCCGCGGTGCGGGCAGCGGCCGACCTCGTTGCGCTGGTTCGCCGCCACCAGCCTCACGCGCTTGCGGTCGGCAATGGCACGGCCGGCCGCGAAACGGAGACTTTTGCCCGCGCTGCGCTGAGCGATGCCGGCCTGACCGAGGTCCAGGTCGTCGCCGTCAGCGAAGCGGGCGCCAGCGTCTACAGCGCGTCTGAGGTGGCGCGCCAGGAATTTCCGGACCTCGATCTAACGGTTCGCGGCGCGGTGTCGATTGGCCGTCGGCTGCAGGATCCGCTTGCTGAGCTCGTACAAGTCGAGCCCAAAGCCATTGGCGTCGGTCAGTACCAACACGACGTCGAGGCCAAGCTGTTGCAGGCCAAGCTCGACGAGGTTGTGCAAAGCTGCGTCAACCAGGTCGGCGTCGAGCTCAACACCGCTAGCCTGTCGTTGCTGACCTACGTGGCTGGCATGGGCCCGGCGCTCGCCAAGAAGGTCGTAGCCCATCGCGCACAAAACGGACCGTTCGCCAATCGGGCTGCGCTGTTGCGGGTGAGCGGGCTGGGACCCAAGGCGTACGAACAGGCCGCGGGCTTTTTGCGGGTCGCTGCGAGCAACCAGCCGCTTGACCGCTCAGCGGTCCACCCCGAGCGCTATGCCCTGGTCGCGCACATGGCAGCCGAATTGGGCCTGACGGTCGCGCAATTGCTGACGCAGCCCGCTGCGCTTGCCAAACTGGCGGTGCATCGCTACGTCAACGCAGAGGTCGGCCTGCCGACGCTGACCGACATCCTGGCCGAGCTGGCCAGGCCTGGCCGCGATCCCCGCGCTCAGTTTGAAGCGGTGCAGTTTCGCGATGATATCCGGAGCATTGGCGACGTGCGCCCGGGCATGGTGCTGACCGGTGTCGTGACCAACGTGGCGGCGTTTGGTGCGTTCGTCGACCTGGGCGTCCACCAGGATGGGCTGGTGCACGTCTCGCAGCTCGCCGACGAGTTTGTGCGCGACCCCCATGCGGTGGTCGCCGTCGGGCAACGCATCACGGTGCGGGTACTCGACGTTGACGTGGGCCGCAAGCGCATCAGTCTGAGCGCTCGGTCGGCGTGACCGCAGCAGCGCCGGCTGTGTTCACGCGCCGTGCGCGGCGACCTTCGCGCAGCGCCCTCGCACCACCAGACCGGATCACGATGACCCGAGGTCATCGGCAATTGCTGTACTTGCTTGCCAGGTGGGTCGCCAGCTCGCGGCTTTGCAAGCCGACTCGTCGCTCCTTGCTTGCGGTAGGATGGATCTCACCTCAAGGCGAATCTGGATAGGGAGCACTCCGCCTGCGCAGTCGCAATCGGCTGCGCCACGAGCCAAGCCACGTTGACAGCAAAGGGTACTGCGGCGCACAGTCGGGATCGCGCCTGCGCCGAAGGTCCGGTCGGGGCATTGCGCCTGAAAACTGCGATTGCCTTGCCGACGCGTACGACGTCTACGTCAGCCGGAAGTCGGCCGGGCCTCTGGAACCGCTCGGCACGTTTGTAGGTTCGCACGGCGAGATCATCGTCAAATAGACCCCCAGACGACGCTGCCGCTGCGACCGGCACGCCACCACCTGCTGCCACTTGCAAGCTCAGGCCCGCAGCGCGTCACGAACCTGCGACAAGTCCCGGGCCACATGGCTCGAACTGCTGCGCGTCAGCGCAATTCCAGGCGCAACGCGCCGCCAATCTCGGGCGGCAAGGACTAGCCTTGCCGATCCTTGGTGTCGATCCCGGCAACATGCAACCACGCATCCAAGTGCTTGCGGTCGCGCCCCAGCGCCTTGGCGGCCGCGTCGACACTGCCGTTGAAGCGCGCCAGCAGCCGCCGCAGCTCTTCGGCGCGCGGGGTCGGTGCCGTCTGGTCCAGGTCGCTGTCCATCAGGGGCGAAGCGACGGGCGCCACGGTGCCACGAGCAGCCGCGAGCAGCGCGGTCGGTAGGGCCTGATTGGGAATGGGCGGTGGCACACCCCGCAGCGCTTGCAGCACCCGCGCCAACTCGCGCTCGTTGCCTGGCCAGTCATAGAGAAGCAGAGACTCCAGTGCCGTCAGCGCAAACGTCTGACTCCATCCTGCGGCACAAAGTGGCGCCGCCGTGACGTCCATCAAGGCCAGCAAATCCGCAGTGCGTCGAGCGGTCGGGGCGAGCATGACGCTTTGCTTGGACAGACGCGCTGCAAGCTCGGCAATGAAGGTGCCCTCGGCGACGCAACTGTCCAGCCTTGCGCTGGTGCACGCGATGAGTTTGACGCGAATGGGCGTGTCACTGGCCTCGCCAACACCGCGCACGACCCCGGTCTGCAACACGCGCAGCAAAATCCGCTGGAGGGGCAGCGCGAGCGACGCGACATCGTCCAGGACCAGGGTCCCCGTGTTGGCTTGCCGAAACGCGCCCAGCTGACTTTCGCCGGTGCTGCGCGCCGTCCCCGCCGCCGACCCGAACAGCGCCGCTTCCGCGCCGGAGGGCGACAGCGTTGCCACGTCGATGCGCACCAGCTTGCCCAATCGCCGGCTGAGCGCGTGGATTTCGCTGGCTGTGCGCTGTTTGCCGGTGCCGGCCGCGCCCGTCACCAACACCGGCTCCGGCGTGTCCGCGGCCGCAGCCACTTCACTGCGCATGCGCCGCGCCTCGAGCGACAGTCCTGGCATACCGCGGCTCGCGCGGTCGAACGCGTGCCACTGCCGCGCACCGGCTTCGAGCACGAACACGCTGTCGCCCAGACGCAACACGCTGCCGTGGCGCGCTTTGAGTAATTCGGCCGCCGGCTTGCCGTCCAGCCAGGTGCCGTTGCGACTCTGCTGGTCCTGCACCCAAAACTCGCGCGCGCCTGCCGTCACGGTGCATTGCACGTGGCTGCGCGACATCGCCTTGTCAAAAATCGCCACGGCGCGCTGACCGGCGGCGGCGACGGGAGCGCGTCCAAGCAGCGATGCGCCCTCGCTGAGTTGCAACGAAGTCCCAGTCAGGCGCACGTCTGGGCCGGCCAACGCGTGCAGCAGCCAGCCGTGGGCGGCTGGCCCGGTTACACCGTCGGTCGCAGAAGTTGTGGTGCTGGTCTTGGACACCGAGTCGGCCGCGGCGCGCCGTCTGGGGCTGCGGCGGCGCAGTCTATCACGGGCGGCGGTGGCGCGCACGCCGTGTCGGTCTTGCGGGGTATGGTTCATGGATTGGGGTCCACCGCCCGGAGCGCACAACTCGCGTAACTACATGACGTTCGTCTTGAACCCGGCGGCTGAAGCCGCAGGCTCAGGATGCCAAGCCCGGCCTACGCCGGGCTGCGATTTTATTTTTGATTACTTAGCCTTGCGCAGGCAAGGCTTTGCACGCCTAGGCCGCGGCTTCAGCCGCCGGCCGTTTTTGCGAGGTGTCCCTGAGCACCATCGCGCCGGTTGCCCCCATTTTAGGAACCGCACCCGGTGTTGCGTCCAGGTCTGCGCGCGGTGCCGTTCGAAGCAGAGTGCGAGTTCGCCCAGCGCGCACCGAGCGGCAAGCGTAGCGGGCGGTGCCAAGCTGGCAAAGACCGGCCAGAGCGCGAGTGTGGTCGGATCCGGTGTGCCGTGCACAAGGCTGTCGTCGCGTACTATGCAGCATCGCCTTGAGTTGAGATCAGAACCTTGGATAACCGCGGAGCCACGAGTCGGCTTGCAAAGCCGGGAGTTTGCGACCCACTCGACAAGCAGGAACAGCAATCGCGATGGCCACGGGTCATTGCGATCCTGGTTAGCCGTACTGCGCGCGCGTCCCTGCAACAGAATTGCCGACCAGCTGTTCAAGCACAGCCAGGTCCAGTTCGGCCAGGCGCTTGAAGTACAAGCAGACCTTGCCCATCTTGTGCTTGCCGACCCTTGCCAGCAACTGCTGCTGGTCGTCGCCCTGGACGTCGACATAGACAACCAGTTCGCGACCGCGAATCGCAAAACCGGCCAGCGGCGCCTCGCCAGAATGCCCGGTGGGGTAGGTGTATCGGTACGAGCCAAAGCCGACGATGCTCGGGCCCCACATGTGCGGCGGCTCATGAGTGACGCGCTGCATCAAGTCGATGAGAACGGCGCAATCCAGACGCTGCTGCGGGTCGCCGCGGGCGGCAAGGTAGGCGTCCACCGCGGCGCCAGTGGGTCGGGTCTTGGGCTCTGACATGGTGGATGGCTCCGCTTGGCGTGCCTTGCCGGCGATGCGGCCAGACTGCACGTCGGCGCCGGCCCAGTCAAGCCGCCGGTACCGGCGGGCGCAGATCGCAGAGAGTGCGCTTGACCACGAAGGCATAGCTAGCAGAATCAACTGGTTGGCGACATGCCTGTTCGGTTATGTGTGGTCGTCATGTAAGGCCGCTGATTTACAGACACTTTGAAGGCAGTCTGGG
>SXRM01000270.1 GCA_005792545.1 Pseudomonadota bacterium | reverse complement strand
GGGGCGACCAATTCGCCGCCGAGTTCGAAGTTGGCCTTTTCGGCGTCCAAATCGACGTCGCCGTTCCAGTTGCCCTTGAACAGGCTGTCGTAGACGGCGGTGCCCGACCCTGCCATCTTGGCCAGCTTTTGGTCGGCCACTTCGCCGGTCAGGCTCGCCTTGGTAAAGACGATTTTGCCCCAAGTGCTGGAGCCGTTGAACTCGTACGCGGCCTGGCCGCTGATCTTGTTGCCGTCCGAGTCCCACTTGGCCTGGACGGTGCCTTTGCCTCCGGGCAGCGCCGTCACGTCAAGCTTGAGCGCGCCGGACAGCTCGACCTTTTCGCTTTTGGTCATGGGCCCGGTCAGTGTGCCGGTCGAGACCGCGGCTTTGCCGAGCGAGATGCTGTTCTTGTTGTCGACGGTGACAGTGCCGCCGAGCGCCTTGTCGACGATCGACGCCTTGATGTTGCCGGCGGAGAAATCGCCGACTTCCAGGCCCAGCGTGCCGCTGCCAGAAACCTTGGCGTCGGCACCGACGTCGATCTTCATCGACCCGGACTTGAGCCAGGTGTCGAGCTTGGCGCCGCGCAACTGCGAGTATTGATAGGTGCCGCTGCCGGTCACACCGGCGTTGCCGACGGTCGCGGTAATGGTGTCGTTGACCATCGACCCGACCTTGAAGGTCGCGCCGGGGAACGAGCCCTTCATGGACCCGTTCTGGTCGATGGTGACCTGCGTGTCCGCCAGCGTAATCACATCGCCGACGCCGATGGTGCCGTAGGCGGTGCCACCGGTGAACTTGCCGGTGGTCTGGTCGAACTTGAAGCGCGCCTGCGCCTCGAAAGACAAACCTTTGACGTTGAGCGCCGGCAGCGAAACCATCTTGCTGGTGGTGCCGGGGGTGAGCTTGGGCAGCTTGACGACGGTCGACTTGCCGGCGATAGACAGCGTGACGCTGGTCGGCATCTCGGGCCCGCTGCCCTCAGCCGGCGCGCTGCCGGTGTTGCGGTACAGCGCCCGTGCTTCGCCTTCGTAGGCCTTGGCGTCGATTTCGGCGCCTTCCAGCACCTTGGCAGCGGCCGTGCGTGCGGCTTTCTCAGCGCGGTCGGTGGCTGCGCTGATGCCCTTGGCACCGCGCTCCAGAGCGCCCTTGCCCTTCATCTGCGCGACGTGGACCAATTCCTCGGCCAGCACCAGCGCCTGGTCGCCCTCGCCCATCTTGCTGGCAGCGCCCATCACGATGTCTTTGCCGGCGGCAAAGGCGTTGGCGCCAACTTCACCTGCGAGCTTCTGCGCGGCGTCGCCCGCGAACACCTTGACGTCGCCCAGGTTCATGCCCAGGGACTTCTCGGCCTTTTGACGCACTTCGCCCGGCAGACCGCGGCCTGCGCCGAGCTGCTTGACCAGCCCGCTCGGATCCTTGGCGAGCTTGCCGGCCATGTCGGCCATTTCCTTGCCCTTGGCCAGCAGGTCCTCGCCCTTGCCGAGCAGGTCCTTGCCCTTGCCGAGCCAAGAGTCCAGCTTGGCGCCCGCTCCGCCAAAGCCAGGCAGCCCACCTTTGCCAAACTGGGCTTTGCCCGCGGTGGCCGCATCGAACAGCGTGGCAATTTGCTTCTTCTGATCCGCAGCTTGCTCAGGCACCAGCGACTTGGGATCGAGCCCCGCGTCCTGGCCAATTTGCGCAATCGCCTGAACGCGACCGGGGTCCTGTGCCAGCGGCGACTCCAGCGCTTGCGCTGCGGCATTGTCGGCCGTCAGGCCAAACACCTGCGACCCGAGCTCTGCCGCGGCAACTCGCCCAGCGAACGGGTCGGCAAGATCGCCTGCTGCGTTGGCATCTGGAACCGGTTCGGCAGTGGTGGCGGGGGCCTCCAATGCACCGCCCTCGGCTGGGGCCGGGGCGACCGGGCCGGCGCCATCGACCTTGACGTCGGCTTTTTGTTCGCGCGGTGCGCCAGCCGGCGCGGCCGGACTGCCAGCGGCGCCGCCACCGACTCCGCCTTCCTGCGCCTGGCCAGGCGTCTGACCGGCCTCGGCGACTTGCTGGACATCTGGGCCAGCGCCGGGGTCACCCTTGGGCGCTTGCTCAAGCTTTGCAGCCACTTCGCCGACCGCGCCGGCCGATGCCGCAGGCACGCTACCTGCGCCGGCAGCCGCTGGCGCTGGCGTCTCGGCGACGGCCGGTCCTGCGCCCGCGGGCGCTGCGGGTGCCGCGCCATCCACCGGAGCGACCTGCGCTTCTGTGGCGTCGGCCGGCTTGGCGTCTGCGGCCTCTGGTGCTCCGGAGGCACCCTGGGCAACGGGCGCGCCTTCAATGGCGGCCGCTTCGTTGGCGCCCGCAACTGGCGCGACGACCTCAGCTGCCGCTTCTTCTTTCTTGCCCGCCAACTGGTCGGGAACACCAGCCTCAGCCGGCTTGTCGGCCTTGCCGCCGGCCACCGGTTGCACATTGCCCTGGACATCGGCTGGCGCTTGGCCGCCGCCGGCCAAGTCAGCGACCTGCTCTGGGCCTGCCAATTGCTGTTCGGGGGCCTGCTCGTTCTTGCCAGCGGGGGCGGTGGCTGGCGCTGCCGCAACGCCCTCGGGGGCCTTTTCTGGCGACTTTTCCGGCTGCGAAGCGCCCTGGGCCTCGGCCGCTGCGTCGCCCTGCTCTGGGCTTTCGGGCGTGGCGACCGGAGCGGCCGCCGGCTCTGCGCCTGCGGCCTGCTTGGCCTCGCCTGCCGGCGCCTCGGCCTTTTCTTCCTTGGGCGGCGCCGGTTGCTTGCTTTCGGCGTCTTCTTTGCCAACGACATCCTGAGCGGGCTGCTGTGCCGGCGTCGCGGCCTTTTCCTGCGGCTTGGTGACGGCGCCCGGGCCCGCGCTGGCGTTCGATGCGCCTTCGGCGGCCGGACCGCTCGACGGCGGCTCGGTGTACAACTGCTCGGCCTTGACGTTGACCTTGTCGCCGCCCGGCTCGGTCTTGACCTGCTGGGCGTTGGGGCCGACGGTGGCCATGCCCTGATTTTCGCTCTTGGGCGACATACCCTGGGCTTGTGACTTGGCCTGACCAGAGCTGCCTTTTCCTTCGGGAACTTGCGCGCCGAGCGCCTCGGGATCCTTGTACTTCTCAAGCTCTGGCGAACCGGCTGGCAACGATTTGACGCGCGCCAATTCCGCTTGCTGCGCAGCAATTTGCGCCGGATCCTGCTCCGCGCTCTGCGTACCCGCACCGCCACCTGCGCCCCCGGCCAGCGGATCACCCGCGCCGCCCAGCGCCGGCATGTCTTGCGCGGCCGCTTGTTCGTGCGGTTTTTGCGGAGCTTTGCCGGCATCGGGCTTGCCGTGCTTGTTCTGGTCGCCGCGGTGCTGTTTGGCCTTGTCGAACATGGCGCGCCTTGCGTGCGGGGTCCGCGCGCCGCCGACCGTGGGATCGGGCCGGGGCGGACCACGCCAATCTGGCCTTGTAGGCCCCTTGGAAGCGCAACGCAAGCCGCGCGGGCCTCGCACGGCTTGGTACTGGGGACCCAATGCCCCTGCCGACGATCGCCGGACGAAGGGGGGCCTTGTTCAAATCATTGATATTGCTGGTCGTTTTATGAAAACGCCTCACCCCCGGCCCGCCAGCCTGATCAATGGGGGGGTCTGTTCAGGACCTTGAAATAGCGGAGATTTTGGCCGGGACGGCTCAGTCGCCCAGGCACACGCCGACGCAGCGCGCATGTGCCAGCAACTGGCCATCGACGGGCACGTTGTTGGGCTTGCGAATGCCCTCGCCTAGCGGCACATCGGCAATCTCGGTGCCGCGCAAGCAGACCATGCGCCCCCATTGGCCGGACTGCGCTAGACGCACCGCTTCCGCACCAAACCGCAGCGATATCAGCCGGTCATAAGCGCAGGGCGTGCCACCGCGCTGGATGTGACCGAGCACGGTGGTGCGAACCTCGGGCGGCTCCGGGCGGTCCCAGCCATTGGCAAAAGCGGACCGCAGCGCCGCTTCCAGCCCCAAGGCCGCACCGCCGACGCGCGCGACTTTGCCAGTCGTCGCCGGCTCCAGGTGTCCGGTCTGACCGCCCTGGGCGTGCGCGCCTTCGGCAACCACAATCAGCGTGAAGTTGCGGCCCTCTTCGCGCCAGCGCTGGCGAATCTTGTTGAGCACGCTCTCGACCTTGTAGGGGATTTCAGGAATCAACACCGCGTGCGCCCCGCCGACCAGGCCGGCATGCAAAGCAATCCAGCCCGCATAGCGACCCATCACCTCGAGAATCATCACCCGGTCGTGCGACTCGCCGGTGGTCTTCAAGCGGTCGAGCGCCTGCATCGCGACCTCGACCGCGGTGTAGAAGCCAAAGGTGGTGTCGGTGGACCCCAGGTCGTTGTCGATGGTCTTGGGCACGCCGATGACATGGGCACCGCGACCGGCCAGCTCATGGGCGATGGCCAACGACCCGTCGCCGCCGATGGCAATCAAGCCGTCCAGGCCGAGCAGCCCGATGTTGCGGACGACCTCGTCGCCGCGGTCTTCTTCGCGCACGCCGTCGGCGGTCTGGGTGCGATAGCGGAACGGGTTGCCGCGGTTGGTGGTGCCCAACATCGTGCCGCCCTGGGCAAAGATGTGGCGCACGTCGATGGGCCGCAGGCTGCGGGTATTGAGGTCGCGCTGACCGCCGACCAGGCCTTCGAAGCCGTCGACAATGCCAACCACCTCGATACCCGCACCGGTCGCGCCGCGCACCACCGACCAGATGACGGCGTTCAACCCCGGGCAGTCGCCGCCGCCGGTCAAGAGGCCGATTCGGGAAGTCTTCGACGAGCGCATGGCAACCTGATGCGTGCCGCTAGCGGCTTGCGGTCGGCAAGATCGCAAACCTTGCGCGCTGCCGTCAATCGCGCCGGCCAGCCCAAGCCCTCCAGGCGAGCGCAGCCACGACAACCAGGCCAGCGACCACGGTCGTTGCCGCGGGCCGCTCACCGGTGCCCAGCCACACCCACACCGGGGTCAGCACCGGCTCAGCCAAGGCCAGCAGCGCCGCAGTGGCAGCCGGCACGCTGCGCAGCCCCCGCGCGAAGGCCCAGTAGGCAAGGCCGATTTGAACGATGCCGAGGTAGCCCAGCCCAGCGACGGCCGGCAGGTCGAGACCCACGGCAAGGTCGCTCCAGCCGAAAGGCAGACAAGCGGCGAGCGCGAGAGCGTTGCCGAGCAAAATGCTCGCTTCGGCCGAGCCCGGCGCACCGTTGGCAGCAGATCTGCGCATCAAGACCACCGTCACCGCGTAGCAAACGCCGGACAGCACGCCGAGCAAGTTGCCGGTCCACTGACCCGACCCGGACGCCTCTTGCGCGCACAAAGCCATGGCAGCGATCGAAACTGCCGCCACCGCCAGGTCGCGCCACCGAAACGGTTCGCCCAGCCAGCGTGGCCCAGCCAGCAGCACCCAGGCCGTGCCGCTGTACTGCAACACGATGGCCTGGGCCGCGGTGGTCTGTTTGCAGGCCAGCACGAAGGTCGCGATCATGCCGGCGTAGCCGAGCGCCGTGACCAGACTTGCTCGCCGCAGGTTAGGCCGGACGACCAGCGCAAAGAACGCGACCGTGAACAGCGCGCGGCCCGCAGTAATCGCGGCGCCACCCAGCGGCACCGACTTGATGACCACGCCGCCCGAAGACCACAGAACCGCGGCCAGCAGCACCCACTTTTCGCCCATCGGTCCATCCGCCGGTCAACCGGTGGCGCTGGATACCTGGGTGCGCGATGGCTGTCCAGGGCGCGGCACGGGCTGGGACCGTCAACGGCTTGCGGTTGCCACGCCCCCCTCGTTCAGCTACAATTCCGCCCCCCTTGCGCCCAGCCGTCGCCGTTGGCACGTCGCTGCGCTAGTCGAGAACCCCAACGATTTTGCGACCTGCCTTGCTGCGCCTCACCAACACCCTCGCCCGCCAGAAGCAGACGTTCGAACCGCTGGTGCCCGGCCAGATCGGCATGTACGTGTGCGGCGTCACGGTCTACGACTACTGCCACGTCGGCCATGCCCGCGTGTATGTCGTGTTTGACGTGATCCTGCGGGCCCTTGAGAAGCTCGGCTACCGGGTGCGCTACGTGCGCAACTTCACCGACGTCGACGACAAGATCATCGCCCGCGCCAACAAGAACGGTGAGACCTGCGAGGCGCTGACTGAGCGCTTCATTGCGGCTTTTCACGAAGATATGGACCGCCTGGGCTGCCGCCGTCCCGACGAAGAGCCACGGGTCACGACCCACATGGCCGAGATCGTGACCATGGTGCAGACGATCCTCGATCGCGGCCACGCCTATGCGGTGCCCGGCGAGTTCGGCGGTCAGGACGTCTACTTTGCGGTCGACAACTTCGCGGCGTACGGTGCCTTGAGCGGCCGCTCGCAGTCCGACAACCAGGCCGGGGCCTCGGACCGCGTGGCCGAAGACCCGCGCAAGCGCAATCAGGCCGATTTTGCGCTGTGGAAAAGCGCCAAGCCGGGCGAACCGGCGTGGGATAGCCCGTGGGGCGGTGGTCGACCGGGCTGGCACATCGAGTGCTCGGCGATGTCGTGCAAGCACCTGGGCGCGGCGTTCGACCTGCATGGCGGCGGCAAGGACCTGGTGTTTCCACACCACGAAAACGAACTGGCGCAGTCCAAGGCCGCCAACGACGCCGAGTTCGCGCGGTATTGGCTGCACAACGGGTTCGTGACCATCGACTCCGAGAAGATGTCGAAGTCG
>SXRM01000032.1 GCA_005792545.1 Pseudomonadota bacterium | reverse complement strand
GGCACCAAGAACTGGATCACCAACGGCCAAGAGGCGGAGACCTGCGTGCTCATCGCGCACAGCAACCCGGCGGAGCGCCACCGCGGCATCAGCGCGTTTGTTATCGACCGCAAAGAGTCGCCCTACGGCATCGGCAAGGTCGAGGACAAGTTCGGCATCAAGGGCAGTTCGACCACCAGCCTGGTATTCGAGGACACCCGCGTGCCGGTCGCCAATCTGCTGGGCAAAGAAGGCGACGGCTTCAAGGTCGCCATGGTCACGCTCGACGGCGGGCGCATCGGCATCGCGTCGCAGGCGCTCGGCATCGCGCGCATCGCTTTCGAAGAGGCGCTGCGCTACAGCCGTGAGCGGTCGGCGTTTGGCAAGGTCATCGGCGACTTCGGCGCCATCCAGGAGATGCTGGCCGACATGGCGACCGAGATCGAGGCGGCGCGGTTGCTCATCTGGCGGGCGGCAGCGGCCAAGGACGCCGGTCAGAAGTACGGCAAGTTCTCGGCGATGGCCAAGCTCTACGCGAGCGAGACCGCCGCGCGGGTGTGCCACAAGGCGCTGCAGATCCACGGCGGCTACGGTTACGTCAAGGAATACAACGCGGAACGCCATGTCCGCGACGCGCGCATCACCGAAATCTACGAAGGCACGAGCGAGATCCAGCGTCTGGTCATTGCCCGCGAAACCTTGAACGAATACGCGCTGATGGCGTAGGCGAGGGCGACATGCAGTTTGAGCCTGGTGCCGCCGACCAGCACATCGCAGACCTTGCCCGTGCAGCAGCGCGCGACCACCTGACCCCGCGGGCGGCGCGTACCGACGCCGGCATCTTTCCGCGCGAGAACATCGCTGCACTTGGGCAACTGGGCCTGCTGGGCATCAAGATCGACCCGACGTTTGGCGGGCTTGACGGCAGCAACCTAGCGTACGTGCTGGCGATCCGCGAGCTGGCAGGGGCTTGCGCGTCGACGACCGTCACGGTCGCTGTGACCAACATGGTCGCGGATATGATCGCGCGCTTTGGGACTGACGAACAGAAGCAACGTCACCTGGCCAAGCTGGTTAGCGGCGAGTACCTTGCGGGAAGCTTTGCGCTTTCTGAGCCGAGCGCCGGATCGGATGCCGCCAGTCTGCAAACGCGGGCAGAGCGGCGGGGCGACGACTGGGTGCTGAACGGCAATAAGCTCTGGATCACGTCGGGCGATGTCGCTGGCGTCACGCTGGTCATGGCCAAGACCGACGCGAACAAAGGCAGTCGGGGCATTACCGCGTTTCTCACGGAGCCTGGCATGCCCGGATTTTCGGTCGGTCGGCACGAAGATAAGCTGGGCCTGCTCGGCAGTTCCACCGTTTCGCTCGCGTTTGAAGACGTGGTGGTGCCGGACTCGGCGCGGCTCGGCGCGCTGGGTCAAGGGTTTGAGGTCGCGATGACGGCGCTCGACGGCGGCCGCTGCGGCATCGGCGCCCAGGCGATCGGCATGGGCTACACCGCGCTACGTGAGACCAGTCGAATCCTCACGGCACGGGCGGCGCGCGACAAGGCGCTCGGCACCGAGCAGAACGCGCTGTTTCGGTTGGCCGACATGGCGCTGCGGTTGGATGCGGCGTGGTTGCTGGTTCAGCGCGCGGCATGGCTGCGCGACCAGGGCAAGAAGATGACCAAAGAAGCGGCGATGGCCAAAGTGGCTGCGACCGAGGCCGCCAATTTTGCCTGCCAGACCGCGATGCAGCTGGCCGGGCCGGATGCTTTTGATGCGGGCAGCACCATTGCCCGGGTCTGGCGCGACGTCCGCGTCAGCCGCATCTACGAGGGCACGAGCGAAATCCAGCGCCTGGTCATCGCGCGCAGCCTGGCCGCTGGCCTTTGAATGCACAGGGGGAATTGATGAGCGACACCACCGCTGCCACTTCAGGGCCGACGACCACCCGCCGCGGACGCGTACTGGTCGGCAAGGTCGGCCTGGACGGCCACGACCGCGGCGCCAAAGTCGTCGCGCGAGCGCTGCGCGACGCCGGCTTTGAGGTCATCTACACGGGCTTGCACCAGACCCCAGACATGATCGTCAACACGGCCATCCAGGAAGACGTCGATATCGTGGGGCTTTCGATCCTGTCGGGCGCACACAACACCCTGGTGCCCAAAGTGCTGGACGGACTGCGGTCGCGCGGCGCTGGCGATGTCGCGGTGTTCCTGGGCGGTATCATCCCCGACGGCGACCTCGCGGGCCTCAAGGCGGCTGGGGTTGCGGCGGTGTTCACCCCGGGCGCGTCGCTAGATGCCATCGTGGCCCAAGTGCGCACGTGGTTGGGCGAGCGCGGCATTGCGCTGGTCGATGGTCAATAGGTCTTGGCGAGGTAGCCATGTTGTTTGAGCCCACAGAAGACCAGCAACTGGTCGTGCAAGGCGTCGCAGCGGTCGCGAAGTCGCTGCGCGCGACGGCCAGCCACCGCGACGGCGAGGGTGGTCCCGACGCGGCGGCGCTGGAGGCCTTGCGCAAACTTGGCGCCTTTGGCTTGTTGAGCCCTGAGACCGTGGGCGGTTTGGGCGCTGACGCGACGACTTGGACACTGACCTTGGCCGAGTTGGCCTTTGCCGATGCCGGGCTTGCGCTCGCGGTCGCGGAGCATGGCCTGGCCGCGCGTGCCTTGGCCGCAGCGGGCGACCTGCCCCGCGCGAAACTTGCGGCGCAAGGCCGAGAACTCGGCTGCCTTTGCCTGAACGGCCCGAGGGCGCACTTGGATGACGACGCGCCAGGGGTAACGGCAATTGTTGCCGGCGACGCCTGGTCGCTGACTGGGGCAACCGACTGGGCGGCGCTCGCCCAGCGCGCCGACTTTGCCGTAGTGCGCGCGGAGCCGGATGGCGGGTTGTTCGTTGCCGGGCTGGCTGCGGCCGGCGTGGCCCGTGCGGGCATTGAGCGCCAGCTGGGTCTGCGCGCCGCGGCGGGCGGAACGCTGCAATTGAACGCGACACCTGCGACGCGCCTGACAACCGACGCCGCGGCACAAGTCCGCGCGTTGCAGGCGTGGCTGGCGCTGTCGGTCGCGGCGATTGCGGTCGGTGTGGCGCGCGGCGCTGCCGTGGCAGCCGGCCGCTATGCAGAAGAGCGCGTCCAATTCGGCGCGCCCATCTCGCGGCTGCAGCCGGTCCAATGGCACGTCGCCAACAGCGCACTGGACATCGATGCGGCGGCGCTGTTGGTGGGGCGGGCGGCGGCGCTGGTCGACCACGATTTGGGAGCCGGTAGGCCATTGGCTGCGGCAACCCAGGCGGCCATTTGGCAGGCTAAGACCGCAGCCGGCACTGCAGCTACCCAAGTCAGCGACCGCGCCATCCAGGTCCACGGTGGCTATGGCTACACCCGCGACTTTCCGGTCGAGCGCGCCTACCGCGATGCGGCGCTGTTGCAGGCGCTGCACGGCACGCCGGGCGGCCTGAAGGTACGCACGGCGCGGTTTCTGGCCGGCCAGGCCTGAACGCCATCACATACAGTTGCTACCCAGACACTTGGCTAGGTCCTCGACCTTGCTTTTGGTCCCGGTGGGCGCATTGCCAATGCAGCCAAAGCGGCATGGCGTGTCCTTGCAGGCGACGTAGCACGTCAAGACCTTCATGCAGTCCGGGTCCTGGTTGCAGGCATACGCCTGCATCGGGCAGCTGCTGACGGCGCAGTTGGTCAGGCAGTTGATTTCGGTGGCCTTGCAGGCAGGCTTGCTATCGACTGCCGTCTCAGCCGCGGTCTCGGCGACGGTGATCTCGGGTTCTGTTACCGCTTCTTGACCGCTGGCGAAGTCGGCCTCGGTGTCTGCGCCCGCGTCCTGGGCAGTCGCGCAACCGGCAAGCCCGCAGGCGCGCCTCTTCGCGTGGCCCGGCGTCCGTCTCAACGGCGATGCAGGCTTCGTACCGCTGCAGCGCCTCTTTTAGGCGGCCGGCGCGGTCCCAAGAGCGCGCGGCATTGAACAGCAGCGCCGGCCGCTTGGCCAGCTCGTACGCGCGATCGTACAGCTGCGCTGCCAGCTCGTAGTCGCCGGACTTGTAGCGGCGGGCCGCGGTCTCGGCAATGGACTCAGCCTCGGCAGTCGGCGAAGCGGGCTTAGCCGCCAGCGCGGGCAAGGCGCCAGCAAGCAAGCCAAGGGCAACCGCAGCCACTGCCGCGCCTCGGTAAGGGTCAAGCAAACAATGACTTGAACGCGCTCGGCAACCAGTGGAGCCGCGAGTCGGCCTCCGAGGCCGCGAACCGGCGACCCACGAAACAAGCAATCGGGCCAAAGAAATGATTGAGTAAATCATTTCAGGCCCTAACGCCAGAAGTCACGCGGTTGCCGTTGCAAATTGCCCGCCTTGCCTGCCCACGCAGGATGGCAAGGCGCAGCGCTTGCGGTTGTCCAGCCGGGGCGTATTCGCTGCTACGGCACCACCGTGCACTTGACCTTGGCGGCCGCATCGCCCGGATAGGCGGCACCGTCGTACAGCGCCACTGCACCGCCCGGCTCTTGGGCATCGCGTGCGGCGGGGCAAGTGAAGCTGACCGTTGACGTCCCCGCCGACACCGCCTGGCTCGCCAAGGCCTCGGCGTGGACGCACGCGGTGCCGGCACCCAGCTTGTGGCTGAATTCGCACACGCGTACCACTTGCGGCGCGGCCTTGTCGCCGACCGTGCACGACAATTTGGTCACTGCACCGGGCGTGCAGGTGACTTTGGGCGTTGAAGCCTTCCAGCTGCAGTTGCGCAGTGGGCCAAGCTGGCCACGGTCGCAAGCGGCGGTAACGTAGCCGTTGCCGGGCGTGGGCAGCGTTACCGGGTAGGCGTGGCCGTTGTTGGCCTGCCAGTTGGGCGCGAACGTGCACATCGGGCGATAGACGGTCTGCCCGCTGGCGTTGGTGAACTGCGTCGGCTCGAAAACCGGATTACCGACGGCATCAAGCACTGGGGCACCTTCGCATAGGAAGCCGTCAGGATTGCTGATGAACCCCAAGTCCTTGGTCACAGGGCCTTTGCTGGTGTCCACATCGGTCACGTCGATCCACTGGCACGGCAGCCCGGCCTTGTACTGGTCGACCCAGCCGACCTCGACGCCCTGGATGTCGCAGCCGCCGTACGGGTTATGTAGCGGCGACAGCTCGTGGTTGGAGGGCCGATTGGTCGATTGCAAGCAAAATCCGCGCTTGGCGGTAGTGGCGACGTCGCCGCCGAAGGTGAAGCTGCCGTAGTGGGTGAAGTGGTAGTGTTGGTGACACTGGTCGAATTCGAAGATGTGGTACTTGTCGTTCAGCGTTTGTTCGCCGGTCAGATAGTAGTCGACTTTGCCGATGGAAAGCGTCTGGTTGCCGACGTTCTGGTCTGAGGTGGCGAACTGCAACAGGCGGCGCCAGCCGGTGCCTCCTACGCACTGCTCTTTGAGCTCACACGCCCCGGGCGCGATATAGCGGTAGGTGACGCGGTTGATCGCAAATTCGCCCAGTTCCAGCGACAGGTCGGCGCCATTGGGTGACGGGTAGCCTACGCGGACCTGATTGGCGAGGTTGTTGTCCCAGGCCAGCCGGGTGAAGCGCACCACCGTGTCGTAGCTGCCGACGTGGTCGGCGAGCGCCTGCTTGCACGACTTGGCCGGCATGTGAGTCTGGTGGCAGCCGCGCGGGCTGAGCTCCTTCTCGACCGCGCACTCGTGGTCGTAGAAGGTATCGACCTCTTCGGACTCGACGCTGTTGGGCGGAAAGTCCTCCTCGTCCATGCAGGCGTAACCAGTGCGCTGAAACAGCAACTCTGGATCGATGGGGTAGGTCATCGGCTCGTCCCAGAAGCCGCCGACTTTGCCGAGCTTGGCTTCAGACGTGGCAGGCGAGTTAGGGTCGGTAAGCAGCGTGCCCTGCAACGCATAGCCAACCACAACGTAGTCGTGGCGGCCGCCGATTTTGGCGCGCTTGGGTTTGCCCTGCAGCGTAACGAACCGTTGCGACTCAGGCGGCAGCGGCAGCTGCTTCTTCTTGGTGCCAGCGCCGTAGAAAGACTGGCGAAACACCAGGCGGTAGGTCGCCAGGTTGGCTTGGGCCTTGGCGCGCTCTTGCCAGAACTTCACAGGCCGCGCCGCCAGCTCGGCCGCCACGCGATCGCGCATTGCCACCGGCAGTTCGTCGAGCAGCACGCCGACCTGCCCGTTGAGGGTGACGCGCACCAGCGCGCCAGGGGTGGTCAAGGCGACGGCCTTGGTCGCTTCACCAGCGGTCGGCTCGGCGTCGGCGCAAGCGGCGAGGCTTAATAGGCCCGCGACGAGCAGAGTGGTCGCGCCGGCGTGTACATGCCGATGGGCGGCAGAATTCATAGCGACCTCGCTGCTGCCCGCCCCCGGACAGCGATGGAGCCCTGTTTGTTGCGCTGCGCGACTCGGGCGCCGCGCGGAATTAACACGTAGACTAGCACCTGTGCGTTGCGCGGTCAACGACAAAGTAGCAGCCTGGGCGGTTTTGCGCAGGGTTGGGCCCCGTGCAGCTGCTCGACGCGCTGTCACCACTTGGCCACACTGGCCGTGCATGCCGCTTGATCTCGCCCTTGCCCGAGCGTAACGTCGCCAGCAGCCCGAAGTCGGCGCCAATCTCGGGCCAAACTCCGCGCCGGTGCGGCCTGCTGGCCGTCCGCGTTTTCACCCGCGCCAAGCCGGCCGCGCTGCCGGCGCCCAGCTGGAGGAGCCCATGCCCACCAAAACGCCATCATCGCCCCGTGTGGCTGCGCTTGTTGGACCGTACCTTGCCGGCAAGACGTCGCTGCTTGAGGCGCTGCTGCTCCACGCAGGTGCGCTGCCCAAGAAGGGCAGCGTCAAGACCCGCGACAGCGTGGGCGACGCCGGCACCGAGGCCCGCGCGCGCGGCATGTCCACCGAACTGACGGTCGCCACCTGCGAGTACCTCGGCGAAGCGTGGACGTTCATCGACTGCCCGGGTTCGGTCGAGTTCCAACAGGACGGCCTCAATGCCCTGCAAGTTTCCGATATCGCGGTGGTTGTCGTAGAACCCGAGCCGGCCAAGGCGCTGTGCGCGGCGCCGATCCTCAAGATGCTGGACGAGCGCAAGGTGCCGCACGTGCTGTTCATCAACAAGTGCGACCAGCCCGGTGTCGGGGCCAAGCTCAACGACGTGCTCGCGGCGCTGCAAGCAGTCAGCGACCGGCCGCTGGTGCTGCGCGAGTTGCCCATCAAGGATGGAGCCAACATCAGCGGTTTCGTCGATCTGGTCAGCGAGCGCGCCTGGGGCTTCAAGCCGCACGAAGACGCCCAGCTGACCAAGATGCCCGATGCCGTGCTGCCGGCCGAGGGCGACGCGCGTCGCGAGATGCTGGAGCACCTTGCCGATTTTGACGACCACCTGATGGAAGAGTTGCTCGAGGACATCGCGCCCGCGACCGACGAAGTCTATGCCAACCTCAAGCGCGATCTGGCCGGCGACCTGATTGTGCCAGTGTTGTTTGGCAGCGCAGAGGAGGACCACGGCATCCGCCGCCTGTTCAAGATGCTGCGGCACGAGGCTCCGAACGTTGCAGAGACGGCGGCACGCCTGGGCATCCCGGACGAACCGATGATCGCGCAGGTGTTCAAGTCGGTGCACGCGCAGCATATTGGCAAGCAGAGCATCGCGCGGATCTGGCGCGGCGAGGTGCAGGACGGCCAGTTCTTGGGACCCAACCGGGTCAGCGGCGTGCAGCGGCTGTTCGGCGCGCAGCAAAAGAAGCTGGCCAAGGCGGGCACCGGCGAAATCGTGGCCCTGGGGCGTATGGACGACGTGCACACCGGCCAGGCGCTGGCTGCTGGTCGGGTGGTGACGGTGCCGTGGCCGACGCCGCTGCAGCAGTGCTTCAGCTTTGCGGTCAAGACCTTCAAGCAGGGCGACGATGTCAAGCTCGGCGGGGCGCTGCTGCGGATCTGCGAAGAGGACCCGTCGCTGCGCTACGAGCAGTCGGCCGAGACGCACGAGATGGTGCTGTGGGGCCAGGGCGAGATCCACCTGCGCAATGCCATCGAGCGGCTCAAGAACCGCTTTGGCGTCGAGGTCAAGGCAGATCGCGCGCAGATTCCTTACAAAGAGACCCTGCGCAAGCCCGTGCTCAACCAACACGGACGCTACAAGCACCAGACCGGCGGACATGGCGCGTTTGGCGACGTGTACATCGACATCAAGCCGCAGGCGCGCGGCGCGGGCTATAGTTTCAATGAAACCGTGGTCGGCGGCGCGGTGCCACGGCAGTTCTTCTCGTCAGTCGAAAATGGCGCACGCGAGTTCCTCAAGCAGGGGCCGCTCGGTTTTGAGCTGGTGGACATCGCGGTAACGCTGACCAATGGCAGCTACCACGCCGTAGATTCAAGCGACATGGCCTTCAAGGCCGCGACCCGCATCGCCATGACCGAGGGCACGCCCAACGGCGCCCCAGTGCTGCTGGAGCCCGTCGTCACGGTCCAAGTCAGTGTCCCCAGCGACTACACCGCGCGGGCGCAGCGCATGGTGACGGGAAGGCGCGGTGGTCAGATCCAGGGCTACGACGGCAAGCCCGGCTGGAACGGCTGGGACATCGTCAACGCCCAGGTGCCGCTGGCGGAAATCGCCGACCTGATCTTGGAACTGCGTTCGCTGACGATGGGTGTAGGCTCGTTCACCTGGGCATTTTCGCACCTGGCGGAGCTCGACGGCCGCGAAGGTGAGCAGGTGGTCAAGGCGCGCAAGGCGGCCCTGTCGGCGGCAAGTTGACGAAGCGTTGACCGCGGACCTGTTGCGTAGTCGGGTGGTCGCGCAGAATCAGGCGGCCGAGCGGCGCGGAGCCCGTACTTGCGGGGCCTCGTAGGGTGTCACCATCGTGGGCATGCGACCGGTGCGTTGCCACTGCTGCAGCACGCTGGTGACCCAGTCGCCGACGCCGGTGTCGCAGGCGATGAGTTCTCGGCGATTCAACATCCAGCGCTGGATGGTCAAATCGTAGTACGTGGCCCGTTGCCAACGGCCCATCTCAAAGGGCGCTTGCGACTCGCCGCGGAACTTGAGCGAAGCCGAGCGGCTTACGCGAGCGGTTCGCCGGAACCAGATCCCCAGAGCCCGCGTGATGCCCAGCTTGCCGTCGCGCAGCTCGATTCGGCAGATGGGTGCCTCGACGCCGAGCAGGGCGGTGCCAAACGCGCCGAGAATCGCCGCGAAGACCCACGAGCCGACCACATTGGCCTGGCTGCCGGGCAAGCACGCGTTGATGCCCATGGCCAGACCGATGCCAATCAACGTGTAGCCGAACAGCGAGCACCACTTGTGGCTTTCAGTGGTGACCTCTGGCAAGAAGATGGTGAGCCGGCCGGGTCCCTGCTCAGTGCGAACCCGCGTGTGGGTGACGATGCGGTCTGGCAAGCCGCCGACGCCTTCGACCCGCACCCGGCCGCTGGGCGGCGGCGCGACTTCATCGGGCTGCAGCACCACGGCTTGCGCCTGGGCCTTGGCGCTGTCGCGCAGGGCCTGATTGGCCTTGCGGGTGTTCTGCCAATAGCGAACAGCATAGGCGAAGCTCAGGACCAGCGAGAATAGCTTGAGGGCAACGAGGAAACTCATGACGGGACTCCGTTTGCGGTAAGTGGTGGCGCACCTCGCCAGGGCGGCGTGGGGTGCGACGTGCACGAGCAAACGGCGTGCCGAATTCGGCTGCGACATCGATACCGGCAATTACAGCAGGTTGGTGTCTACGGCCCGACGCTGACGGCGACGCAAAGTGTCCGGCCGACAGGTCAGGGTGTCCGGACAGTCCGTCGCGGCGCTGCGCGTGCGACAGTTTCCAAAGGGTCTGTGGACGCGAACTCGACTAGCGGGCTACGGACACTCAAACGGCACCCACGGCGCCGCGAGGTTGGTGCACACCGAGCTCTGGGCGATGGGACCGATTTCGGTCACGACGCCGGTCTTGGGGTCAATGTCGCGCAGCACCTTGTCGTCGGTGCAAGCGTAGAGGTGGTCGTTGGCCGGATGGCGCTCCATGCCGACCGACGCGAACGGCTTGCTCAGCTTGGCCAACAGCGCCGCCTTGCCGGTCTTGGGGTCGATGGCATACAGGCCATCGTCTTTGCCGTTGATGGCCAGCAGGTTCTGACCGATGTCGGACCACGTGGCGCCATTGGCTCCAAAAGCGACGCCAAGCCCGCTGCCGACGGTGGTCGCCATCCCCGATTGCGGGTTGATTTCGATGAGGGCTTGCAGCCCGGACGACACGCCGTACAGGCCCTGGGCGTGGTTGGAAGTGATGCCGTTGACCACGGTCGCGCCGCCATAGCTGCCGATCGCCTTGATCTTGCAGGTGCACGGGTCAATCTCGTCGAGCCCGGCGCCCTTGATGCTGCCGACCAGTACGTTGTCGCGGCGAAAGGTCAGCGACGGGTAGGCACCGTTTTGCGGCAACTGGCAGACATTGGTGGTCTTGGCGGTGGCGACGTCGATGCGCTGCAGCCACCGCGAGCTGTTGTCCAGGCTCATCAGGAACACGGTCTTGCCCTGCCATGGGTTAGCCGGCTTGGCGGGCCCGGAGTCGGCCAGCCCGTCGACGGGTGGATCGAGCAGGTCGTAGTCCACGTCCTGCCACACATGGGGATCGGTGGCGCTGTCCGCTTGGTCGGCAGCAGCAGTGCCGGCGGTCTCGGCTTGGGCGGACGCGGCACTGTCGGCGTCGTGGTTGCGACCCACCAGGCTATTGGGGGCGCTGTTGCCTGGCAGCGCTGGATCGCCAGCGTTTGGTGAGGTGCAACCTGCCAGAACCGCCACCAGGGCGCCGCAGCAAGTCAGACCTGCACCGCACGCGTTCCGCATCGCCTGATGGTGCGGGCTGGCGTGGCTGGCGTCAATGCTGACATGGCGATGCGGGTGCGGTTCACGGATTGGGCTACACAGCCCGGTGCGCACAACTCGGGTAACTACATGGCGTTCGTGTTGAACCCGGCGGCTGAAGCCGCGGGCTTAGGTTACCAAGCCCGGCCTGCGCCGGGCTGAGAGTTTGTGTTTGATTACTCAGCCTTGCGCAGGCAAGGCTTTGCACCCCTAGGCCGCGGCTTCAGCCGCCGGCAGTATTTGCGAGGTGTGTCTGAGCACCGGCCCGCAGTTCGCCCCCATTTTAGGAACCGCCCCCTGGCGACGCCGGCCCCGTCCAAGCTGGCGCTACAGGTTGGGCGAAATCGCCACCGTGCCCGGCGTGACCTTGCCGACGAACTGCAAGGCGTCGAGGATGACCTCGCTGTCGAATACGCCGTCGCCGACGTCATGCACGTGAAAGGTCAAGTAGAACTCTTCGTTGGGCTCGATCGGCCACTCGGTCTGCAGCCAACCGGTGGACGAACCGTGGGTGGGCCCGTCGCCGCTGTTGCTGGCAGAGCACTCGTAGCCGGTGCCGCTGATGTTGGTCTTGGCTTTGCCGTTGGGGCAGCCGTTGAGCCAGCAGCACTCGGACAGCGCCGTGTTGATGGCCACGTAGCAATAGCGGGCTTTGGGGTTGCAGAATTGCATGCCGGCGCTGCACACAAAGTCGTGGTAGGTCTGCGGGTTGCGGCAGTCGGTGTAGTTGATGACGGTCGGTGCGCCGCCGTTGGTGCTGCCGGCCTCGAGCACCGCGTAGAACTTGTCGTTGAACTGGGTGCCGACGTAGTCGTCGTACTCTTCGCTGAAGAACACGTGGCGAAAGCGGATGCCGTTGACGCCCGCAGGGGCCTTCAAGTGCAGCCGCCACTGCACGGCGTTGTGCACGTTGCCCTGACCGCCGGCGTAGGGGTCGGCGATGGACTTGCCGCCGAGGTCCTGGCTGTGGGAGGTGCCGGTCGCGGGGCCGGTGGCCAAAAGCGCGTACGAACCGCCCAGGTGGGGCTTGAGGTGGTTGCCGGCGTTGCCGAATTGGGCGACCGCAGCGAACGCTCCGGTGGTCGAGGAGTCCGTTGGCGATTTGACCTCCTGGCCCAGCAAAGTGCCCTCGCCGCAAACGTCGAGCGCGCAGGCCATCGCCGGCAGGTCGACGCCCACGCCTTTGCACGTGCACTTGGGTGCTTCGACGACGGTGCCGGCGCCGATGGTGGCGTAGGCTGGAGCCTGACCGTTGGCGAAAGTCTGGGCGTAGACCATCAGCAAGTCGGCGAGCTCGGCGAGATCGAGGTCGCCACCCAAGGTTTTGGCAGTCCCGGCAATCTCGGCGGCAACCTTCTTGATCTCGACGGCGGCAGCTTCGCCTTGTAGCTGCTGGGTCTTGACCAGCACGTCGCGGTAGGCCACGACGGCCGCGCCCTTGTCGAGCAGCTTGTGGTCGCCCGCTTGCAGATCCGAAAACTTGGCCGACCACTCGGCCGTCTTGGTTTGCAGGGTCTGGGCGTCCTGCCACGTCACCACGACCTTGACGACCTCTTGGCCAGTTAGGCTCGCGGGATCGCATGACTGGATGGTCTGGTGGAAAATCATGGCGTCGTTGGCCGCGAGGTGCTGGGGTTCCACTTCCTCTTTCTTGGTCGACACCTGCTCGCCGTAGAACTTGTCGATGGCAAACGTCGGTGGCAGGGTCACCTGGACTTGCACGTTGCGCGCGGCGACTTCCAAATGCCGCAGCAGGCCCTTGCCAAATACCTCGTAGGCCTCTTGCTGGCGGTCGAGGAACACGTAGGCACCCTTGCCGGCGTCCGTCACCGTGTTCATCAGCTTGTCGTTATAGTTCCACGGGTCGCCGACGCCTGCGCCCATCAGGTAGATGCCGGTGCCGTCGTCTTTGCCGTCGGCGCCTTTGGCGTACTGGGCGATGAGCGCGGCGTCTTGTTGGCCGACGTTGGCGCCGCCGTCGCTGACCAGGATCACCCGGTTGATGGCGGCCTTGTCAAAGTGCTTCTTGGCGACGCCATAGGCTACTTGCAGACCGTCGGATAGCGGTGAGTCACCTTGCGGTTGCAGCGCGTTGCATGCCTTAACTAATTCGCCATTGTCCTTGCCCGCCATGAGCTTGCCGTCGACCGGCGTTTGCACTTTACCGCCCCAAGTCACCAGCGAAAACCGGTCGCCTTTGTCGAGCGCGGCGACCAATGCCAAGCACGCGTCGCGAGCGCGGTCGATGCCAGTGTCGCCTTGACCGCCCCAGCCCATTGACGACGAGGTGTCGACGGTCATCACGACGTTGAAGCGCCGGCGGGTGGCTTCGCTGAAGTCCGGGGCGCGAACGCCCACTTGCAGGCGGAACGTGCCCGTTGGCGCGGCCTCTTTGCGCAATTGCGCGCTCAATGTCACTTCGTTGGGCAGCGCAGGCGGGTAGGCGAAGTCGTAGTAGTTGAGCAATTCGTAGGCGCGGACGGGCTTATAGGCGTACTGGCCTTGCAAGATGAGACCGCGCGCCACGGTCGCGCTGGCCATGGAGTTGCTGTCGTCGGCGGACAAGTACAGGACCACCGGGTCGGTCTTGTTGCAAGCAGCGGCCTTGGCGTCGGCGGTGGCAACGTCAGCGGCGGCCCCAGCATCTGCGGCAGCGGCATCGCTGGCCATCGCGCCGGCATCGGCGTTCATCGGCGGCGCGGGTTGGCTGGTGCCGGCGTCGGCGCTGCCGGAATTGCCGTTTTGCTTGTCGGCGCCGCCGGAAGATTGTGCAGGACCGGAGTTGCCGCCGCCGCCCGACGTAGATGCATCACTTGTGGTCGAGCCCCCAGAACCGGCGCCGTTCGCCAGGTTTTCTTTGGAGGTCGAAACGCCATCGCCGCAGCCCCAAAGCGAGACGGCAAGGGTAGCAGACAACAGAACCAGGTGTCGGACAGGCCGCATGACAAAGCTCCGCGAGTAGAAAGGCACCGCAGCGGGCCGCGGCGTGCTGCGTCGGGGTGCAAGGAGCGTGCCAGGCGACTGCGGGCTCTGCCTGTTCACTTGAGGGCAGCGTCCGGGCGCAGGGAATGGCGCGAAATACCGCAGATGCGGCTTTTTTCAACACTCACTGACTACTTGCGCAGGATCTTGTCCATCGCCTTGCCCT
>SXRM01000269.1 GCA_005792545.1 Pseudomonadota bacterium | reverse complement strand
GACGTGTGCGCCGATGCCAAGGTGATCGGTTGTTTTCGGCAAATGCCGCGGCTGGGCGCGAAAAAAGTTCTGCGCGTGGAGCTGCGCGATCAAGATTGGTCGGGAATTCGACGTTACTTTCGGTGGTTGAACAATGGGGGGGATCGTGAATCCGCCTCAACAGCGCCAACGCGCTAGGCTGCGACGACGGCAACCCGTGCACGGCGCCAGACGTCTGCGTCGCCATGGTCTGCAAAGCTGGCGCGCCCAAGACCTGCAACGACAACGACGCCTGCACGCTCGACGTGTGCGACCCCAAGACCGGACAGTGTGTGTTCTCGCCCGTCGCCGGCTGCGGCGCGTGCAAGATCGGCGATCCACTCGCGTGCGGAAGTCATCTTATTGCGCTGGGCCCGCGGGTACGTGCTCGGGCAGCGGCAAGTGCACCAACAAGCCCACGGTCTGCCCAGACGTCGTGCAACCGGTCTGTGGCTGCGACGGCAACACCTACGGCAACAGTTGCGAGGCCGCGGCCATGGGCGTCAACGTGGTCGCCAGCGGCGCGTGCAAAGCCAAGACGTGCGGTGGCTTGCTGGGCATCGTCTGCCCGGCGGGCGAAGTCTGCGACCTATCTGGCTGCGGCGCCGACATGCAAGGCGTCTGCACCGCCAAGCCGACCGAGCCCTGCCCCAAGACCACCGCCGAAGCGCAGCAGTGCGGCTGTGACGGCAAAACGTACCCCAACAGCTGCTACGGGTTGTTGGCCGGTGTCGCCAAGAAGAGCGACGGCGCTTGTCCCATCACCAACGCCTGCGCGGTGGGCGATGCGACGGTTTGCGGCGCGGCAGGCTTCTGCAAGGGCAGCTGCGGTGGCAAGGGACTTTGCGCGGCCAAGCCGGGCATGTGCCTCGCCAATTATGCCCCAGTCTGCGGCTGCGACAACAAGACGTACAGCAACGAGTGCTCAGCCAACGCCGCCGGCCAGAACGTGCAATACGCGGGCGTTTGCAAGGTGGCCAGCGGCTGCCTCAACGTCAAGTGTGACGACGGCAACGCATGCACCAGCGACGCCTGCGATGCCGCGACGGGCACTTGCGTGTTCAAGCCGCTGCCCGACTGCGCGGGCGCCGCCTGCACGTTGGGAAGCGCCACGGCCTGCGGCGCTGGGCACTGGTGCAACCCCGGCAAAGCGGGCGTCTGCGTCGGCACTGGCACTTGCGCGATCAAGTCCAAGATCTGCCCGCTCGGACTCATCCCGGTGTGCGGCTGCGACAACGTCACCTACGACGGCGCATGTCAGGCTGCGCAAGCGGGCCATAACGTCAGCGACAGCGGCGCTTGCAAACTCATCAAGTAGCGCTCAATCGAACCGGACGTTGCCGGCTTGTACGATTCGGTCCAGGACCGTCCATGCCAGCGCTTCAGTCGCACCATGGGCGAGGTCGAGGCCGTCGAGTGCGCCCTCGAGCGAGCGAACCAGCCGCACTGACCAAACCTTGCCTTGCGGCAGCGCGCCCAGTGGCACCTTGACCGCATCTGCAACCGGGGTGACGAGCGTTCGGGTGTGCGGGCCGCTGCCGTCGCTCCATTGCACGAGCGCCGAGAACGCCGGAGCACCAGGTTTGGCCCCGCTCGCCAGCGTACCCGCCGACACCACCCACAGCAGTTCGCAGGGCGTGCCGTGGACCTCGCGGATCGGCGACGTCAGCACTGCGCCCGCCGTTTCCGTAGCGGCTGCGACCCAAAGCGAGGAGTCCGCCTCGGTAGCATGGTCGGCCCACGCCTCGGAAACCAGCGACCATCCGACATCGGCAGCAGGCTGAGGGCACGGCACCAACTGCAACGACCAGGTCCGCAGCGACATCTGGAGGATTTTTGGCGAGCCGCTGTCGGCCTTGGCCGGTGCCCAGTCCAGAACGTACCGAACGGTCTGAGCCGCAGCCTCCGACCCAGTCTCGCTGGTGTCCGCCTGTCCGACGGTTCCGGCGCCGCACCCGATGCTGAGCGCAGCCCCGACCGGCGCAAGCCAGGCTCGACCTTTCACAACGACTAACCGCCGCCGCCACCAGCGCCGGCGGGCTTTTCGCAGATGCCCTGCGCAACCATGCACTTGCCAGACTGTCCTGGCGGAGCCGGACAATCAGCGTCCGCCTTGCACAGTGGCACACACAGCTTGTTGGCCTGGTCCGGCACGGTCATGCACTTGCAACCCGCCTTGGCGCCGTTCGGGCACTTGGTGCCGGTGCAGTCCGCGTCTGCCGTGCATGCCTGCGGACCCGTGCCACCACCGCCGCCGCCGCCACCGACCGGATTGCCGGCCCCGGCGCCCGTGGCCGTGCCTTTGTAGCAGCCCAGGATGTACGGAAACCCGTCGGTGGCGTGGTACCGGTACACGCCATCTGGCCCGGTGCGGCCATTGCAGGCGTCGAGCACAGTGGAATCTGCGGCGTTGGCCGTGTAGGTATAGGCCTTCCAGGCGTAGGTCTTGGGGTCGCCGGTTTTCTTGTAGCCGCTCTGGAACTTGACGGGTTTGGCGCACGCCACGTCGGTGCAGCCCCACGGCCCATAGATGGCGAAGCCATCCAGCGCGAAGCCGATGATCGGCGACGGCTTGCTTCCGTCCTCGTCTGGCAGCGTCCACGGGGTCTTGCTGGCGACGGCCGTTTGCGTCAGGCACTTGGGCTTGAGCGCGTGGTTGTGGTAGTCGCCGTTCTGCGCGGTGTGACCGTTGCAGCCGTCGGTGATGCCGTTGTAGATCGGGTCGCCGTAGGCCTCTGCGACCGGTTGTCCGCCTTCATTGGGGCCGTAGAACGGAATGCCGGCCACGGAAAACCCGACGAGGCCAAGTTCCGGAATTGCCGAGGTCTGTGCGGCTGCGCTTGGATTGGAGGGGATTTTCCAAGTGTAGTCTTGGGCTTTGAGTGCATTGGGTGTCATCGACACAAAGGTGTAGCTCGGCATGCCGTTGGAAGCGACTACGAACTGGCCGTTTTCGCACTTGCCGGACAGCTTCGGTTTGGCGTAGGTGTCGCCAGCGCCGGCTGCATTGGCCATGTCGAGCAGTGCTGCCGCTTGCGGACACGCCGAGCCAGTCGCATCACTGGCCGTGGTCCCGTCCGCCGCAGCGTCGGGCGCGGCAGGCGCATCCGCCTTGGCGCTGTCGCTAGCCCCGGCGTCGGTTGTTGTTGCGCCCCCATCCGCGCTAGCTGCCGCGTCGGTCGTAGTTGCAGCAGCGGGTGCCGCCGTCTCAGCCGAACAAGCACATAGCACCGCAGCGCCGAAAAACCCAATCCAACCCCTGCGCTTCATGTCTTCCCCTACGTCGCCCAACGCGGCGCTACCGTATCGCCCGCACAGCGAGCCTGCAAGCCAAGGCGCGCATTTGCGCGCTTGGCTGGACCATGTGTTGCCGGCGCCAGCCAACAAAGGTCACGCTTTTGTCACGCGAGTCAGCTAGACTGCGCGGCCCATGTCGCCACCCTGGCAGACGCAGCAAACCCATGACCCGACAAAACCGATTTGTGACCCTGTTGGCCGCAGCGCTTGCGGCCGTGGCATGCGATGGAGCCCCGCAGGCGGGTGCGAGTGCGTCGGCCACCGGCACCGCGGACTCCACTAGCGGGTCTGCCGACGCCGGCGCAGATTCCGGTGGTGTAGCCGTTGCAAGCTGTATCGATGGCATCGTCAATGGCACCGAGACGGCAAAGGACTGTGGTGGCTCTTGCAGCCCCTGCGCGGTCGGTTCGGCGTGCAAAATCCCCGCAGACTGCGCGACGGCGTTGTGCGCATCGGGGTCGTGCGTCAGCCCTGGCTACCTGATCGGGACGGCGGCAACCGCGACGCTGACACCGGTGCTGACAACCAACCTCAAGCAACCGACTGCGCTTGGCTTCCACCCGACCGAACCGGACCAACTGTGGGTGGCCAGCTTTGAGGACGGCGCCTTGACGGTCGCGCACGGCGTTACCAGCGGGACCGCCACCAAGGTGCAGCGCTATCGCGACGAGCAAATGCACTTCTTGGAGAAGGTGATCAGCCTCTCGTTTTCAGACAACAAGACGTTTGGTACCTGCGGCGATACCCGCAACGACTACAACGGCATGGCGCCAGCGAACGACTTCATGGGCCCGGTCCAGTGGCCCGCAATGCTAAAGGACTTTCAGACCTACGGCCCCGACGCGTCCAAAGTGCACCTCGATATGATGCACGACACGCCGCGCTGCATGGGAATCGCCGCGGCCAGTGGAAACAGCTACTTCGTTTTCAACGGCTTGTCCGGAAATATCGACCTGTACGACTTTGGCCTGCCGCACCCCCACGGCGCGGACGATCACAGCGATGGCAGCAAGCGCCGCTACCTGGGCCTGGGACTCAAGCGCGTCGCGGGCGTGCCTGGACATCTCGCGTATGACGCGAAAACCGAGACGCTTTATATCGCAGACACAGGCAATAGCCGGGTGCTGCGGATGGACACCAAGGCCGGGTCGTTCGTCAAGGACGTCAAACTGTACCCGGTCGAAGTCAAGATGGAGGTGTGGAAGACCACCTCCTTTGCTGAGGTCGCCAGCGGCTTTGACCAGCCGTCCGGCCTGCTGCTGCACGAAGGCACGCTGTACATGGGCGACGCAGGCACCGGGCGCCTGTACGCGTTTTCGCCTGCCGGGGATTTCTTCGGCTCGGTGGAAACAGGGCTGCCCAAAGGCGCTCTGGCCGGCCTTGCCGCGGGCCCCGATGCCAAGCTTTATGTGGCTGACCGAAAGGGCAATCGGGTGTTGCGCGTCGAGCGTTGAGCGCGTGCCACCCCGGGCCCCTGCCGCCTAAGGCGAAGTCCGCCGGACGCCTCCGTCGGCCTGCCAAGTAATTGTCGCCGGCGCGCGAAAAGTACCTGTGGCGCCAGGCAGTTGAACAATGGGGGGGATCGTCCAAATCCCGAATTCACGGCCCGGCGGACTCGGCCTCGGTCGGCACGAGCTTTGGCGCTGCCGGCACGGATAGGCCGCCCTGCGACACTTCGTTTTGCATGGTGTTGGCGACCAATGCGTTGCCCTTGCCGTTCATCTTGGCACCCTTTTGCAGCACGACGCCCCAGGCATTGCCGGTGGCAACGACGCCAATCAACTGGACACTGATCGGACCGAGCGCCAGGATGCCCGCGCGCAGGTTGCCTGCGAACAACGAGTCACGCACCAACAGCGCAGAACCCTTGGATGCAATCAACCCGTCGCCGAACTGAAAAGCGGTCGCGCCGGCTGAGGTCAGCATCTTGGCGCCCGCTGTCTGCAAGAGCGCGGAACCAGTCACCGACACCGAGCAATTCTCGAACAGCATGGCGGCGGTGTGGCTGCCGGCAAAGCGACACGCCACCACGTCGAGCTTGCCCTTGTCGAAGCACTCCAGGGCGAGGCCACCCACGCCATTCAAGTCGGAAAGCGTGCCATCGGCTCGAACACCGACAAGGCGGGCCTGGGCGCCGCCTACCGCCGTGACCGCAGCGTCGATAGCGCCGATGATGCGCACGCCGCGCAAGTCGAGCCGCGCGCCGAGCTCCGCCGCAACGGCCCGACCGGCCTGCAGGCTGTCGTCCGGCATCGTGGCGGTCACGCACAAATCGCGGCCGACAAACAAACCCGCCGGCCCCTGTGCCAAAACGGCGAACCCGCGGTTGGCGTGCAGGCGTGCGCCGAGGAGTTCGACCGTGGCACTGTCGCCGGCCGCAATGCCAAAGCCCAGCGTGCCGTCGGCCTGTCGCGGCAGGGTGCCGTCGACGAGGGCATCGCGCAGGACCAGCCGCGTTTTCGCGCCAAGGACGAACGCCCCATGCGAGTGGTTGCCAAACAGGCGCACCGTACGCAGGTCCACCGCGGCGCCTTCGCGCACCGAGAGTCCGTAGCCCGCGACGCCGAAGCCGGCCATTGACGCAGTGCGGTCTACCAGGACGCGCTGCCCGAGTAATGCAGAGCCCGCCTCGCCGACGACGATGCCAGCTGCGCGGTTGTGGCTGACGCGAACGTCGTCCATCGCGCAGGACGCGCCGCCGCTCACCTTGACGCCGATCCCGGTCTGGCTTGCGCCGAGCTCTGCGCCAATCGTCTCATCTACTACGACTGCGCGAAGCGCGGCGAAGCTGTCGGCACCGTGGATGCTCACGCCAAGCTCGCGGTTGTGGTGTAGGCGGACACCGTTCAGGGACATCCAACCGCCAAACTGCGCCACTGCGCCGTAGCCACCGCTGCCGGTCGATTGCGAGGGCAATGTATCGCGCACCAGACCGGCGGTGACCTCGATGCGCGCGTCCGGGTCGTTGGCAAGCAGGCCGACGCCCACGGTATCGGCGACCACAACGCCCGTAGCGAGGACGTGGCCGCCCGCTTGGGCGGCAATGGCACTGCTGTCTGCTTTGGCCGCCGGCTCGGCGGCGGTCGCAACAACAAGCGCGTTGCCCAGCTCAAGCGTGGACCCTGTCCCTATGGCGAACGCGCCGGCACGCCGATTGGCGGTCAGCTTGACGTGGCGCACCCGCAACGTGGCGCCATCGCGAACGTGCAGGGCGTCGCCACCTATGCCGTCCGACTTTTGAGCTCGGGTCACGCGCACATGCAAGCGGTCGGCCTCCACGCGCGTCCCGGCGTCGCCCGCACGCAGCCCGATGTCGCGCGCGCCCACCACGCGCACCTCGGTGAGTTCCGCTCGGGCACCGCTGGCGACATCGAAGCCGCGCCCCCACATGCCGGAGCTTGCCGGCCGGACGTCCTCTACCAGCACGTCCGTCGCTGTAACGGCAGAGCCCGTCCCTACCGCCAGCACACCGGCGGCGTGGTTGCGTGACAGCCGCACGCGGTGCAGGCTCATTTGGCCGCCGCTGGTCACCCATGCGCCCTGGCCGTGCCATTCTGCGCCAGGCGTAGTCTCGGCGATTACGCTGTCGACGACCTTAACGGCACCGCTCTTGGCCGCCACCACGCCAGAGCCAGTGGCGTTGGTCACAAATACGCCGTGCGCGACCGCTGTCGCCGAGGCATCGACATACAGTCCGGCTGAGGCGCCACCCAGCGACAAATCGCGCACCGTCACGGCTTGGGCCGCAGCACCCTTGACCCGCAACGCCGGTCCGGTCGCCTGCGCCACCACCGCCACCAGGAATGGGCAGCGCCCGCGGACGGTCAGCGTTTTGTCGATGAGCACCGATTCAGGGTAGATGCCCTCGCCAACAACGACCTCGCCGCCAGAAGGCGCAGCCGCCACGGCTGCCGCCAGCTTGCCAAAGGGCTGGGCCCGCGTGCCGTCCGCTGGACCCGTTGCCGCGGCGAGCGCAAAGACCCGCCCCGCGGCGTCGCCCAACCCGCCGAAAGGATCGGCGCCGCACTCGGCTAGCGCCGGCACGCACCCAGGCATCTGCCAGGGCTGCAGCCCGGCCTCCGCGACGGCCAGAAAGCCCTTGGGGCACTTCCAGGTTGGCTCTTCGAACGGCACGCAGGCGCCGCCTGGGCCGTCTGGAACGGTACCGACTGCGCAACCTTGCGCGCTCGGCTGACACGGCCCTGGCCAGCCATGCGCGTCGGCGCACCACAGCGGTGGCGACGGCGGCGGTAGCGGCGGCGGGTCCGGCGGTGCATCGAACGCCGCGGATCCGGCCAGGCCGAGCGCCGCCGTCACGTAGGCGCCTGCCCCAGCCGGTCGACAGCCACCGGCGCCATTGGGAAACGCGCCCGCCGCACAGCCCAGACCAGCAACCACCTCCGTGGCAGCGCACGCGTGGCCCAGGGCAAGGCAAGCCTGGTCAGTCGCATCACAATCAGCGCCGCCAGAGTGCAGGCACCAGCGCGGCTCACACTGGTCGGGCGCTGCCAAAGCTGTGGTTGCGCACGAGGCCAGGCCCACCTGGACGCATTGGCCGCTGCCCGGGTCGGCGAACTGGCCAGGGGCGCAGCACGCGCCACCGGGGCGAGTCCCAAACGGTGGGCACGCTGCGTTGTGGGGCGTGGCTGCCGCTCCGTGTGGTGTTGGCGAGTCGCGCGCGCAAGTCCAAGCGGCTGCAGCCACGGACAGGACCGCAAGGAAGGTGGGGCCGCTGCCGGCCATGCGCGCACCGCATACCGGCAAGCGCCGGTCGATGTGGCTAAGGTGCGCTTGGCGACCCTGGGCGTCAAGCTCGCCGGTAGCCGTGCGCTGGGTGCGCGCTGTCGGCAAGCAGCCACTGCTGGCCAGTCGGACGGCCGCCCGGCACGCACGCCTCACAGCCTCCGCTACGGCGTCCAGCCTTGACACCGCCCGGGCAGGCTCCCATTCTGCGCGCCGGTGCGGCCGGATGCCGCCCTGACCGCGAATTGCCCGTGCGCATCTGCCTGCTCATTGACTCCATGGGGCCGGGCGGCGCTCAGCAGCAGATGTTGCGGCTGGCCCAATCGCTGGCGGTCGCCGGTGCCACGCCGGCAGTGCACTGGTACAACCAGGCCAGTGCCTTCCATCAGCTGCCGCCGGGCATCCAGGGCGGGGTGCTACCCAAGCGCTCGCCGGCTGATCCGCACTTCTGGCGCGCGCTGCAGCGCGCCACGCAGACTGCCGATGTGGTCCACGCCTGGCTGCCCTATCCGGGGTTGTACGCCGGCCTGGCCGGCCTCGGCCTTGACGCTGCCGCCGTGCTGCACGGCGTGCGCTGTGCACCGCAGTTGTTAGACGGTCAGCCCGCGCAGTTGCGCGCCACGCTGGCGGCGGCAGCGATGTCACGCGCTGTGACGGCCAACGCAACGACCATGGTCGATTGGCTCGTCGCGCGCGGCATTGCGCCGCAGCGTGTATTCCACCTGCCAAACCAACTGGACCCAGCGTTGCTCGATCGGCCGCCAGCAACGCCCGAAGACAAGCACGCGGCGTTGGTTGGCCTCGGCCTGGATCCTGCGAGACCGCCGATCACGTGCCTGGGCCGGCTTGACCGCAACAAGAATCAAATCGGACTCTTGCGCGCGCTGGGTCGGGTTCAGGCCGCCGACCGTGGGCGACCGTTGCCGCCAGTCGTGTTGGCCGGCGAAGTCCAGGATCTGGCAGTCGGTGCCGAAGTGCAGAGCTTGATCGTTCAGCTTGGCTTGGACGCGCGCGTGCTGCGGCCGGTCGCGGATCCGGCGGCGCTGCTGGCTGCGTCGCGGGTTTCGGTCCTGGCGAGTCTGAGCGAAGGTTCGCCCAATGTCGTTCTCGAAGGTCTTGCCGTAGGCACCGTCACGGTTTCGACCCAAGTTGGCGAAGTGCCAAGCCTGGTTCGCGATGGCGACACCGGCCTGACCTGTGCGGCGGGGGACGACGCGGCGCTGGCGGCGTGCCTGCAGCGGGCGCTGTCGCTGGACCCGCAGTCAGCGCAGCAAATGGGCGAGCGCGCGCGGCTGGACGTGCGGGCGCGGTATGGCGCGCTGCCCATCGCGCGGCGGTACCTTGAACTCTACGAAACCGCGGTCGCCGAGCGCTGGCTCCGAATCGGGCCTCGTCGTGGCTTCCTTCGAAGCTATACAGGATCGCGATAACCCGAGGTCATCGGCGACTGCTGTCCTTGCTTGCTCGGTGGGTCGCAAACTCGCGGCTTTGCAAGCCGACTCGTCGCTCCTTCGGTGCGGTAGGTTTGATCTCACCTCAAGGCGTTGCTGTATAGGAGAGCAGAACCAGTGCCGCATGGCGACCCGACTGGCTTTTCAAGTCGATGGTGTTCCCTGGATTGGCGGCGCGTTGTGACCGCCAAGTCAAGGTCCGAAGGCAGGCGCTCGGTCTCCTTGGCACGCCTGGCCTACCAACCGCAATAGATGCCAACTGTTGGCCCCGCCACCACGGCCAGGGCACCGTCTGCGCGATGGGCAAGCTCCGCCACGGGTCCGAGGCCGTCGCCGATCTTGGCTTGCCACCCCTCGGCCACCATGCCTGCGGCATCCACGCGATGTGCCAGTCCCTTTGCCTGTTTGCCGGTCGGCAGGGTGCCGCCGCCCACCACCAACCCCTTGTCGGGCAGCCACGCAATTCCGGCAGCGTGGTCGGCCACGGGCAGATTGGGACCCGCCAGCTTGCCCTTGAACCACAGCTTGCCGTTGACGTCGTACGAGGCATACCAGCCCTGCCCGCCGCATTGGCCAGCCGTCGCGACAGAATCCCCTTGCACTGCCACGGCTGTCAGCACGCACCCGGAGGCCCAGGTCGGCTTGAGCTCAAACACCACCTTGCCCGTTGCGTCCAAGCGCACCAGCCAGCCGGTCGCCTCGTTGCTTGCCCAAGTACTGCCGACCGCAATCGCTCCGCCACCTGGTACCGCGGCTACGGCCCAAAATTCGTCGCCGAACGGTCCGCCCGAGGACTTGTGCCACAGCTTCTTGCCTTCGTCGTCGACGCGCAAGACAACGCCGTCGGCGCTCTGTGGGCCAGCGGTGAAGCGCGCGCCGGCGAGATACCAGCCACCCGCGCCATCTGGCGCAAGGCCCTCTGCCAGCCAGCCGACCGCCGGGTCGTCGCTGGTGTCGCTGTACTTGCCGTGTTCGAAAAGCGTTCCGGCCGCGTTGGCGCGCACCAGCCACATCGCACTGGCATACTTTGAGGTCTGTCCAAGCGCACCCGCCGCGGCCAGCGTTGTACCCTGACTTGCGACAGCAAACAGGCCGGAGCCCGCGTAGTCGGCCCCTTCGAACACCTGCGTCCAGATCGCCTTGCCAGACGGGTCAGCCCGGACGAACACACCCTTGGTTGGCAGGTTGGGCTGGCTGGATCCTGCCGGATCAAGCTCTCCGGCGAGCAGCCAACTGTCGTCGGCGAGCGATGTCACGGATTTGAGCGAGAGCGCTGCAGTCAGCGTGTCGCCGCCCAGGAAATCTCCGGGCTTGCACTGAAGCTTGCAGGCGCCACCTTCGCACGCAGTTCCCTTGCTGCAGCTGATCACCGTCCAGCCACTGCCGTCCGCCTTGCACAGCTTGACTGAAGCGCTGCCCTCGCAGACCGCCGCGCCGGGCGTGCACGCAAGCACCGTCGTGCACTTGCCGCCGTCGCACTTCTTGCCGTCCTTGGCGCAGTCCTGCACGGGCGCGGTGCCAAAGCCGTCCGTGGCGCACTTGACTACAAATGTCCCCTGGCACACCAGTAGGTCGGGCTTGCACAGCCACTTTTTGCAGTCGTCGCCCAAGCAACTGTGACCCGATTCGCACGGGGCCGTTGACCAGTAGGTGCCAGTCGAGTCGCACGTCGCGATGGCATTGACTGCCACACATTTGCTTTTCGCTGGCGCGCAGACTTTGGGTACGCAGATTGTGGCGACGCAAGCCTGGCCGGTCGAACAGTCGGCCGACTCGGCGCATTGCACGCACTTTTGCTGAGCCTTGTGGCAGATCTGGCCGAGCGGGCACTGCTTGGTCGTGGCACACGGCGCGCCAGGGGCAACGCAAATGCCAAACTGGCACTTGCCGCCGCCAACGCAGTCCGCGGCGGTGGCGCATTCGGCGCACTTGCCGGTCATCTTGTCGCAAACCAGGTCTTTGTCCTGGCATTGCTTGTCGCTGGCACAAGCCAGATCGGGCAAGCACTTGCCGCCGATGCAGCCCACGCCGCCGCCGCAGTCGGCACTGGCGACGCAAGAGACGCACGCGCCGGCTTTGCACGCGAGCAAGCCGCATTCCGCAGCCGTTATGCAGGTTTTCGATGTGTCGATGGCGACGTCAGGCGCAGTCGGAGCGTCGGCGACGACCTCGGAGGCTGAGCCAACGTCCACCGTGTCCGGGCTGGCGCTGGCCGGCAAGTCTGGCGCGCTGGTCTCCGTTTCGGTGAGCACCGCTGCGTCTGCGTCGCTCTTGCCGGTAGCGTCGGTTTCCGGATTGGTGACGGAGGGCACGACGGTGTCGTCCTGGCCACATGCGGCAAAACACACGACCAGAGCGGTCATCGCGGTCGCGCACAGCATCGGGCTCGGCAGAAGGCGCATGGTGTCACCGCAAGCCGACGGCAGGACTGCCGGCGGGCCGAAAGGGTACGCTGGCCGCGAAGCGGGTGCAATTGGCGAGAGGCCGAAAGACAGGTCGCGAAAGCTTCCGGTAACTGCCGGTCACGTAAACTACGGCGACAGGGACATTGGCCACTGGCAGCAAGCTTTGCGTCGCGTCGGGGAAATGCCAGGCCGAATTGTCGTCCACGCCCGTGCGCGCGATACTGCGACCGGGCGCGGCTCGCGCCTCTAAGGACCACGAATGGCCACTTGCCGAAACCCGCTCCTGCACGCCACGGCGGTGGTGACACCGCTCTGTCTGTGCACCGTTCTGGCGCACGCTGGCCAGGTCCACGACAAGGCCGTGACGTTGCACGATGTGGTGAGCCATACGCTGGCCACCGGCGGCGGGATTGCGCTGCTCGAAATGGACGCCAAGCCGGAGCAACCACACGCCTTTGCCGTGGCCGGACAAGGCGCAAAGAAGTGCCCTCCTTACGCATACTTTCGCTGGCACGCGCGTTTTGTCGAGTGGCTCGCGCCGCCCAAAGGCGGTCCGTCGCTCGCTCCGGGGGTCGGCCTGAGCGTCGTGCCGGCGAATGCACCCGAACTAGTTGCCCTTGAGCGCGTCGCTTGCCTGGAAGGGGGCTCGAAAAGTCCCGTTTTCGAGCGATTCGGTGAGGGCGTCGAACCCAAAGGTGGGCAGCGTGCGATTGCTTTCCTGCGGCACGACGCGAGCTACGGCTGGGTGCAGACCGTCGCTGGCGCTTGGCTTGGGCCCGACCGTGCGAACCACTTTCGGGCCAAATTCGGCGCGGGCGACCACGCAGGCCATGGCTCCCCGGGACATGACCACGCCTTCAAGGACGCCGCAGCGTGGACCAAGAAGTTCGACGACCCGGCGCGCGACGCCTGGCAGAAGCCGGAGGTTGTCATTGCCGTGCTGGGCCTGCAACCCACTGCCACTGTTGCAGATCTGGGCGCAGGCACGGGCTACTTTGCCGTTCGGTTGGCGGCGGCGGTGCCCCAGGGCAAGGTCTACGCGGCGGATGTCGAGCCGGAAATGACCGACCACCTGCGCAAGCGTGCGGCACAGCAAAAGCTCCGCAATCTCGTCGCAGTACTATGCAAGCGAGACGACGCCAACTTGCCGGGCGCCGTGGACGCCGTTCTGGTGGTTGACACGTTGCACCACCTTGGCGACCGCGTCGGCTACCTCGGTCGGCTAAGGCGCTACCTCAAGCCCGGTGCGCGCGTGGCAGTTGTGGACTACAAACTCGGCGACATCCCGCATGGGCCGCCGTTGGCCATGCGCGTTGCGCCAGACACGGTCGTCGCGGAATTCGAGCGGGCAGGTTTGCACCTGGTTCGGCGAGAAGAGGCGCAGCTTGCCTACCAGTATCTGCTGGTCTTCGCTGCGCCAAGGTAGCGCACAAACCGTTGCCGATCAGGGCATGTCAAAGAATAACTCAGTCGACCTCGGCAGACGGCGAAGCGGCGAGTCGGCTTGCAAAGACGCGACCTTGCGACCCACTGAGCTGGCAAAGAGGCGCCCGTAGAAAAGCGAGTAGATTTCTTGCGAGCCCTTAGGCTCGCACCCGGCACAGGCAATAGACAAAAGCCTGCTCGGTACCCCAGGGCGTATGGTGCACTTCGCGGGTTGCGGTCACGCGCTCAAAGCCGACACCGAATTCGCCGTGCAGGCTGTCGGCGTCGTAGCGCACGACATTGAGGCCGGAGCACCGCTCTGGGCCGTCCGGGCCAAAAGTCGCCACCAGGACATGACCGCCGACCTTGACTGAGCGCCGTACCGTCGCCACGTAAGTTGCACGCAGTTCGGGATCGCTCAAGAAGTGAAACACCGCACGGTCATGCCAGAAGTTAAAGGCATTCGGCGGCAACTTGGCCTTACAGATGTCCAGTGGGTGCCACTGCACCAACTTAGCGCGCTCACCGAGCCGCGCCTGCGCAACGCCCAAGGCGGTTGCGGAAAGGTCAACAACGTGGACGTTGCGAAACCCGAGGTCTAGCCAGTCGTCGACGAGCGTGCTGGCGCCGCCGCCAACGTCGATGAGGTGAGCCTCAGTTGGCAGTCTGAGGCTTTGCGTCAGGCGCAACGATTCGTCCAAATGCGGCCGATACCAGCTGACGCTGTCCGCGCCCTTGGTGGCGTAGACGGTGTTCCAGTGGTCTGTCGGTGCGGTTGCAGCGGGTCGCGATGTGGTCATGGTCGGTCCTGGGCGCTCGCTCAGAGCGTACGGCAGCCCGGCGGTTGGGGCAACCGTTTGTTGTGACGCGGCAGCCAGTTGAGCTTGGGTCAATCTTTCGCTGTTCGATAGGCCGCAAGCCAACAAGGTCCGTTCAATCCATGAATAGAACGGACTATTCCTTTGTTGTTTCGGATTCCATCGTCTGCCGTGACTGCCGGACGAGGTCCTGGCCAGTGCGCGCCGTCGGCGAAAGAGCGAATCAGTTTTGCAAGCGAGCGTGCCTATTTCGAACACAAGTTGCGATCGGTCTGGTCAGCGACAGTCCAGTATCACGCCAGCATAGCCTGTAGCAGGGGAAGCAAAGGGCGTTGCATCTGGGCACCTGCGCAGTGCGGCCTCGTGCACCTCGGTGACCGTATCCACGCCGTGGCGAGGCACCAGCACCAGCAGCGGCTTCGTCGTCAGGACGCGCTGCATGTGGGAGGCCGGGTCTATCAGGCCGGTGGCGAAACGCTGCGCGTTCAGATCCGTGTCGCCTAATGCCACGGGCAGTCCAGTCTGCAGGCTGACCAGCGGCACCAGTGCGCCATCGCCCCACAGCGTCCGCCGCTGCCCGGCCGCCAACCGCGCCACTTGCGCAGACAGCTCGCGCATTTCCGCTGCAGCTTGCCGCTGCACGGGGCGCCGCTCGACTGCCATCCACACCGGCAGGGCCAGGACGATGAGCAGCGCGGCTGCCGCGATCCCTTGCCAGCTTTTGCTCGAATTTGGCGACGGCCACAGCCCAGCGAGCGCAACCGCCAAAAGTGGCATTGGCAGGTAGAAGTAATGGGACTGCAAGCGCGGCCATGCCAGCACCAAGGCGACCGAGGCCAAGGCCGCAAGTGCCCAGCTACGCGTCTCGCGGTTGCCGCGCCAGGCTGCCACGGGCAAGGCTGCGAGCCACACCACATGGTCGACAACGAAAGGCCCCAGGCGGTCTGGCGCACGCTGAGCGGCCATGTGCGTGACCTTGCGGATGTGGTACCCGAACACCTGGTCCCACATCGGTTGACCGTACCACAGCAGTTCCAGGCCAAGGGGCAATGCGCCGGCCGTGAGTCCCAGGGCAAAGCTGCGGATGTGGCCCGCCACGATCGCCAGAGCCAACACCGGAAGCGCAACGACGGCCACATGCAGGCCCCACTGGGTCGCGATGCCGAGCAGTGCGCCAGCGACCCGCCATCGACCCGCGACAGCGGCCCAACAGGCGAGGCTGGCGCATGCTACCGGCTCTGCAACGCCGAGTAGTGTGGGGCCGTAGCGCAGCGTGACCGGTGCAAACAGCAGCAGCGCAGCCACCGCAACCGCGGCCGACACGCCGCGCAGGCGCACGCCGCACGCAAATACTGCACCGGCAGCAACCCAGGTTGCCAGAATGGGTGCAATCTTGGTCCAGCTACTGGGCGCGCCAGCAGACAACACAATGCCCGCTTGCCACACGCGCGCTGGCGGGTGGGCGAAAAACAGCTCTTGGTACAGCAGTTCGCCTTGCGACCAGCGCAGCGCGTCCAAGATGTATAACGGCTCGTCGCCCGGCAGGAGCGCCACGGCGGGCGCTGCCAGCCACGTCCAGACCGCAAGCAATGTCGCAGCGACGAGCGCCGCGACATTCAAAGGTGCGAGGCTGCGGCCTAAATTCGTCGCAGTATCAGTGACCTGAACAATGGGGGGGTTCGTCTAACCACCTGCCGCTGGGTCACGCGGTGCCGCCTTGCGCGTGCCTTGCTGGTAGTAGAGCAGGATCTGCGAATTGATGACGGTGTAGACGTAACCCTTGGTGCTGCGCATCGCCATCATCTTGCCTGGCTCGCCAGGTGCCGGAATCAGCGTGCCGTGCAGCACTTTCTGGTCATCGCCTTTGATCAGGATCTGGTCATAATTCGACAGCCCGCGAGGTTCGGCGCCGCTCTGCCATTCAACCTTGGCGATTTCGCGCGTTTGAACGAAGCGTGTTTCGCCGTACTTCTGTAGGATGTAACCGTCCTGATTCTTGGCAACAACGTCCGCCACGATGACCTTGCCGTCCGGGAACACGATCTTATCGCCACGCTCTGGACAGGCCGGGCACACCGAGGAGATAGGCGAAAACGGTCGAAATCCGCTGCACAAGGCCCACACTGCAAACAGGGCAGCGGCCAGGAGTATCGAACGTCGCGAAATGTTGGTGATCATTGCGGCTGCTGGGCGCCGCATTGGCGGCCAACGAATGCTAGACGGCCGACTGAAAATTGCAAGCCTGCTCGGCCCGTGATCACGACTTCGACGGACTTCCGACGGACTTCGGCATTTCCCCCCATTGTTCAACCACCGAAAGTAACGTCGAATTCCCGACCAATCTTGATCGCGCAGCTCCACGCGCAGAACTTTTTTCGCGCCCAGCCGCGGCATTTGCCGAAAACAACCGATCACCTTGGCATCGGCGCACACGTC
>SXRM01000268.1 GCA_005792545.1 Pseudomonadota bacterium | reverse complement strand
GGCGCCCGGCAGGCACGGCGCGACGCGGCGAGCGACAGAGGCGTGCTTGCGGCACGCCGCAGGGAGCGAGTTAGGAGCAACAGAGCATGCTGGGATGCATCGTGAGCCGAAGTAGGCGTTCTTTTGAATACACCCTCTAAGATCCGCGACGACCTGTTCGACGCGCAATTCCTCGGCCGCGTCGAGCAACTGGCGCTGCTGGCGCGGCGCATGTCGACATCGGGCGCGCAGGCGCATCGGCGCAGCAAGAAGATCGGTTCCGGTTTGGAGTTTGCCGAGCACCGCGATTACGCGCCGGGCGACGATCCGTCGCAAATCGACTGGGCACTACTGGCGCGTTCCGACCAGCTACAAATTCGCGAGTTCGAAGAGGAAGAAGACCTGTCGGTGTATTTCCTCATCGACCACTCGCTGTCCATGGATACCGGCCCGGCGGGCGCGGTGACGCTGCTCGACCGGGCGCTGCAGGTTTCGGCTGCGCTGGCGTACATCTCGCTGTCGAACCTGGACCGCGTGGCTGCCGTGCCGTTTGCCCAGGGCGCCGAACCGCCGATGCGGCCGGTGCGCGGACGCGGTCAGTTCTTCTCGGTGCTGCGGTCGCTGTCGGCGGTCCAGCCCGCCGGTCGCACCGACATCGGCAAGGCGCTGCAAGACTTCGTGCGCTACCAGCCGCGCAAAGGCCTGGTGGTCATCCTCAGCGACTTTTTCGACCCGTCGGGGCTGGGCGACGGTCTCAAGTACCTGGTCCACCGCGGCTTTCAAGCGATGGTGCTGCATCTGGTCGACGCAGGGCTATTGACCGCTGGCAGTTTTGGCGACGTCGCGCTCGTCGACAGCGAAACCGGCGAGCTGCGCGAGATCACCCTGACGCCGGCGATGATGACCGAATACCGCAAGGCTTTCGAGCTGTTCTGCGGTGACATCGACCGCGCGACGCGCGAAGTGGGCGCTCTGTGCCTGCGCCTCGATGTGGCTGTGCCGTACGACGACGCGGTGCTGCGGGTATTTCGCGCCGGTGGGTTTCTCGGCTGATGGGCGCGCCGCACGACTTGACCACATGGCTACAGCTGGCCGCACTGACTGCGGCGGCGTTGGCGCTGCTGTACGTGTTGCGGCCGCGCCGACGCCGCGTCGAGGTGCCGTTCGGCGGGCTGTGGCGGCAGGTGCTCGCGCAGTCGCGGGCGCAGGCGTTTGGGCAGCGTTGGCAAAGGCTGTGGTCGTTCCTGCTTTTTGTGGCGATAGCGGGCGCGATACTCGGCGCGCTGGGCGAGGCCATCTGGCGACCAGAGCCGCCGGCACAACAGGCGGTGCGGTGGTCAACGCTGCTTGTGATCGATGTGTCCGCTTCGATGGCGACACTGGATGGTCGCTTGCCGACCAGCTCAGCGGCGACCTGGCATGATCGCCTGGCGGAGGCACGCCACGCGGCACTGGTTTTCTTGGATGGCCTGCCCGCCGACGAAGCCGTAGCCGTCATGGCCGCCTCGGGACACACCGCGGTGCTTGCCGGCTGGGGCAGCGACCGCGAGGCGCAACGCAAGGCCATTGCTGTGGTGGCGGCGACGGATGCGGGCTTGGACCTGGACCGCCTGCACCGGGACGCCGAAGCCATGCTGCGCGGCCGGCCGGGGTCGCGGGTGGTGCTAGTGACCGATGGTGGTCCATCGCTGACTACGCCTGGTGGGTCGCCCGTTGGCGTGGAAGCATTGTCGGTCGGGCCAGCGCGCGACGTGTCGGCTGCTGTCGGCGCTGCGGCTGCTGTCTCCGCCACGGAGATTGGCGTGCTGGACGACTTGCAGGTGCGCAATCTGCGGTTGCGGCCGAAGGCCGGTGATCGCGATGTCGGCACGCTGACCGTGCAGGTGGTCAATCGCTCGGGCCGCGCCGTGGCTGCGCGGCTGGCGGTGCGGGCGTCCAACAGCGCTCAAAATGCCGCGCAGTTTCAAGACGATGCCTCCTTGCGACTGTTTCGGCCGCTGGTGGCACCGCCGGGAGCGTCGGAGCACGAAGTCGCCGACCTCGACCTGGCGCAGCCCCATTTTGCCGTACACATCGAAGGCGCCGAGCCGACCTGGCGCGACCGCGCACCTTGGAACGACTGGTCCTTTGCGGCCGTCAGCGACCTGCGCAGGCTGCGGGTGCTCGTCGTGGGCGACGACAACCGTTTTCTAGTCGGCGCCTTGGAGGCGAGCGGCCGCGCCGACATCAACGAGCAAACCGCCACCGAGTTCGCCGCCAGCGTGGCCGGCCCAGGGCGGCCGGACGTGGTCATCGTCAACCAGGCGACGGCCGTCGTCCCCGCTACATGGCCGAGTTGGACAATTGCCGTGGCAGCGCCCGTGGATCCGACCCGCATTGGCGCGCTGGTGCAGGGACCAGAGCTGCTGGTACGCGCTGGCGACCATCCGACGATGCGCGGCGTGAGCTTTCAAGACACCAACTTTGATAGTGTGCGCCTGGTGCCACCGGGGTCGGGTCAAGTCGCGCTGGCTGGCGCAAACATGGGCGGCAGGCCGCTGGCTGCGATGTTGGCGTCCGAGACCCCGGTGCGCCAGCTCTGGTGGGGCATCGACTTGCTGGAGACCGATCTGGTCGCGCGCATCGCCATGCCGATCTTGGTCGCCAACGCGCTGGCCTGGCTAGCAGGCGATGCAGAACCGCTGGTGCCGGCGTTGCAATTGGGGCGACCCTGGGCGGTCGAGCTGCCCAATCGCCAGGTGGACTGGCACTACCACGAGCCGGGCGTCGCCAAGCGGCAGGCCCGGGTCGCGGCAGGTCAGGCACTGGCGTCGAGTGAACGACACGGCATCCACGTCTGGACGGATGCCCGCGGCGCACGCGTTGCCCGCGCCAGTGAGATTGCGCGCGCCGAGGATCCCGCCCTTGCGGCGCTAACGGCGCGACGGCCGACGGTTCATCCGCAACCGGTTGTCGTCCAGCGCGCACTGGACCTGCCGCGCTGGGCCTTGTGGCTGCTGGCCGCGTTGGCTGCGCTGACGGCCGAGTGGTTGCTGTATCTGCGGCGGAGGACCCTGTGACCGCGCGACCGTGGCTGTGGCTGGTCGGCGTAGCGGCGGTGGCTGTTGGTGCTTCGCTGTGGCTTGCTGGCCAACGGACCGACGTCGCGACGTGGCTCGCAGTCCACGGCGTGCAACTGGCCGCACCGCACTTGCTCTGGCTGGCGCTGCTGGCGTGGCTGGTGCCGGCCGCCCTGCCCTGGCGCTTGACTGACTTGCCGCGCTGGCAGGTGCTGACGCAGACGCTGGTGCGGATGACCCTGCTGGTCGTGCTCGCCGTGGCGCTGGCGCACCCGCGCGTCCAGCGCGATCGGCCGCGGCGGCCGCAGGTCATCCACCTTGTCGACCGATCTGACTCCGTGCCGAACGAACTGCTGACCGCGGCGCAGTTGGGCATTGCGCAGTCCGCGCTGACCCTGCGCAACCGCGATTCCGCAAGGCCGCACCACCCCGGGGACGAATCTGCCGGCGACGCGCAAGTCGCGGTGGTGGCGTTCGACGCGCGCGCCGTTCGGTTGGCGTACACGGCGACCGCAGAGCAGCCACAAACGCCCGATCTCGCACGCCGCCTGGCCGCCGGCGACGACCTGGGCGGCAGCGCCACCGACTTGCAGGCTGCACTGAACCTGGCGCTCGGTCTGGTTGACGCCCGCTCGGTGCCCAACGTGGTGCTGTGGTCCGATGGCGTGCAGACCCAGGGCGAAGCGCTGCAGACGGCGACGGCGCTGCGAACCGCCGGGGCGCGCGTGTACCTGCCGACGCTGCCGGCCCTGCCGATGGCCAGTGAGTTGCTCGTCGATCGCCTTGAGCTGCCCGAGATCGTGCGGTCGGGGGTGCGGTTTCCGCTCGCCGTGCACGTGCAGTCCAATGCCACCGGCCGGGCGCTGTGTCAGGTTCGAACCGAGGGACAGGCGCTGCCGCCCGTTGCCGTGGAACTTCCGATGGGCGAGACCCGCGTCGCGCTAGGCGAATTGGTGTTGCGCAGTGCTGGCGCGGTGGACCTGCAGGTCGATTGCACGCCGGCCGCCGCAGCCCAGGACCGGTTTGGGTCGAACAACCACCTGCGCGGCCGGGTGGTGGTGCGCGAGCGCCCGCGGGTGCTGTACGTCGAAGGCCAGGGCGCGCGCGCTGCAGTTGCGCTGACGCAGGCCCTGCGCGATGACTTTGACCTCGACGTGCGCGGCGCAGATGGTCTGCCGCGGTCAATCGGCGGTCTGCGGCCGTACCAGGCCATCGTGCTGAGCGATGTGCCGCGGGTGTCGCGCGAAGGCGTGCCGCTGCTGACCGACGGTGACATGCGCAACCTCGAGGCCTATGCACTGGCTGGCGGCGGGTTGTTGGTGGTCGGCGGTGAAGACGCACTGGGCTCTGGCGGGTACCAGGACACCTACCTGGACAAGAAAGTGCTGCCGGTGGCGATGGATGTGGAGTCCAAGACCGAGTCGCCAACCATCGGCATGATGCTGTGCATCGATCGATCGGGCTCTATGTCGGGTCCCAAGATGGAGCTTGCCAAGGCGGCGGCCATCGCGACTGCCCAGGCGCTCGCCCGCGACGACTTGATCGGCGTGGTGGCCTTTGACAGCGAGGCGCGGCTGGCCGTGCGCCTGCAGCGGGCCGGCAACAGCTACCGAATCGAGTCGGATATCGCCAAGTTGTCGCCCTCGGGCGGCACCCACATCTACCCCGCCATCGACCTGGCCTACCAACAGCTGGTGACGGCGCACGCCAAGGTCAAGCACGTCATCGTGATGACTGACGGGCAGGCGCCGCGGGCCGGCATTGACGCGCTGGTGCGGCAGATGCGCAACTCCGGCATCACGGTGTCGAGCGTCGGCGTGGGCAGCGACGTCGACCGCAACCTGCTCGAGGCGATTGCCGACCGCGGCGGTGGGCGCTCGTACTTTACCGACCGGCCCGAGACGTTGCCGCGCATCTTCGTGCGCGAGACCAAGCTGATTGCCGGCCAGTCGGTGGTCGAGACGGCGGTGCGCGCGCGCGTCGCCCCAGGCGTCCGCCGCATCGACCTTTTGCGCGGCGTGGAGATCGGCACTGCGCCCGTGTTGACGGGTTTTCTGCCGGCCCGGGTCAAGCCGGGCGCCGAGGAGATCCTGCGGCTGTCGAACGGCAAGCCGCTGCTGGTGCGCTGGCGGCTCGGCTTGGGCAAAGTCAGCGTGTGGACGAGCGACCTCAAGAACCGCTGGGCGGCCGCCTGGAGCGATTGGCCCGGATACGCGCGCCTCGCCCGGCAGACCGTCCGCGATGTCTTGCAGGAGGAACTGGGCCTCGATGCGCAGGTCCGCCTTGTCCGCGAGCGCGACCGTCTGCGGGTGGCCGTCGACGTATTCGAAGACGCCGAGACGCCGCTTAGCGGTCTGGTCGGCGACGCTGTTGTGCGCGATCCGGCAGGCGAAGCGCTGGCCATCCCGCTCCGCGAGACTGCACCTGGCCACTACGAAACCGACGTGGCGATGGTGGGCTTTGGTGCCTGGGATGTGGCAGTCGCCTTGCGCGCTGCGCCCGACAAACCGGTGCTGGCGACCGGTCGGGCCACCGCCATCCACCCCTATCCCGACGAACACCGCATGGTCGAGGTGCAACCGCAGGACTTGCAAGCACTGTGCGATGCGACGGGTGGCACCGCGCGGTCGGGGCCGGAGCAGTGGCTCGACACTCGGGGCCTGGTGCACCGGGCGTGGCAGCCGCTTTGGCCTGATCTGGCGCTGGCCGCCCTTGCATTGTTGTTGCTGGACGTCTTGCTGCGGCGGGTGCGGCTTGGTCGGGCGCCAGTGGCGCGCTGGCATGCCTTGCGCGGGCTGCGTTGACGATCCCTGCGGGTCGACTTTCGACAGTCAATTCCGTGTTTTGAACAAAGGGGGGGATCCTGTTTGCGCTGCCCTTGCCAAGCCGATCTTCCGCATCCAGACTGCGGCAGCCTCGCGACCCGTGACTGCGCGCGGCCCCTCACTGTGGAGGTCGCCGCATGGCAACTGTAGCCGATCCCGAAGCACCACAAACCTCGTTGCAAGTCGAACAGGCGGCCCCGCCGCAGTTCGATGACCCCGAGCTGCAGTGGCTGCATACGGTTCGCTCGACCGATCCGCGCCAGCTGACCGTGCGCGCGGCGCTGGCCGGCATGGCGATCGGCGCCGTGATGTGCCTGTCCAACATCTACGTGTTCTTCAAGACCGGCTGGTCGATGGGCGTAACCATCACTGCGGCGATTCTGGCGTTCGCACTGTTCCGAATGGCGCAGGCAGCAGGCATCGTGCGCAACCCGCTGACGGCACTCGAAAACAATGCGCTGACCACGGTCGCCAGCGGCGCAGGCTTTATGACCGGCGGCGGCAACATGGCAGCCTTTGGCGCGCTGCTGATGGTCACGACGGCGCGGCCGGATCCGACCGCGATGATTGCCTGGTTTGGCGCAATTGCCGCGCTTGGCGTGTTCACGGCCATCCCGATCAAGCGCCAGCTCATCAACCGCGAGGCGCTGCCGTTTCCGACCGGTCGCGCCACGGCTGAGACGCTGCGCGCCATCCACGCCGACACCGCGGGCGAGGGCAACGTGCAAGCGCGCGCGCTCGGCTACGGCGGTCTGTTCGCGGCGCTCGTGGCCCTGTTGCGCGACGCCAAGGCGCCGTGGATGCCCTGGAACCTGCCGGACAAATTCGCGATTCCAGGCACTTTTGCTGGCCGTCCGTTGGCCGACTGGACACTTGGCTTAAAGACCGAAGTCGTCATGCTCGGCGCTGGCGCACTGATGAGCTTTCGGACCGCCTGGTCGTTGCTGCTCGGGGCGCTGCTGACCTACCTGGTGCTGTCGCCGGAATTGCTGGCCAGCAAGGCCATCGCCGGTCCCGGCTACAAAGCGATCGTGCAGTGGACGGTGTGGCCGGGCGCCGCGGTGCTGGTCGCGTCGGGGCTGATGTCGTTTGCGCTGGACTACAAAAGCGTCGCCCGCTCGTTCTCAGGCATGGGCCAGGTGTTTTCGCGCAGTAAGGCGGCGCAGGCGGACCCGTTGGCCGATGTCGAATGCCCGGGTTGGTGGTTTCCGGCCGGCTACGCCGTCATCGGGCCGATCGTCGTGGTGCTGATGACCTGGCTGTTTCAGATTCCCTTGTGGGCTGGCTTTGTGGCGGTGCCGCTGGCAATCGTGATGGGCTTTGTGGCCTCGCGCGTCACGGGCGAGACCGACGTGACCCCGACCAAGGCGCTGGGACCGGTGACTCAGCTGCTCTACGGCGTCATGACCCCGGGCAACCTGTCGGGCAACATCATGAGCGCCAACGTGACCGGCGGCATCGGGCTGCACGCGGCCGACCTGCTGACCACGCTCAAAACCGGCTGGCTGCTGGGCGGCAACCCGCGGGCGCAGTTCTACGCGCAGCTGTTCGGGGTCGTTGCAGGGGCGGCAGTCGTGGTGCCGGCGTTCAACATCCTGATTCCGGACCCGACCGTGCTCGGCAGCGACGAATGGCCGGCGCCGTCGTGCCTGGTGTGGGCAGGCGTCAGCAAGGCGTTTGCCGGCGGCGCGGGCGCATTGGATGGCGGCAAGATGGACGCCATCTGGGTCGGCCTCGCGCTCGGCGTCGCGCTGGTGCTGCTGGAGAAGTTCGCGCCGCCCAAGCTGCGCGCCTGGATTCCGTCGCCGGCCGGCTTGGGTATCGCCATGGTGGTGCCCGGCAGCAACAGCATCGCCATGTTCCTGGGCGCGTTCGCAGTGTGGTGGTTGCAGCGCAAACGGCCACAGGTGGCCCAGCGCTATGCGGTGCCGGTGGCGTCGGGACTGATTGCCGGCGAGAGCTTGATGGGTGTGGCGATTGCCCTGCTCATTGTCGCGGGCGTCTTGCACAAATAGCGCTGGAATACGCCGCGCGCATTCGGCATTGTAGCTACTCCGGCTGCCGCCGCGGCTCGTCGTGACCATGGACCGTCGAACTTTTCTGCGCAGAAGCGCGCAGGTCGCCGCGCTCGCCGGCGTCGGTGCAGTCGGCACCGCCGAAGCCCACGCCGCCGAAGCTGGTGAATTGACGCAGCGCGTCCATCGCGTCGCCTTTCGCGGCGCGCAAGACTGGACTGCGCACAGTCGGGTGCGGGTCGCGCAACTGAGCGACGTCCACGTCGGTTTTGGCACGCCGGTTGAGACCCTATTGGCCGCGCAGCGCATGGCCCACGCCGCAAAACCGGATCTGCTGGTGCTGACCGGTGACTACCTCAACCGATCGCTCGCCGAGCTGGATAACTTGCGCGACTGGATTGCCGGCTTGCCCCGGCCGATCGTGGCGACGCTCGGCAACCACGACCACTGGAGCGGCGCGGTCGGCATCCGGCGGATGCTCGAGCAGCAGGGCGTTCTGACGCTCGCCAACGAGCACGCCGAACTCGACTTTGGCGGGCGGCGGCTGACGGTGGTTGGCATCGACGACGGCTTTACGCGGCGCGACAACCCCGAAAAGGCGTTTGCGCACGTGGCTCTGCCGGATCGGGCGCTGGTACTATCGCACGAGCCGCGCACCGCCGACCGGATCGGGCTACACGGCGGGCGGCTGGTGCTGTCGGGACATACCCACGGCGGCCAGGTCGCGGTTCCGGGCGTGACGGGCGCCCTTGCCCGGCTGATCGGCATGCGGTACCTGGCGGGATGGTACCAGGCGGGCGACGCCCAGCTGTACGTCAACGCGGGCGTCGGCACCAGCGTGCGGGTGCCGCGGGTCGGGGCGCAGGCGATGCCGGAGTTGAGCGTGTTTGAATTGCAGGCGGAGGGGTAGCACCCCCAGTCATCCAGTTGATCCGCTGGAATTACACAAAAGACGCTGACACATCAGTCATTTCTGGCCGCCCGGCGAGCCGTCGTACCGCAAATCGGTCGCCCGCACGGTGTTGTTTGCCTGCACTCGCACGGACAGCGGCCGTTTCAGCCCCCGCAGCCACTTCCTGTTTGAAAGGCTAGCGCAAGCTCGCAGCCTTGCACGATGAAATGCGGTGGCCGCTCGCCTGCTGATTTTGACAAGCACCCCAGCCGCAGGCGATCCTACGCGCCCCGTGATCCGCCTTGGAGGCCTAATGCAGACCCCGAACCCGAACTGGTGCCTCGCCACAGCTGCCATGCTGGCCGCCGTCTTTGCCGCGTGCAGTTCACCGACGGGTGCGACCGTTCCGGTTGGCGATGCGACCACAACGGACGGCGCGGTTACCGATGTAGCGGTAGCTGACGTCAGCGACGCAGGTCCGACCGACACCAAGGCTGGCGACGTCGCAGACGGCGGCGCCGACAGCTCCGCTAACGCAGCGTGCTGCCAGAAAGCTGGCGTCGTGTGCGGCTATACCCCTGGCTGCGCCAACTCATGCGGCGGCTGCCCGGCCGGCACGGACTGCAAAGGCGGCAAGTGCATTGCGAAACCGGTGAAGAAGAAGTACGGCGAGGGCTGCGGACCCGACGGCAAGTGTCGGCCGCCGGCCAACAACGCGGCGCAAACCGAGTTCAACGAGTACTACGACTGCCTGGACCAACAGTGCGAGAGCGGCCGCTGCTACCTCGGCCTGTGCAGCAAGTTCTGCGCGATGGGCAAGGACGCGCAGCTGAACTGGAACAGCACCCCCGGCCAGGACGGCATCGAGGACCCCGGCCAGGGCAGCGAATGCGACGGCGCCGTTGCCGGCCCCGCTGGAACCGAGTTGCACTGTGTCGAGCAGGCCAAGCCGCCAGACGCCGCCGCCGGCAAAAGCAACGCGGTATGCATGGCTGGCACCACCTTCAAGCCGTGCAAGGCCACGAGCGACTGCAGCGCCAGCGAGGCCTGCGCCATGCGCTACATCCGCGGCGACTACGTCACCGTGTGCGTAACCCGGCTCAAGAACCCCAACGGCAAGCCCAACCCCGGCTACAGCCAGTTCTGCAACGCCGACCCCATCAAGGCCGACATCGCCTACTGCGATAACAACCACTGCAGCACCGGCGGCTACTGCCTCGCGTTCTGCAAGGACGACAAGGACTGCGTGACCAGCCCCGGCGCGTGCAAAGCCGGCAAGTGCGACCAGAACGGCGCGGCATGCACCAGCGACGTGGACTGCTCGGCGGCAGTCTGCACCAAGAACCTCAAGTACTACAGCAACGTCAACAAGACCTTCGACCAGTGTCGCCCCCGCGACTGCGCGCTAGACGGCGACTGCAAAGACGGCGCCTTCTTCTGTCGCAACTGGTACAACGGCGTCGACAACATCGACGGCGACCCCGATCCGGAGGATCCGACCAAGATCATCCTGCCCGGCTGGGACCCCGGCTGCGTGCGCAAGCAGCCCGGCACCGCCAAGAAAGGCGAGGCCTGCGACCCCTTCACCTCCGACAGCGACACCAGCGTGCCCGTCTGCGAGAATCCGGCGTGGTGCGAGAACGGCCAATGCGGCGGCCTGTGCAAGACCGACGCCGATTGCCCGAGCACGCAGAAGTGCGGCATCGACGAGAGCCCGTTCGACCTCAGCAACCCGGCCGACGGCAATGGCGACGTGTTCTTGCCGATTGCCGGCTGCCAGCCAATGCCGGGCGCCAAGGGCAAGTGCGCGTCGAACAAAGACTGCACCGATCCGGCTGCCCCGTACTGCCGCCCGTGGGAGTACGCGGTCACCGGCCCAGGCGAAGTCACCGGCACGACGGTGACGACTTACGCCACCGGCGGCCTGTGCATCGCACCAGAGGCCAATCTGGCCAACCCGTTTGCGACGTGCGGCGTCATGTCCGGCGGCAAGCTGTGCAAGAGCAGCGTCTGCCTGGGGACCAACGCCGGCAAGCAGGCTGGCTACTGCGGCGAGTTGTGTACCAGCAGCGCCGACTGCCCGGCCAAGCTGCCCTGGAACGGCGGCACCTACAAAAGCGTGTGCCGCAGCTATTTCCGCGCGTGGGGCGGCACGCCGGAGCCGGACGACGACCTTTACCTGCCGTTTTGCGGCACGGCGTACAAAGACAGCTCGGGCGCCGACTGCGAAAAGACCAAGACTTGCGACAACCCCAAAGAATACTGCGCCTCGCTTGCAGTCGCTTTTGGCCCCGACGTGCCGGTCAAGATGGAGTTCAAGTGCCTGTCGGCGTGGACCGCCAGCCAGACGCCGGGAACCAAGAAAGCCGGTCAGGCCTGCAACCCCACACCGGACGCCAACGCGGCGCCGGAATGCGCCAGCGGCTACACTTGCAAGCAAGACGCCGAGAAGGGCAAAGGTTACTGCATCGCGCCGTGCAACACCGACGCCGACTGCGCACTGGCCGCCGGCGCCACGCCGACCGACGGCTTGATGTGCGACACCGGCCACATGTTCATCGTCCGCAAGGACAAGGCCAAGGCGGGCATTGCACCGTTCTGCTTGAAAAAGAAGGCTTGTCTGCCGTGCCAGTGGGACAGCGACTGCACCGCCGACTACCGCTGCACCAACCTCGGCGGTCCCTACGAGGCAGCGAACCAGCGCTGCGCCGCGCCGTGCAAGGAGGACGCGGACTGCGGCGCGGGCAAGTGCGTGGCACCGATTGGCTTGGGCGGACAGCCGTTAAGTGGGCCCAAGGTATGCAAGGTCAGCTGTCAGCCGCTATGACGGGCCAAGCGGTGAGCCTCCGAGACCACTTTCTAGCTAGTCCGGAACTGAGTGGACTTTTCGACCCCCGAAGGCGATGAAATCCGCCGGTGGCGGACTGGCGACCGCCGATGCGGGCGCTCCCAGGGGTTTGGGGTCCGCGCGCCCCAACGCTATTTCTGATTAGGCTCAGCGCGCTTCCAGCAACGCCTTGAGCCGCCGCAGGTCGTTTTGGTTGGCGCGACGCATCGCCAGTACCATGAGCGGCGCAGTCACCCGCGAAAATCCCGCCGGCTGTCCTCGGTTGCGCAACGTCATGTGCGTGCCGCCGGCCCGCGTGGGTGTCCAGGTGTAGGTGGTTTCCATGGGGAAGGGCCCGTCCGCCGTGCGCATCGTCAACCGCGCGCCAGGTTCCCAGTCGACGATTTCGTAGGTGTAGGCCAAACGGCGGCCCAGAAACTGCGCCACAAAGTCCACCTGCGCGCCAACTTGCACCGTTGGCGCCGTGCGCCAGGCGACCGATTGAATGTTGACGTACCACGCCGGCGCGTTGCCGGGGTCGCTCGAAAACGCAGCGACGGTGGCGACTGGCCGGTCAATCTCGATCTCGGTCATGACGTCGACGGCCATGGCGACCCCAGGAGCCCACCGCAGGCAGGCCGACGCGATTGTGCCAGCGGAAGCGCGACTTCGCCTAATTCGCGCTACCAGCCGACGCCCAGCTTGGGGTCAAAGTTCCAGTCCGGCCCAAAGAAGCCCGTCGCAATGACGCCGGGCTCGTCGTAGAGCACATAGTCGGGCAAGCCCGACCGCGACGAAAACGGCACGAAACGATACAGCAACCACGGCTTGCCCTTGGGTGCCCATAGCGACGCGCCCAGGCCCGGCGTGTCCGCGCCGGCGTCGTACACGGTCAGCAGCAGCTTGTCGCCGTAGTCCACGCCCTCGACCTGCACCCCTTTGAGCGACCACGCGAACGGAAAGCCAGCGGGCAGCGGCACCTGCGCCGACGTCACGCCAAAGTGTATCAGCTGGTAATTCTTGCGGATCTGCGGCATGACTTTGCTCAATGGCATCGCAGCGCCATGGCCATTGCCGATCGCCATCCAGCTCTGCAGCATCCAACCGGCCACCGCAGCCATGGCCTCGTCGCCGTCGGGGAACACGAACACAAAGGGCTTGTGGTACGCCTGGTTGTATGGCCCGGAGGAACCCGGGCGCTTGCCCGTTGTGGGACCGACCTGCAGCGGCCCTTCGGGCACGGTGATGCTGGTGCCGTCGATGACGACCGCCTCGATCCCCTTGCCGCGCAAGGCCTTGCCGTCCAAGACCATGCTGCGCACGTTGCTGGTGTCGATCGCCAGGGTTTTGGCGTCTTTGGGCTTGACGTGGACGTTGCAGTCGTCGTTTGGTGATTTTGCCGACCCGAGTTTGAGCCACGCGTAGTTTTCGGCGTACCACGGCGCCGGGCTTTTCCAGTCGAACGTCAGCGGCACCGGGTCGAGCTGGCGCTTGCCCATCAACTCAAACAGCGGCGGCCAGTCAACGCAATCGGCACCCGCCGACTTGTCGCCGTCCCACCAGTGACCGGCACCGGGTTCCCAGTGGTTGGCGACATCGGTCGTGACCTTGGAGACCGCCTCGAACATGGCCTTGCCTTCGGACCACGGCACGTTGTCGTCGGCGGTGCCGTGGATGACATAGGCCGCCCGGTTGGCGAGGTTGGCGAGGTAGACGTGGGTGTCGCTGTGGGCACGAGCGCGAGCAAATGGCCCGGTCGGTTTCTTGAGGCCGGTGTAGGTATAGAACGAGCCCCAGCCGGCCGACGGCCCCAGCACGGCAAAGCGGTCGCTGTGGTGCACGCCCAATTGCCAGGTGCCGTGACCGCCCATCGAGTGCCCGGTCAGGTACTGGTGCGCCGGGCTAGTCGCAAAGCGCTTTGCGGCGTCTTCGAGCGCATACAGCGCGTTCCAGTGGCCCCATTCTTCCCAGTCGAAGCCGAACGGCCGGCGATTGGTGGGCGCGGCAATCCAGGTCTTGGGGTGGGTGTGATAGCTCTGGGCCTGGCCGATGGCATCGACGCCGGCGCCGTGCACGCTCAGCACCAACGGTTGATTGGGACCCTGCTCGACGGGTGGGCGCACGCCGTAATACTGGACCGAGCCATCGTCGGGTGATCGAAACGTCTGGCGCCAGCACACATCGGTGGCCACGGTCGGCAGCTCAATCTTGAGTTCGTAGCTGTGCGGCCAGCTTGGACTGTCCACGCGGAGCGTGACTGGCCAGTTTTCGCCCACCTTGGCGGGCGCCGCTTTGGGCACCAGCTCAAACGCCAGTTGCGTCGCTGAGGCACCCGGCAGACCCGGCGTCGCGGTGTGGGTTGGCAGCCAGTGATCGTCGGCGATGACACGCGCCGAGATGTCGAGCGCGGCGTCGGCCGCAGGCTGGCCAAACACCAGCACCGGCACGCCGAGCCAGCGCACGCTGTTGTCGCCCACACGCAAGTCTGGGCGGGTCAGGTCGTGGGGGTTCAGCTTGGCCTTGTGCGACGTGGTGGCAACCTTGATGCCCCACTGCTGACCGCCGCGACCGCGGACGACCAGCAAGTTGTCGCCGGCGTTGAGCTGGCCCGGGAAGCGCATCCAGCCGTGGCCGTAGACGTCGCCAGCGACCCGTCGGCCGTTCAGCCAAGCGTCGTAGGCGCGGTCCAGTTGCAGCACGACGCCACTGGGCGCTTCGACTGTGATGGAGCGGGCGGCGTAGACCACTTGCGACGAGTTGCCCTGCGGCGCAAGCTGGCCATCTTTGGGCTGCACCGCCTTCCAATTCGCGCCAAACTCCTTGGCGCCATGGCCGGGCAACGCGAAAGTGCCATTGTCCAAGGCGGCGAAGACCTGGTCGGCATTGGGGTTGACCTGGGCGACCAGCCAGCCTTGTGCGACGACTTCGGTGCCGGTGTCGGGCGGGGCGACGGGTGGCGGGACCCAGGGCCCGGTGGTGTCGGCGGCGCTAGCGACGCCTGCGTCTGCGGCAGTCGAGCCATCGGTCGAGGTGACTTCCGCTGCGGTGTCCGTGGACGCTGCGCTGTCTGCGGCAGTCGCCGGCTGGGTCGCGGGCGCGGTGCCGCAGGCGAGAGTCAGCGCAAGGGCTGCCAAAGCAGCGGCGCGAGCGAAAGGGGGCGGCATGGCGACCTCGGCGGGCGACCGGGGCCCGGTGGCGGGTGAGCATAGCGGAGCGCGTGGGGAGCGGGAAGTTGGATGGCAGGCAGGAGCCAAGTCGCCGGCGCCGCGCGAACATGTTGCGGAATAGCGCATTGTGGCCGACCGCCGCATCCGGACTAGCTCAGGGCGCGCCCTCAACAGCTGCAATGGTCAGCGGCGTGTCCAAAGCGGACAACGCCCGCACGTGCCAATTGAGGACCTTGCCGAACCAGCCGTCGGTCGCACCGTACTGCTGCCGCAGTAGGCTAGACTCAGTTGCGGACCAATCTTGAAACACAGTGCGCCGGGCTGCGCGGGGCATTGGCGCATTGATGAGAACACCGCGCGCCACTGCGTCGCGCAGGCGCGCAAAAGTCGACAGTGCGAGGTACCTAAAGCGTGCGCCGCGCGAACGTCGCCACAAACTGATGTGCGCCGGCCCGCCACCCGACTGCATGTCGGCTTGGTGAAGTGAAATAAATTGGTCTGTTTCTGGATTCGGCACGTCAGCGCCAGCGGTCGTGGATTGCCGAAGCTCCACTCGCAAGCAGGTCAATGGTCCGTGCCGAGGCCGGTGAACACCGCGACAAGGCTTGCGCCGGTCGACGGCGATCAGTGCTGGCTGCGAGGAGCGCTAGCTTGGCAACCGTTTGATACCCGCTTAGACTCGCGACGCAAGAACCCCTGCTGCGAGCCGCAGGGGCTTGCGGCGCCCTGTGCGACCTTTCAGGAGCCTTTAATGAGTTACGCCATGCCGGCTGATGCGTCCTTGGACGCTTTGATCGACCACACGACCAGCGTGATTGCCGCGCTGCAAGCGACGGATGAGTTTGCTGATCTCGCCCCCCAATGGCTGGATTTGCGCAACGTCCTGCTTGGCCACCGCCTCCACCGCGACGAGTTGCGGTGGACGCTGCTGGGCGCACAACGCAAAGTTGACTACCGCGACGCCCTGTGGGATGCGGCGGTCGTGGAACTGTCAGGTCGTGCGTTCTTGGCAGCGGGCAAGAGTGCCGATGCCAGGCCCTATGCCGATCTCTTTGGCACCCTGCCGGCTAGGGAACTCAAGTCGCTGGGCCCAGCCCGCGCGGCAGCGGCAGCTGAACTGATTCTGGCCAAGGCTGCAGTCCTCAATTCGCCAGAACTCGGTGCTTCGGCCGCGGCAGTGGCCAAGGCGACAGAGAAGCTCAAGGCCGCCGATGTCGATCGGGCAGCGGCGCGCAAATCGGTGCTGGTGCTCGACATCACGCGCGCTGAGCAAGTCGATGCGCTTGAGTTGGCGATGGCGCACACCGAAGTGCAAATCCTGACCAAAATGCCAGGCCGCAACGATTTGGTTCGGGCGCTCTTGGCGCCGGCACGCAAAGAGTCGGCGGCCAAGGCCGAAGCGGCTGCGCCCGTGGCGGTCGGGCCGTAGCATGGCGGCGTGAGTGCGTCCCGCGCGGCGGCTATCGGTGCACGGTAGTCGCCGCGTTGCGGTTTTCTTGGCGAAGTATGTGGAGGCGCAGATGGCGGTACGGTCGGTCAAGCTCAAGTTACTGGTGCCAAGAGACGGCAGCGCCGAGTCCGTGCGCAAGCGCAAGGCGCTTTGGGCAACCCACCAGTTCGTCAACGACGCTGCGGCGGCGTACGCGGAATTGCTGTTGGAAATGCGGCAAGAGGACGTGTGCCGGGGCACGGACGATCACGGCAAAGACGTGATTGAGCCAGCCGCACACTGGCAAGCGAAATTGCGGGCGAGGTTGGCGGCCAAGCAGTTGCCGCCAGTCGCGGTTGCCGAGGCGCTACCTTTGCTCAAGGCGTTCTATGGTTCGCGGCTCATCAAGAGCTTTGTCGCCAACGACAAGGGCGTGGCGGGCACCGGCAATGCCACGGACCTCAACACGTGGTTGTCTGGGTTGGTCGATCCAGCGTCGGTCGCTGGCGAGAAGACAGAATTGCGCAAGCAATTGCTTGCCGAACTTCCGCTTTGCGAAGCGGCGGACGCTGACTTCGAGGGCGCCGCGCGCAAAATGCTCGCAAAGTCGGATGCCCGCGAAGCGTTGCTGGAGGGGCCCGGCACAGGCGTCGGTTGGCCCGCCGCGTACAACGCCAACCCGACTGATTCCGTGTGGCTCGACATGCTGCATAAGGCCGCGGCAAAGGCCCGCTTGGAGTTGGCCGATACCACGGTGAGCGAACTCAAGAAGCTCGGCGTTTTTCCGCTGCTCCAAGCGGCGAGCTCAAATCGTGTATTCGGCTCTGGTGTGCTCAACCCGTTCGAACGGATGGCCGCCGCTCAAGCTGCCGCCGCATTACTACCGTGGGAGACCAAGCGTCACGAAATGCGCAAGCGCCGCGACAAGTTTGCCGACCAACTGAACCAGTGGGACACCGAATTTGGCGCATCGCACGCAACCGCGCTGGCCGCCATCCGTGCGTTCGAGGCCGAAGAAAGCGAACGCGCCCGTCGCGAGAGTCTGGGCAATGAAGGGACCGGGTACCGCATCGGCGGCCGCGAACTGCGCGATGCGTGGACGCTGCTGCGCGACTGGCTCAAAGGCCATTCGACTGCGACTGCGGCGGCGCGCGAAGACAAGGTACGCGAGTTGCAGGCCAAGCAGGGCCGCAGTTTCGGTTCGCACCGCTTGCTGTCGTGGCTGGCCAAGCCGGCGCAACAGTGGCTGGCCGACCACTCGGCCGGCGACGTCGTGACGCGCATCGCCGTGCGCAACGCCCGCCAGCGCAAGCTCGACACGGCGCGCACTCTGCCGATTTGGACGGGGGCCGATGCTGTCAAGCACCCGCGGTTCGCAAACTTTGACCCGCCGAACAACACCAACCAACCCGGCTTTGATCTGCGCGCCGGCACACAAAAAGGGCGGTTGACCCTGCGCTTGAGCCTGCTGACGGAACGCGCTGATGGCCTGTTGCTAGCGCAGGATCACGATTTTCAACTTGTCCCCTCGCGGCAAATGGCAGAGATTGTTCTGCACAAAGACGGCAAAGAGCGGGCGCTAAGTTGGCAGTCGCAAGACGGCATCGGTCGGCAAGTCGGCGACGTCGGTGGCAGCGCTCTGCTGTTTTCGCGGGACCATGCCGAATGCTTGCTCGAACGCAAGCAGATTACCCGATTGGAACGTGGCGCATGGCCTGCTGCGTTGCCGGTCTGGTTCAAGCTGTCGCTCGACATCGGCGCCGAACACAAGGCGCTGCTCAAGCAGCGGTTCAAATGGGGCGTGTGGCTGAATTCCGCGCTGGTAACCCGCAACGCCAAAGACGCAAAGGGCGTGCCGCCGCCGGTCGGGACGCGCGTGCTCGCGGTCGACTTGGGGCTGCGCAGTGCCGCGACGGTTTCGGTATGGCAAGTCGTCGACGCCGCTACCCCAGTCGTGGCTGGCAAGTGGCGCGTGCCGTTGTCCGATACACTGTCTGCGGTGCACGAGCGCTCTGCGATGCTGGCGCTGCCCGGCGAGCACGTGGATGCCGGCGTCCTTGCCGCGCGCCGCGCCGCGAACGAGAAGCTTGCTGGGCTGCTGGCGGCAACCAGTCATCTGAGTACCGTGTTCAAGCTTGGGCGCGCCGAACAAGGTGATCGGCGCAGGGAGTTGCTGGAGCGACTCGGCGAGGGCGATGACCGGCGGGCGCGTGCGGCGGTTGCGACGACCGCGGCCGAGCGGGATGGCTTGCGGGCGGTCCTCGGAGCGACGCAAGACGCCTGGGCTGGCGCGGTGGCTGCTGTCTGGAGGCGCTTGGAGACGGATTTGGCGGGCGCAATCGCAGCGTATCGCAAGCAGCAGCGCGAGGACGTGCAACTGCGGCGCGAGGCGCGTCACGGACCGGGAGCCAGCCAATTGCCCAAACAAGCCGCAGCCGAACGACTGCTCGGCGGCAAGAGCGCTTGGCAAATCGAATACAAGGAACGGGTGCGCAAACTACTTACCCGTTGGATCATGCGGCAACGGCCAGGCGACACGGCGGTTCGCCGCCTTGCGCGCAAGGACCTTGGCAAATACTGCGGGGGCCTGCTGGATCACCTGACTGCGCTCAAAGAAGACCGCGCTAAGACGACTGCGGACCTGATCGTCCAGGCGGCGCGCGGTCGGGTACGGGCGCACAAGGACGCGCACGGTCGGCAGCAGGACCGCGAGCTGTGGCTGGCCAAGTACGCGCCGTGTGACCTGATTGTAATGGAGGACCTCGGGCGCTACCGCTTTGCCACGGACCGGCCGCCGTCGGAGAACCGGCAGCTAATGCAGTGGACACACCGTGAAGTGTTTCGGCTGGTCCAGATGCAGGCCGAGGTCGAGGGCATCCAAGTTCTTGAGACGGGTGCGGAGTTTTCGAGCAAGTTTGATGCGCGGACGTGGGCGCCCGGGGTGCGCTGCGAGCCCATTACCAAGTTGTGGGTCGAGCGCTATCGCAACGGCGAAATGCCGTGGTTGGCAGACAAGGCCGACGAGTGGCGCAGGGAGGGCATCGAGCTTGCGCAACTGGTGCCGGGCCAATTGTTGCCAACGGGTAGTGGCGAGCAGTTCGTCGCGGTTTCGGCAACAGGCGGCTTGCGCGTGCGCCACGCCGACCTCAATGCCGCCCAATGCATCGCCTTGCGCGCGCTAACCGGCCACGGCACGGCGTTTCGGCTGACGGCGCGCAGGCTCGGCGATGTGTTCGTGTCGGCCAAGGGGCTCGGCAAACGGCCACAGGGCGCGCTCTGGCGCGAATTCGGGTCTGCCTTGCCACCGGCAGTGGTGGTGCTACGGCCGGCCGGTGAAGTCCGCTACGCGCTGCGGCCGTTTGCGAGTGCGAGGGACGCAGCGGCGGCGCTGGGTCTGCAACTTGGCGCTCTGCGCAACGTCGATGCGACTGACGCAGAGAGCGACGCAGAGGACGGCGATCTCGCAGAACTTTTGGCCGGCGCGGATCCTGACCGCGCCACGTTCTTTCGCGATCCAAGCGGGGACGTCCACGGTGGCGCATGGGTGCAAGCCAAGGTGTTCTGGGCTGAGGTTCGCCGGCATGTGCGCCTGGGCTTGCAGGCGCAAGGGTTGTTGCCGGCTGCCGCGCGCTCCAGCGAGCCCCGGCAAATGCAGCTGCCACTGGCCGGTGCGCTGCCTGGCGACGACATTCCGCTGTGAACGGCGACGCCCTTGCAACGCCGCCGATTCCGGCGCGAATGCTCAACGAATGGGTCTACTGCCCGCGGCTGTTTCACTTGATGCACGTGCAGGGCCTGTTTGCGGCAAGCGTCGACACTGTCGAGGGCGTGGGCGAGCACGAGCGCATGCGTGCGCGGTCGCGGGGCAGGGGCCTTGAGCCGCCACCACCGCCGTGGCGCGGCGAGGCACCTCGCGAGATCACGTTTGAGGCAGGCGACCGAGGTGTGGTCGGGCGCTTTGACGTCGTCGCTGCAGGCCCCGGCGGGCTCGTGCCGGTCGAGGCCAAGCACGGCGCTGCGCCAAGTGCCGATCGCGCACAAAGCGTGTGCGACATCGACTTGCAGCCGGGAGTCTGGAATAACGACCAGGTTCAACTCGGCGCCCAGGCCATGCTGTTGCACGCGGCGGGCGAGGCCTGCACCGAAGTCCGTGTTTGGTACCGCAAGACCAACACGACGGTTGTGCTCGCCGTCGACGCTGCGCTGCTGGCCGCGACCGCGGCCGCGATTGCCGGTGCGAAAGCCACGGCTGCGGGGCCGATGCCGCCGCCGCTGGTCGACTCGCCCAAGTGCATTGGCTGCTCGCTGGCCGAGATCTGTTTGCCCGACGAGACTAATTGGCTCCTCAAGCGCCAACCGGTTCTACCGCGCAAAGTGGTTGCCGGCCGCAGCGATGGCGGTTGCCTGTACGTCGTCAGCCAAGGTGGCCGGGTTGGCAAGACCAGCGAGGCGCTGACCGTCGCCACGCCATGCAACCCCGAAGACGAAGTGCCGCTCAAGGACATTGAGCACGTCGCGGTGTTTGGCAATGTGCAGGTGACGACCCAAGCCATGCAGACATTGGCATGGGCTGGCAAAGGGCTGCACTTGCATACGATGGGCGGCAAGCTGTTGGCGACCTTGGTGCCAGCCGGCCGGCCGAATCTGGCGTTGCGGCGCGCGCAGTATCGGGCTGCGGATGACGCAGCGCGCTGTCTTACCGTGGCGCGGTGGTTGATCGCTGCCAAGATTCGCAACCATCGCGTGCTGGTGCGCCGCAACGGCGCCGGTGATCTCGCCGCGGCCGCAGTCGACCGACTGCATGGCTCGGCACGGCGGGCCGAAGAGGCGGCCGACTTGGCGTCACTGCTTGGAATCGAAGGCGAAGCCGCGCGGCAATGGTTCGCCGTCTTCGCGACCATGCTCGGCGACGACGGCGGCGCTCCTTGGCTTACGGGCCGCAGTCGCCGGCCACCAGCAGACCCCGGCAATGCGTTGTTGTCGTTTGGCTATACGCTACTGGTCGGTGAGTGCTCGGCGGCGCTGCAGCGCGTTGGGCTCGACCCCGACCTGGGGTTCCTGCACCAGCCGGTGCCCGGGCGGCCGGCGCTGGCGCTCGACTTGATGGAGCCGTATCGGCCGCTGATTGTCGATTCGCTGGTGCTGCGCATGGTGAACAGCGGCCACATGCACGCCCACGACTTTGCCAAGGTCGGCGACGGCTACCGCATGCACGACGCTGCGCGCCGCCGGTTCGTGCTGGCCTTTGAGCAACGCATGGATGAACTGGTCACCCATCCGGCGTTTGACTACCGGATGAGCTATCGCCGCGTGCTCGAAGTCGAGGCGCGCTTGCTTGGTCGCCTTCTGACCGGCGAGTTGGCGGAGTGGCGACCAATGGTGACGAGGTAGCGGCCGATGCGCCAACATGTTCTGGTCGCATACGACATTGCTGACGACAAGCGGCTACGCAAGGTGATGCGCATCTGCAAGGACTATGGCGACCGCGTGCAATACAGCGTGTTTGCGGTCCAGGTGAGCGACGTGGATCTGGCCATTCTGAAGGAGCGCTTGCTTAAGCGAATCGTAGCGAGCGAGGACCGCGTGATGTTTGTGCGCCTTGGGTCGGTGGCGCAGGACGGCGAGGCGCCACACCGTGTGGATACGATTGGGCTACCGCTGGAATTGAGCGACCGCAAGCGCATGTTGTTTTAGGCGCGAGCTGATCGCAGTGCTCTGGTGGGTTGGCTGTTGTGGCGCGCAACCTGCCGTCGTGCTTGCGCGGGCCAACCGGTTGCGCAGCAGCGGCGGGCGGCGCTCGGCCGCAGGGTGGCTGATGGCCCGGAAGCAGTGTGCCGCGAGCGGGTGCCGGTTGCCTACTGACGCGGAGCACGCGACCGGTCGGCAACCGCAGGGCGGCCAAGCGCGCGGCGGTGGTGCCAACCCGGCAATCGAATGCTGCGACGGGCTTGACGCCTCAAGTTGTCCGACGCACACTCGCCGCCGAGCCGTCTACAGGGCGGATTCACAGCAAGCACAGTTCCTCGATCGGTGGCGTTGACCCGCCGAGTCACTGCTTGTGGCATTTTCTCGCTCACCAAGTGCGAATGTGGCTGCGCGCCGCTGGCATCGGGCAAATCGTCAAGGCGAACTAGGTCTTTGACAATTCGGCAAGCGCAAATGTGGCTGAAGCGCGGCGGTGCGAGCGGGCTAACCGGACAGAAAACTGCGTGCGCGCTCGCGGGCGTGGTTATTGTTTGCAAAAGTGGGCGTTCGCCAGCGGGATTACCGGCCAAATGGGCTGGCAGTCTGGGTGAAGTCGTACTGGTGCACGGCTCGCTCGCAGAAGGGCCGAGAAGTCCTTTGATTCTAAATGGTTAACGGGGCGGGGCCAAAGCGCTTGTCGGGCTTGAGAAAGTGCTGGGACCACGCCAACGTCTTCAGGCACCTTCACCGGTTCCTGGCCAAAGCGCTTGTCGGGCTTGAGAAAGTGCTGGGACATCGCATCACCTCCAAAAACAGGATCGATCGCGCGCGCCAAAGCGCTTGTCGGGCTTGAGAAAGTGCTGGGACCCACCAAAGAAACTCAAACCCAATTTTCGATGGGAGGCCAAAGCG
>SXRM01000267.1 GCA_005792545.1 Pseudomonadota bacterium | reverse complement strand
GTGTTGGCGCCTACATCTGCGGCGAGGAGACGGCGCTCATTGAGTCCATCGAGGGCAAGCCAGGCATGCCGCGACTCAAGCCCCCGTTTCCGGCCAACTACGGCGTGTTTGGCATGCCGACCGTGGTCAACAACACCGAGACGCTCGCCGCGGTGCCGGTCATTCTCGAGATGGGCGGCGAGGTATGGTGCAAGCTCGGGTCGCCCAAGAACGGCGGTACCAAGCTTGTCGGGGTGTCGGGTCACGTCAAGAACCCGGGCCTGTTCGAAGTGCCGATGGGCACGCCGATGCGCGAGATCATTTACGATCTGGGCGGCGGCATCCTCGACGACAGAGAGATCCTGGCCATTATCCCCGGCGGCTCGTCGTGTCCGTTCTTGACCAAGGACGAGATCGACGTGCCGATGGACTTTGATGGCCTCAAGGGCGTGGGCTCGATGCTCGGCACGGCCTGCATCACCGTCATCGCCGAGGGCAGCGACCTCATCGCGGTCATGGGGCGCGTGGCCAAATTCTACCAGCACGAGAGTTGCGGCCAGTGCACACCGTGCCGGCAGGGCACCGGCTGGCTGCACGCCATCGTGCAAAAGCTCGACGCGGGTGCCGCAGGCGAAGAAGCCATCGACCTGCTGATCGACGCCTGCAACGGCATCGACGGCAACACGATCTGCGCGCACGGCGAGGCCGCCGCGTGGCCAATTCGCTCGATCTGCAAGAAATTCCGCCCACAGTTGGAAGCGGCCATCCGGCAGCGCGCCACGGCCGCCGCCTAGCGCGACATCGACCCGCACGGAGCGCCCATGTCGGCAGAACTCATCATTTTCTACGTGCTCGCAGCGGGCGCCGTCGGTTCGGCCGCCGCCATGTTGCTGCCGACCACCGGCCGCAATCCGATTCACTCCGCACTGCTGCTGATTGCTGCGCTGTTCAGCCTCGCCGGCCTGTATGCCCTGCTGTCCGCCCACTTGCTGGCTGCGTTGCAGATCATCGTGTACGCTGGCGCGATCATGGTGCTGTTTACGTTCGTCATCATGCTGCTCAACCTGTCGCCCAACGAGATTTTGCCGGCCAAGCTGACGCTGACCAAGATCGTTGCCGGTGTGCTCGGGTTGTTCGTGTTCGGCAAGCTGCTGACGGCGCTGACGATCGCCACGGCCGGAGCCAAGGCGGTAGACCTCGCCGACCCGGTCTACGCGAACTACGGCACCATCAAGACGGTGGGACGCATGCTGTACAGCACCTTTATGGTGCCCTTTGAGCTGGCGTCGGTGTTGCTGCTGGTGGCCGCTGTCGCCGCGGTGGCGCTCGCCAAGAAGTCGCTCAAGTACGTCGACGCTCCCGTGCCGCCGCCGGCCCGGCTGACGCGGCTCGCCAACAAAGGCGTGCACGACAGCGACGACGACCACGGCGACGGCCACCATGGCGGCGGCAATCACTAGCAGCCCACGCGGCGACAGGCGGAGAACGCGATGACAGCCATACCGCTGGGGCACTTGCTGGTCCTGGGCGCGATCCTGTTCAGCATAGGACTTGTCGGCGTGATGACGCGCCGCAACGTGCTGGTGCTGCTGATGTCGATCGAGTTGATGCTCAACGCCGTCAACCTGACGCTGGTGGCGTTCTCGCGCTACCACGGCTGGACCGAGGGGCACGTGCTGGCCTTCTTCATCATCGCGGTCGCCGCGGCCGAAGCGGCGGTGGGCCTGGCGATGGTGCTGGCGGTGTTCCGCCTCAAGGGCACCGTGTGGATTGACGACCTCAAGCTGCTCAAGCGGTAGCCAGCGCTCGGGAGAACCAACGTGGAAAGTAATCCCGCGATTCTGCTGCCGATCATCGTGCTGCTGCCGCTCTTGGGCGGCATCATCAACGGCTTTTTCGGCAAGCGCCTGCCCAAGCAGGTCGCTTATTTCGTCGCCAACGCCGCGGTGCTTGGCTCGTTTGCGCTGGCGGTGCAGTCGTTTCTGGCCCTGCGGGCAGCGACCGTAGGCAACCCCGACGCCGCGTTCCGCTTTGAGGCGTTCCGCTGGATAGCCGCCGGTACCTACTCGTTCGACATGGCGTTCCTGCTCGACCCGCTGTCAGCGGTGATGATCCTGGTGGTCACGGGCGTCGGCTTTCTGGTGCACCTGTATTCGACCGCGTACATGGACGACGACCCGGGGGTCGCGCGGTACTTTGCCTACTTGAACCTGTTCATCTTCTCGATGCTAATGCTGGTGCTCGGCAAGAACCTGGCGATGCTGTTCATCGGTTGGGAAGGCGTCGGCGCCTGCTCGTACCTGCTCATCGGCTTCTGGTTCAAGGACATGGACAAGGCCGAGGCCGGCCAGAAGGCGTTCGTCGTCAACCGCATCGGCGACATCGGCTTTGTGGTCGCGATCTTCTTGCTGCTCGCCTATGGCAACGGCTCGGTAGACTACGATGCGCTCAAGTCGATGTTTTCCGATAAGGTGGCGACCGTCGCGCACGCGCCGACCATCACACTGATTTGCTTGCTGCTTTTTGTCGGCGCCGCTGGCAAAAGCGCCCAGATTCCGCTGTACGTGTGGCTGCCCGACGCCATGGCGGGTCCGACGCCAGTGTCGGCGCTCATCCACGCGGCGACCATGGTGACGGCCGGCGTCTACATGATTGCGCGGCTCAACTTCCTGTTTGCGCTCAGTCCCCACGCCATGACTGTGGTGATGATTGTCGGTGCGCTGCCCGCGCTGGTTGCCGCGTCGATTGGCCTGGTCCAACACGACATCAAGAAGGTGCTCGCCTACTCCACGGTGTCGCAGTTGGGCTTCTTG
>SXRM01000266.1 GCA_005792545.1 Pseudomonadota bacterium | reverse complement strand
GGCTGCGTTGTGCATGGGCGTCGGATACCTGGGATGAAAGTTTCCGCCAGGCGGTCGATGCGCCGCCAAGGCCGCTAGCCAATGGCTTGAAATTACAAACCTAAAAAAGAATGGGCGCTCGGGTTTGGATTTGCGCCCCGTCTGTTCGACATCCGCGCCAAGCGCGAAAAGGACGAGGCGGACCGCAAGCAGCGCGAGGCCGACGCCAGAGCCAAGGCGACCGATGGCAAGACCGCGCCGGGCACCGCCAAGCCAACCGAGGTATCGACGCCGATGACGACCATCTTGTACGGGGCGGGCGGCGCGCTGTTGGTAGGCGGCGTGGCGCTGGCGCTGGTCGGGCGCAATGCCGCCGGCAACGTCGACGAAGATGCCAAGGCCGGCAAGTACGCCACCAATCCGGACAAGTACACCGCCGATCGCGACAGCGCCGATACCACCGCGTATGCGGGCTGGGGCCTGGCGGCCGCGGGCGCTGGCGTGCTGCTGTGGGCGGTGCTGTCGCCGACGCCGGCCAAGGCGCCGACCGCGGGAGCGTCGTGGTGGGTCGCCCCAACTGGCAACGGCCTGGCTGTCGGCCTGGCGTTCTGATCGCGCACAGGGGCCGACCGAGCGCCGTTTAGACTTCGAGGATCTCAGCTTCCTTGTCGATCGCGGCCTGATCGATTTTCTTGGCCATTGCGTCGACCAGTTCCTGCACCTTCTTCTTGGCCCGGGTCAGATCGTCTTCAGGAAAATCGTCGATGGCGTCGAGCAAGTCGATGGCGTCGCGGCGGTGGTTGCGGCAGCTGACCTTGGCCTCTTCGGCGAGGTGCTTGACGACCTTGACCAGTTCTTTGCGGCGCTCGCCGGTCATGGCCGGAATCGGCACCAGCACCACGTCGCCGCGGTTGGATGGCGTCAGCCCAAGGTTGGCAGCCAGAATCGCTTTGTCGATGTGGGGGCACATGGTGCGCTCCCACGGTTTGACCTGCAACAACTTGGAATCGACGACGCTGACCGTCGCGACCTGATTGAGCGCCGTCTCAGCGCCGTAGTAGTCCACGCGCACGGAGTCGAGCAGCGACGCGTGGGCGCGGCCGGTGCGCAGCTTGGTGCACTCGCGGCGAAATGCGTCGAGCGCGCCGTGCAGGCCTGCGTCGAGGTCGTCCAGAATCTCCTTGTCCATGCCGTCCTCCACCGCGCCCGCCGAAGTCAGGCGCACACCAACGTGCCGACCGACTCACCCTGCACGACCCGCATGATATTGCCCGTGGTGTGCAGGTCGAACACGATGATCGGCAGCTTGTTGTCCATGCACAACGACAGCGCAGTGCTGTCCATGACCGCCAGCCGCCGCTGCAGCGCGTCCATGTGGGTCAACTGAGTAAAGCGCTTGGCGTTTGGCTCCTTACGCGGGTCAGCGTCGTAGATGCCGTCGACCTTGGTCGCCTTGAGGATGACCTGCGCCTCGATCTCCGCCGCGCGCAGCGCCGCCGCCGTGTCGGTCGAGAAATAGGGGTTGCCGGTGCCGCAAGCGAAGATGACGATGCGGCCCTTTTCGAGGTGGCGAATGGCTTTGCGGCGGATGTAGGGCTCAGCGATCTGCTGCATCGCAATCGCCGACTGCACCCGCGTCTGTACGCCGGCCGTCTCCAGTGCGTCTTGCACCGCCAGGCAATTCATCGCCGTAGCCAGCATGCCCATGTAGTCCGCGCTGGCGCGGTCCATGCCACTTGAAGCGCCAGCGACGCCGCGAAAATTGTTGCCGCCGCCGATCACGATCGCGAGCTGGACGCCCGTTCGCGCGACCTGCACGCACTCTTGGGCGATGGTGTGCAGGGTGGCCGGATCGATGCCAAAGCCTTTGTCGCCGGCCAGCGCCTCGCCACTGAGCTTGAGCAGGATGCGCTGGTAGTTGGGCATGGTTGGTCTGGCCTGGGTCCGCGCGGGGGCGGCGCGGTCGGCCGGCGGTGTACACCTTTTGGGACTGGCCGGACAAGGGGCGACGCCACGATTGCGCCACCATCGCTTGCCAAGGCGATCCGGCCGTGCTCTGATCGCACGGCGCGCGCGCGCATCTCTGGGAGGTCCGCATGGTTTCGCTGATGCCGCGGCAGGCGGCCCTGGTCTTGGGTGCCATCTCGCTCCTCGGCTGCGAGCGGCCCGCGGCCGGTAAGCCGACCGACCGCGGCGCTGAACTGCCGATCAGCAAAGTGGTGCTGTACCAGAACGGTGTCGGCTACTTTGAAAAGCGCGGCAAGACGGACAACAAGCTCGTTGAGCTGCGCGTGCGCCCCGATCAGATCAACGACGTGCTCAAGTCGCTGTCGGTGCTGGACCTGGGCGGCGGCGCGGCGAGCGCGGTGTCGCTGCCGGTCGAAAAGTCGGGCGACCGCCTGGCGGCTGAACTGCCACCGCAAGTGCGCAATGCCACGGGACTTGTCGGACTGCTGGCGGTGTTGCGCGGTGCTGAAGTGCAGGTTTCGGGCAAGGGCGGCAACCTGCGCGGTCGGGTGGTCGGTGTCGAACTGCCGCCGCGCCAGGGTGGCGACAAGGACAGCGGGCCGCCGCGCGGCGCGATCTTGACGCTGATGACCGGCGAAGACCGTCTGGCGACCACGCCCGTCGAAGGCATCAGCGAACTGGTGATCGGCGACCGGACGTTGAGCGTGGGGCTCAAGCAATCGCTGGACATCAGTCGCGCCGACGGCGCCTGGAAACCGGCGACGCTGAACATTCGGCTCGCTGGCGACAAGACCCACGACTTGATCATCAGCTACATCCACGAGGTGCCGGTGTGGCGACCGGCCTACCGGGCCTGGGTCGAGAAAGACAAAGGCGTGCAGCTGCAGGGCTGGGCCATCGTCGACAACACCAGCGGCGAGGATTGGACCGACGTCAAGCTGACGCTGGTGGCCGGATCGCCGCTCAGCTTCCGCTACAACCTGCACACGCCGCACATGGTTGATCGGCCTGACTTGTCGCCAAGGTTGCCGCAGACCGCAGACGCGCCGCCCGAGCCCGATGTGGGCGTGCAACCGGCGGAACCGCCCCCGCCTTCGCCAGCGTCTGCGGCCGCTCCGGCGGCACCGATGGAGGAGATGGCCAAGAAGCTCAGCGCGGCAAGCAAGGACATGGGCGGCGAAGCGGAATTGGACGACGAGTCACCGGCCAAAGGCGGTGGCGGTGGCGGCGGTGGCCCGATGCGGTCGCGCCGGGCGGGCGCAGCGCGCGAGATGGCCCTGGCAGAAAAACCCATGGATGCCCCGCGACCGAAAGCGCAAAGCCGCGGCCCCGGTGGCGGCGATGCCAACGAGGAGGCCAAACGTCGTGACGCAGCCGCGCGCTCAGCCCACGCGCTGATGAGTGGCCGCGAGGTGGGCGCACTGTACGCCTACGAAGCCCAGCATGCAGTGACGGTCCCAGACCGCTCCGCGGCGCTCATCAACCTCATCAACAAGAAACTGGACGGCCGTGACGTGCTGCTTTTCCGCGACATGGGGCAGCCCCCGTACCACGCGATCCTGTTCAAGAACGACGGCGGCGCCACCGTGGAGGGTGGGCCGATTACGCTGTACGTCGACGGCACGTTTGCTGGCGAGGGCTTTATCGGCCGCGTCGCCAAAAACGAGACGGCCTTTGTGCCCTACGCCCGCGAGACCGGCTACGCGCTGTCGCTGACCAGCAAGGACGAGGAGGCCGAACTGCATCTGGCCAAGATCGTGGACGGACGCATCCGCATCGAGGGCAAGCGCCTGCACAAGCGGACGCTGACCATCGACGCCACCCGCGACAAGCCGGCGCTGTGCTACATCAAGGTGTCGGCGACCGCCGGCATGACGCTGCGCGAACCGCCCAAAGAGCTGGTCAAAGCGGCCCAGGAGCTGTACGTGCCGGTGCAGGCGCCGGCCAGCGGCAAGGGCGAGACGGTGCTGGTCGAAGAGTCGCCGGTGTGGTTTGAGGAGACTACGCTCAATGACCGCTCGGTGGCGGCGCTGCAGCTGTACCTCAAGAACGCTACCGCCGAGGCCGCTGTCAAGGGGCCGATTACCCAGCTGCTGGCGCTGTGGGAGGAGATGGCGACCCTGGAGCGCGAGAGCAGCGCGCTACGCAAACAGCGCGACCTGCTGCAAGACGAGCAGTATCGCATCCAGGGCAACCTCGACGCATTGCCGCAAAGCGCGGTGGCGGCCGAGCTGCGGCGGCAGCTGGTCGCGCAGCTGACGGCGGCCAGCGACAAGGCTGCGGTGGTGGCCAAGAAGCTGGTCGAAAACGAAGTCAAACAGGCGGCGCACAAAGAGAAGATGATCACGCTTTTGCGCAGTGTGACCTTGAAGTAGCCGCTGGCCGTGAATCTACCTTCGCTCGCCCATCCACCGCTGCCCTGGCCTGCCGCGCCGCGACCGGTTCCCGCTGAGGATCTGGCTGCGCGCACCGCCGCGGCACTGTGGGCGCGCCTGTTGCTGGTCCGCAACCGCTGGCGCACGGTCACCGTGCTCGAAGCCGCGCTGTTGGGTCTGGTGGCCGGCACCGCGATCCTGGGCATCAGTCTGGCGGTGGCGACCGCGGTTGGTCGCGCCAGCGCAGCCTTCGGCCTGCTGTGGCCGTTTGCGCTGGTGCCCGCTGTGGGGACGCTGTTGGCCATGGTCGTCTATCGCCACCGGCAGGCGATCGACGTGGCCCGCTGGGCGCAGGTGCGGTCGGTGCGGCACAGCCCGGTGACCGACGGCGAGCTGTTGCGCAGCGGCATCGAATTGGCGCAGCAGGTTCAGCAGGCGGGCACGTCGGCGGCGGGTTCGGCGTGGATGGTGGCGACCACGCTGGCGCACGCCGATCAGCACATTGCCGGCCTCGATGCCGATGTGGTCGCCATCGGCCTGCGCTGCAAGCGCTATGCGCAATGGCTGGCGGCGCTGGTTGCGCTCGCTGGCCTGCTGCGCTGGCAGGCGGCGGAGACGGCGACTGCGTGGTTTGCCGACCCGCCGAATGAGGCGGTGGTGGTGCGCGAAGTCAGCACGCTGGTCGGCGACGTGCGCGCGCGGGTCGAGCCACCGGGGTACGCTGCTTTGGCGGTGGCGGCACGCGACCTGGAAGGTGGCGAGGGGTCGGCCTTGCGCGGCAGCAAGGTCACAGTCAGCGCCATGGCCTTGCCCGAGTTTGCGGTCGACGCGGTGCTGGTCGAGGTCGGCCCCGGCCGCGCCGGTCGCGGCGAGCGCCAGCCAGTCGCCACGCTGGAGGGCCGCGGTCAGGTGTGGCAGCTGGCGCTGTTGGAGCCGGTGCGCTATCGGTTTGTGGGTACCGACAAGTCCGGCCGGCCGGTGCGCGAGGCCGCGTGGCGCGAGCTGCGGGTGGTCGCCGACCAGCCGCCGCGTGCTCAGCTGCGGTCGCCCACCGGCGAAATCGAAGTGCGCCCCGGCCAGACGCTACTGCTGGAAGGCGCGGTAGACGACGACATTGGGCTACTGCAAATCGAATTGGCGGCGACGCGACCCCAAGGCGGGCTGGACCGTCGGCCGGTGACGGTCGTGCACGGCAGCCTGCGCCACGAGGTCCGCGAAGCACTGCCGGTTGACTCCCTGCAGCTGCGGCCGGGCGAAGTCGCGCAAATCCAGCTTGAAGCCGCGGACACCAATCCGTTCGACGGCGCGCGCAAAGGCACCAGCGAACGGCTGCGCGTGCGGATGTTCTCGGCGGATCGCCACCACGCCCGCACCATCGACCTGTTGCGGCAGCTGGCTGACACCTGGGCGTTGCGCCTTGCCGACCGGTTGGAGCAGGACCCCTCGCAGCACAAGACCGATCTGCCGGCGGCGCTGCGGGCGCTGGCGGCATTTCAAGGGGCGGAAGCGCGGGCGCAAGAGGATCTGAAAGCCGCGCGGGCGCTGCTGGGCGACGATGCCCTAGCCAAGACCCGGTCGCTGCCGGACCTGGAGGCGATCGAGCGGTCGCTCGGCGAGGCGCTGGCCGACGAGGCACGGGCGGTGCAGCGCACGGCGGCAGATCGGCGCGCCGGTGGCAGCCTGGACGACAGCCGCGAGCTGTACGCGGTACAACGTCACCACGCGATTGTCATTGAGCGGGAGGAAGCGACGGTGGCGGCGCTGGCCGATCTGGTCGGCGACGAGCTGGAAGCGATGCTGGCCCGCGACAGTCGGCAACTGGCGCAGGTCAGTCAGCAGCTGGTCGGCGCCTTGGAGAAGCTCGCCGAGAACGACAGTAAGCCACTGACTTCAGAGGCAGAGCGACTGCTCGACGCCTTGGAGCAGCAGCTCGAGCGGGTGGCAGCAACCGCCGGCGAGTCGGCCAAGCTGGTGCCCTTCGAGCACCTGAACGCGCGCGGCCTGCAAGCCAGCAGCACCCAGCGCGAACTGCAGGACCAGCGAACGGCGCTGGGCGACGTACGCCGGCTCTTGCGCGAGGGCAAGGTGCGCGAAGCGCTGGAACGGATGCGGCAAATGCGCGACCAGATGGCCAGCAATACCGCAGCGCGCGCCGATCGCACAGCCGAAGATGTCGCGCTCGATGCCCTGGTGCAGCAACTGCGGCGCGGCATTGCGCGGGCCCAGGACGCCCAGGGCCGGTTGCGCGACGACCTGCGCGGGCCGAGCGAAGAGCAGGCCCACGCCCAGGAAGAGTACTTTCGCAAGATGCGCGACCAGGCCCTGCCGCAGGTGACGGAGCTCTTGCGCGAAGTGCGCGAGTCAATCAAGGCCGGCCGGATGGTGTCGGCGGCGGGTCGGCGGCAGGCGGGCTTGGGCGAGGTGCGCCAGGCCCTGGACGCGGCAATGGACGCCCTGGACAAGGGCCACGCAGACGCCGCGCTGCAGCGCATCGCCGAAGCCCAGGACGGCATGGCCGGGGTCAAGCGCGCGCTGCAAGCCGAGGAAGACCTGCACGAGATGGCCAAGGCGGCGGCCGACAACCGCCGGCTCGACGGCGCGTACGACAAACTGAACCGGGCGATGCAGAAGCTGCGCGAGGCGCTGCCCGAGCCGACCGAACTGCTGCGCCCCGGCACCGTGGCGCGGCTGGATCAGCTGGCCCAGGGGCAGGCGCGGGTGCGGCTGGCGATGGACCGACTGCGCAAGAAGCTGGCCGAGTCGGGCGACGCCCAGCCAGCGCTGCAACGTCAGGTCGGCGAGCGCCTCGACCACGCCGCCGAGACCATGCGCAGCGCGGAGGACAGCTTGCGCCGCAGCGACGCCGCCCGGGCGTTCGATCAGACGGCCGAAGCGCTTTCCGCGTTGGAGCGCGCGCAGGAGATGCTGCAGGGCGGCGGCCAGGGCAACGCCAGCCAGGGCCAGCGCGACGAGGGCGTGGGCCTCGATGCCAACAGCGCGCCGGTGGACCTGCGCAGCGACGGCGCCAACCAGGAAGGCGAGCGCTACCGCCAGCAGCTGCTCAAGGCCATGCAGGGCAAAGCCCCGGCCGGGTACAAAGAGCGGCTGGAGCGGTACTACAAGGCGATTGGGCGCTAGGGCGGGTCAGGCCTCGGGCACAGGGTCAGGCTTGAGGCACAGGGTCAGGCTTCAGGGTCAGGCTCAGGTCCAGGTGCAGGTTCAGCGAAAGGGACAGACTCGGGCGCCGGCGGCGTCGGCCGGATGTCAAAGCCGGTGAAGGCTTCGATGGGCTGACGGGTGGTGGCGACGTCGGTGACGGCTGCTTTGAGCGGCCCGCGCTGACACCAGGCGACCATGGCGTGGACGCTGGGTTCGATGCCGACAAACACCGCCTCGACGCGACCATCGGGCAGGTTGCGGGTCCAGCCGCGCAGGTTCAGTTGCAGGGCCATCTTGCGGGTCGACGCCCGGTAGCCGACCTTTTGGACGTGGCCGGTGACCAGGACGTGGAATTGGATTTGGCGGTGGGTCATGGGGCCTTGGGGGCTTGCGTGATAGCGGGCGCAAGGTAGCAGCGGGAGCAGCGGGCGGACAATGGCCAGGTTGTTGGCCACCATGCAGGACCGGCGCTACAAGCCGGCCATCGAGCATGTTCAAGGCCGTCTACGCCCGCAAAATCTCAACATCATATCGAAAAATCGCCTCGTCGGCGGTCACAAACGTCATCCGCTCACAACGCGCTTGCGCCACCAGCATGCGGTCGAAGGTATCGCGGTGAAAATCCGGCAAGTCGGCGACCGCGAGCGCGTGGTCCAGTTGGACCGGCAGCGCCAGAATTCCGTCGCGGATCAGTCGCTTGACACTACGGCGCCGCTGGCGACGGCTGCGCTGACAATTCGCCTTGACGCCACCGGTCGACCGGCGCACGCGCAGTCTCAGTTGGCGAGATGGACACAGACCGGGCACCAGTGCACGACGCAAGTTTGACGTTGCGCCAAACAGGGGTGGAGCCAAGCGAGCAATCCAGGCGCGGCGCGGCCATGGGGCCGAACCAGCTGGACACGACAAGCCAAGGAGGTGCGAGCATGAAGGTCGAGAAGCCTAGTATTAATCATATTTTCTGTGACAATGCCCAATACGCAATCCCGGTCGGTGGTTTGGCCGAGCGGGTGCGCAAGGGGCTACTGGCCTCGTCATCAGCCGTCGGGCTGTGGCCAGATGACGACAAGTTCGAAGAATCGTGGAATATGCCTGCGTACAACCGGCTGTCGTCCTGGATGATCCGCATTGTGCTACAGGGCATCGATCGCGAACTCGCTCGCAGCCAAATGCCGGAGACCGTTTGGCTCGGTGCGAACCATGTCGAGCATCTGATGCCGCAAGCTTGGGAGCCGCACTGGCCCTTGCCGCCGGCCGCAATGGAAGCGGCCGGCGTGGCACGCCACGCAGCAGTCCATGCCTTCGGCAATCTCACGCTTGTCAACGCTAAGCTGAACGCAACATTGTCCAATGCGCCATGGTCGCAGAAGCGAACTCTGCTTGCAGAGCACACTTCATCTGCACTGAACCGCGCACTGCTGGCGCGGCCGGAATGGGTCGAAGTCTGGGACGAAGCCGCCATCAGCACGCGCGGCCAGTGGTTGCTTGGGGTTGCGAGACAGGTTTGGCCGTACCCGGGCACGGCTGCCGGTGAGTAGTGGCGGCGCTGTACACGGCGTGGTTGGGCGAGTGCATAGCGCTGCTACCCAAGGATGTTCCGTACCTATACGTGACGGACGAGTGCTTCAACCACCCCAAAATCGAATGCAAGAGCTATGGCGGACCGAATAAGCCCCCAAAGGTCCAAAGCCTTTCGCCAAAGTGCATCACCGACAAAGCCACCAACCTGCCCCACTGCGCCACCACCTGCGCAGAAATGGGCGTAGGCGGCAGCAAGCCGTGATGCCGACGACGGGCGCAAGCCCCGCAGTCTCACGATTAGACCATTGCAGCACTACCCCTTGCCCCACCCGCAATCCCCTGCAACCTATGCCCCTCACCTCAAGGTGCCCGCCCCATGCAGTCCCTGAACCCCGATGCCCACGGCCCGCACCTGCACAAATCGGCGCTGCGCTACCTGCGCATCCAACTGCGCCGCGCACCCAAGTTCGCCGAACTCTACGCCCAGGCCGAGACGGCCTATCGCCGCATCGCCGATACGCTCGACGCCTTTGAAGACGCCACCGACACCCGCCAAGGCCGAACCGCGGTCATCGAAGCCCTGGATGGCGAGCAGGACGACGCCATGTCGCGCTTGGCTATTCGCGGCAAGGCCGAAGTCGGCGGCAAGCGCAGCGACCCGCGCTACGTAGGCCTGTTCCCGGTAGCGCCGAGCGAGGCGATGAAGGCGATTACGGGCGACGACTAGGCGCGCTTCGTGCGCCATGTGATTGAAACCGTGCGCAAAGAAGCGGTGGGGGCGCCGTTGCTTGCCAGTGCCGATGACCTGGAGCAGCGCCAACAGGAACTGACCGCCGCGGTCGCCGCGCGTGAGCCGCTGTATCTGGTGGAGTCGCAGGCCAACGCGGCGCTGCCTTATGCACTGGACAACGGCCGCAGGGTGCACAAGCAGATGCCCAATCGCCTGGCGTTGCTGGTTGGCGCGGATCGCAAGCGCTACATCGACAGCTTTTTCAAGACGTTGAGTAGGCCGCGCAAAGCTGCCGCCGTGGCCGACGACGTACCCGATAACCAGCCGCAGGCGTGATTCTCGTTTCCTTGTCGTGCGGCGTTGGGCGCAGCAGCCCGTCGCCACCCCTTCGGTTTGACGCCGACCAGGCGACGACGTAGGTTGCAGCCAGCCCGGCAGGCATCTGCGCCGCGCAGTGGCAAGCGACCTTGACCCAGAAGCGGACACAGAAAAACGGCGCCCACAAGCTGGCGAACGACATGGTCGTGCAAGCGATAGTGGCTCGTTTGGCTCCAGTGCTGCGACCAGTCCAAATCTGGCTATTCGGATCTCGTGCGCGTGGAGACGGCGGTGCGGACTCGGACTACGACATCGCCATCCTGACGGATGCGCCGCCAGAACATTGCCTCGACCTCGAAATGCAGGCAATTGATGCGCTTTGGGGCATCCGCGCCGCCATCGACGTCTGTGTGTGGCCAGCCGTGGCGTTTCGCATGCAACTGCACCTGGCTGCAAGCTTGCCAGCCTCTGTCCAACGCGAAGGCCTCGTCTTGTATGAGCGCTAGCCCCACGCCCTACGACCTCGGGCTTGCGTGGCTGACGTACGCGACCGAGGATCTGGCTTGCGCCGACATGCTTGCCGGGGCGTACCGGCGCCCAGCCGCATACCACTGTCAGCAGGCGGCCGAAAAGTCGATGAAGGCGCTGCTTGCGTTGGCCGACGTGCCCTTTCGGCCGACCCATGACCTGCGCGAAATCGGTCAAGCCGTAGCTACCGTCTATCCAGAGCTGGCAGAACTGGTGCGCAAAGTGGCGCCTTGGCTTCGTGCGGCATTGGGGATTTCAGCGGACGCGTTGGTTGGGTAGCCGAAACGATGCCACAGACCCCGCAGTCACAGCGCGCTCTCGCGACGTCAGTCCGTAGATCGAAGGCTGGGCGACTCGGGCATTGGGCTCTGCGAGCAGTTGCGGATTCATGCGGCAACGAGCTTAGGAACTATTTGGCGTCGGCCTTGGCCACCGTTGCCTTGTTCATGGTGGCCCAGAGCACAGTTGCCACGGAGATCCCGGCGGGGGCAAGAGCAAGTGCAGTGGCGCGCGCGACGCTGGGTCCCGGACTGATGCCCGCGCGTCGCCGCGATGGCAGCCATCTATTCACTGTGGCGACGAGGTGGCGACGACTGCAATGGGCGGCTCCGGCGCCAAGTGCTGGATTTCGGCCCGTTGCGCGGCACTCACTGCCGGCATCACTGCGCAAATGTGTCGGGCAGCCAGTGGATTTGTTCACTGCCTCGGGGCGCGTATGCCAGGGCACCCTGCGCCGCTTCGGCGTCGACGAAGCTGTCGAGTGGGACAACCCCCAAGGCAGTGAAGCGGACTGGCCGACGACGCAGGAGGAGAGCGGCACCAGTGCCGTGCTGGTCGCCGAAGTCCGGCCCGACAAGGTCTGCAAGCGTGCGCCGTTCACATGGGCACGGATGGCCGCCTTGCCACAGGTTGACCTATACCGCGCGACGACCGCTGTCGGGCCAACAATTGGCGAGGTTGTGGCCAAAGCGCGGCGAAAGTTCAAGCAGCAGTATCGAGAATACTTGCGGGAGGATTACCGCTACATGGGCGACCCGCCATTCGGTGCGCACCTCCGTGACAAGGCTATCAGGATTTTGCACTGGGCCAGCGAAAAGAGTGGCCATCCCCTGCTCACGGTCTCAGCAAGTCGGGGGGGCAGGTATTGCGATACGGCATTTGGTCACGGCGCAGGCTATGCGACCGCCGACGGCAACCATCTGGGACGTCGGCTGTTTGCCCGGGAGGATGCTTTGCGAGTCCGCGGCGCGGCTGACCTCGACGCCGATGGCTGGCCGGAGCTCATCTTGTGGTCCTACTCGGCGATCCATTGGGTCGAAGACGGCACGATCCTCGTTTTCAGCGACGGCGGCCGGTACACCCGCAGGGTCGACCTGAGGTTGCATCATGCTTGCAACTGAACAACCTGGTCGTTCGCCGGTCTCGGCCCAGGTCTGCGTTGCCGCAGTTGGTACGCCATCGGTGCACTCGGGCTTGTTAGAAGGTCACAGCCCTCTGACCGGCGCAACCGCCACCGCCAAATAACAGCGCCCACACGTCTCGCGCAACGGCCACTTGAGTTCAATGCCCCCGCCCACCACCACCGCGGCGCCACAGCGCGGGCACGGCCCTACGCCGCCGAACACCGTGCGCTTTGTACCTGAGATGCGGCTGGCCACAATCGGCCCCGCGACAAGCAGCGCCGGCGGCACCACAAAGTGCAGGATCGGCACGAACACGAACGCGATACCCAACGCCCACAGCCCCGCCCACCAGCGCAGCGCGCGGCGACGGCGGTCGGCCTCGGACCAGTCGCGCACGAAGACCCCGCCGATCGTCACCGCACAGCCATCGGCGCGCAGCTCAACCGGCAGACGCGCAGCACCGGCGGCAGTCCAGACGGCCGATCGCTCGGCGATTTCGGCGTCGGCCGCGGTCATGCCCGGGCCAAGAGCCAGGCCTGATGCGGCACTGGACTGGACCACAGCAGCTCGGGCAGGGCGTTGTCCTCGACCACGCCCGGCAAAAGGTCCACGCCCGCCGCCGCGTAGCAGTGATGCACGAACGCCGAGCAGTAGATGGCGCGCTCGTCGGCCCGGCCGTAGCGCTTGCCGAGCTTTTCGCGCTTGAGCGCCACCCAACTGGCGATCACTTTGGGTATCGAATAGCGGGCGCCGGTGGCCAGCAGTTGCAAGCCCTCGGTCAGCACGGCGCGGGTTTGGGTCGCGTTCAGCCCAAAGTCTACGATCGCCAGCGTCGGCGCTTCGGCATGGTCCAGGTACTTGTCCACGCGGTTTTCTTGCACGCCCAGGCGCACGAAGTGGCTGTGCAGATCCAGGTCCGACTCGAGCAGCCACTGCTGGCCGTCGATGCGCGGGCCTTCCAGCAAAAAGGCATGCGACCACAGGCTCCAGCTGGCATCGGGGTCCAGGCGGCGCTGCGACTTGCGAATCGCGCGGTCGACCCACGACGACAAGCCCACGAGGCCGACGCGGCCGGGGGCAGCGTAGCGGGCGAAGAAGTCGGCGTTGCTGACCTCGGGGGCGATGGTGTGCAGGGTCTTCATGGGGTTGGTGCGTCCTCAGCCAGCCGGGCGTGCAGCCCTGGCAAAAGTTCGTCGGGAAAAACCGCGGCTCTGCGGGCGTCGGTGTCGACCAACGCGCAGGCGATGCGCTCGCTGGCGCAGCGCTCGCCGGTGGCGTCGTTGACCATCTCGTGGGTGCTGACGATGACCTTGGCGCGCACCTCGACCAGCCGCGAGCGAATGGTGACGGTGTCGCCGGCGCGGACTTCTTTGTGGTAGCGCAGATGCTGTTCGACGGCCGCCATGCCGCGCCGGTTGGCGCGCAGCCAGTCGGCGCCCAGGCCTACGTCTCCAAAGAACGCCCAGTGCGCCTCGTCGAAACGGCTGACGTAGTGGGCGATGTTGAGGTGCCCCACGTGGTCGCAGTGCCACTGGGTGACGACGCCGCGGTAGGTGATGCGGCCAGGCGAGGTGTGTGCAGTCACGGCTTTGCGCGCTGGGCAGCGGTGCCCGCGGCGATGGTAGCGGAAAACCGCCGACCGCCAAAGTCGGCCGGCGGTTAGCAATTGCGTTTGCGTATTCCCATTTGGCCCGCATTTGGCTAGCGTTGCGCCATGGACCGCCACTTTCTTGCCGTCGTTTCCTTTGCATGCATACAATCGGCCTGCGCAGCCGACCCGGGGGCGGTCGCTGCGCCCCCCGCGGCGGGACAGTGGCAGGGCATGGACGTGCGGTTCCGCATCGAGTCGGGCCAGGTGGTGGCGCTGCAGACGGCGGCGGCGTGGTCCTGTACCGGAGACGACGGCTGCAAGGCCAGCCTGCCGGCCCGGGCGCTCGACGGCACCTTCGCTGCGCCGCTTACGGGCCACACTTTTGAGTGGAAGACGGCCACCGAACTCGGCCCACTGTCGCTGACCGGCACCTTTGGCTCGGTCGCGCAGGTGTCTGGCACCTACAAGGCACAGCTGGGCGGGTGTTGCACCGCGGTCGGCGCCTGGTCGGCGGACTGGGTGCCGGGCTCTGGTCCGCAGGGTGGCACCCAAACGGGCAAGCCGCCACCGGGCTGGGGCAAGCACTCGACCGGCACCTGGCACCCCGCGCAGCCGCGCGCGACGGCCGCACCCAAAGTCCCCACCGATGCGCCGGCAGCGCAGAAGACGGCTGCGGGTCTGTTTGAAGCCGTGCGCGCGCAGTTGGGCCTGCCGATGGCGGAGCAACACGCGGCACTCAATGTCGCCGCACAAGGCCACGCCGACTTTTACGTCGCCCACAAGTCGGCGTACGACAAGAAGGGTCTGAGCCCGCACGAGCAGGATCCGAGCTTTGGCAAGGACTTTACCGGCAAGACGGCCGGCGACCGCGCCAAGGCCGCGGGCTTTGCCAATCCGGCGGTGGTCGAAGTCATGGCGTTCACTGGCGGCGCAGCAGGCGCCATCCAGGGCTGGATCGATACCGTGTACCATCGGCTGCCGCTGGTCAACCCGCGCACCGACGCCTGGGGTTGGGGTCAGGCCAAGGGCAGTGGCGCCCAGACCGAGGTCATCGACGCTACCCAGACCGGACCCATCGCCGCTGACCTGGTGGTGTACCCCTATCCGGGCCAGACCGGGGTGCCGGCGGCGTGGTCGGGCAACGAGGGGCCGCAGCCGCCCAAGCCGCCCGGTGGCTATCCGTCGGGGCCGGTCATCACCGCCCGTTTTGAGCCGGCCGTGCAAGTGCAGAGCCATGAGTTGGTCGACGACAAAGGCGCGGCGGTGGAGCACGTCTGGCTGACCGCGGCCAACGACAAGAATCTGGCCGCGTTCGACAGTAAGACCGTGGTCCTGTATGCCCACAAGCCGCTGGCGGCCGGGGCGTGGACGGCCCGCCTCAAGGTGCAGCGCGCGGGCAAAGACGAGTTGGTGCAGTGGACGTTCCAGGTTGGCAACTGACGCCCGATGGGCGCTTGCCGCCCAGACCTGCGCTGCGTATTGCCGCGCTGGTGTTGCATGCTCAGCAAGGCGATGATTTCTTTGGAGATACTTCCGAAGCGCGGGTGATCGCAGCGATGCGCGCTGCCGACGTCGCGGCCGACCTGGTGCACATCTACTATCCGCGCGGCGACGAACAAGGCTGTGCGGACCTGGACGCCGAACTGCTGCGCTGGGTGGCCGAGCACCGGGTCAACGTCGCGGTGGTCGGTCAGGTGTGGCGCGAGTCGCTGCTCGCAGGCTTGCACGCCGCCGGTTGCCTGGTCATCGGCACCGACCCGAACGGACAGTGGCAGGCGGCACGGCCGGACCTCCTGCTGACCCACTTTCCGCGGCACCGCCAGCCCTTGGTGCGCCTGCTGCTCGGGCTGCGCGACGGCGGCAATCCGCTGCTGTGGACCAACGTCGCGGTGGCGCAAGGCGATCGCTACGTCACCTCGCAAGCTGCGCCAGCGCCAGACCCCGAGCCGGCAGAACTCGCTGAGCCGTTCGCAGCCTGCACCGATTTTGTGACGTTCGGCGCGCCTCGCAACCGCGACGGCAGCCTGCCGCTGCAGCGCAAGACGCTCGACACCAACGTCGGCTGTCCGTTTGCCGACGACGCGACCGACAATGCCGCGTTTGCTGGCGTGGACCTCGACGCGCCGGGGCTGTCGCGCAAGGGCTGCGCCTTCTGCCCGATGGGCGGCGACTACCGGGCGCTGCCGGTGGCGCAGACGGTGGCCGCCCATGTCCAGCAGCTTCGCTACTGGCAAGATCACCTCGCGCAGCCGCTGGACGAGGCGGTGCTGCGCGACCAGAGTGCGCTGCGCTACCTGCCGCAGCTCGTGCAGGCCTGCCTGGACGCCGGGCTGCGGCCGCTCGGGCTGCTGGTGCCGGGCCGCGGCGATGCCATCTTGCGGTTCGGGCCGCAGCTGCGGCAGGCCGCCGAGCTGTGCGGCGACAGCGGCTGGTGGTTCACCATCCACCTGGTGGGCTTTGAGAGCTTCAGCCAGCCGCAATTGGACCTGTACAACAAGGGCGTGACGGTCGGCGAGTACGCGGAGGCGCTGCGGCAGATGCGCGCGTTGCACCGCGAATTCCCTAGCGCATTCAGGCTGTATGCGCACGGCGCGAGCTCGTTCATCCTGTTCAACCCGTGGACGACGCTCGACGACCTGGAAGCGACCGCGCAGTTCTGCGACGACCACGCGGTGGGCGACCTGGCACACGGTCTGACGCTGAGCCGCCTGCGGCTGTATCCAAACTTGCCGCTGTACTACAAAGCGCTGGCCGACGGGCTGCTGGTCGACGAGGCGCCGGCGGCGGACCGCGGCGCCGCCTTTGCCGGGTACAGCGCCGAAGCCGCCTGGCGCTACCGCCACCCGGAAATCGCGGCCGTTGAGGCCGTGCAGCGGGCATTAGCGGACCGGATTGCACCCAATGAGAGCGTCGGCCTGCTGCGGGCAGTGGTGCGCTGGGCGCGCGGTCGGTTTGTGGCGGGCGCACCGCCGTGGACGGAAGACGAGCTGAGCAAGCTGCTCAACCACTGGGCCGCGCTGCAGGCTTTGTGGAAAGGCGCGGCGCCGGAAACGCGCTCATCGGCGACCCGCCGCACACGCACGGTCGTCGCCGGCCGCACCTGCAACAACCGCTGCCGCACCTGCGTTGCCGGTCACGGCGAGTATGAGGACCGGCCCGACCACTTGCGGTCGTTGCTGCAAGCCGCCGCAGAGACTGGGCAAGTGGTGTTCGCCGGCCGCGAGCCGACCCTATTGCCGCAGTTCTTGGCCCACGTCCGCCGTGCTGGCAAGGCCGGCGCCGTTCGCACCGAGGCCATCACCAACGCCCGGGCGCTCAGTGCCCCCGGCACCGCACGGCAGCTGCGCGAGGCGGGGCTGACGGACCTGGGCATCAAGCGCCACCGGCTGGCGGACCGCGACGAAGACGAGATGACGCGCTCGCCGGGGTCGGGGGTGCAGAACCGCGAGGCAACCATTCAGCTGCGTGCAGCAGGCATGCCGTGGACAGTGCACTGGATTGTGGTGCGCGAGGGGCTGGCCGAGCTGGTCGACTTGCCGCTGTGGGCGCGGGCGCACGGTGCGCGCGGGATTGCGGTGCGGGTGCTGGCCGGTGAGTTGGACCTGGGCAACTTGCCGGCGTGGCAGCAGGCGTTTGGCGCGCTGCAAGAGGCCGGTCGCAAGACTGGGCTGCATGTGTGGTTTGAGGGGCCGTGAGCGGGGCTGTGCTCGGTTGCACCGAGGGATCCAAGAGCGCCCTACGCTTTTCCCAGCGGCACCTCAGCCGAAAACCGCGCTCCGCCCCCATCACTGGCCTCGACCCACGCCCGGCCGCCATGGCGCTCGACCACCTGGCGCACGATGGCCAGGCCGAGACCACAGCGCGGGCCGCTTGCAGCGAGATGTCCGGAGCGCGCGTCGCCTGCACCACCAGGTCGCCTTCGTCCAACTGCGGCACGAAGCTGCTACCCAGGCGCAACAGCCCAACCGCGCCAGCGAGCAACGTCAGCACCGCAACGCCCGCGACCAGCTTGGGCCAGCGCAGCGCCCAGGACAGCAGCGTCAGCGACAGCAACGTAACAGCCCAGCAAACCCCATCTACCACCGAATTCCACGCCAACTACACTGGGCACCAGGAGGTGCCCGATGCCCAGCCCGAGTTTGCCCCGTATTGCCGTCCCTACTCGTCAACCGTTCTCGCCACGCCGCTCGTCC
>SXRM01000265.1 GCA_005792545.1 Pseudomonadota bacterium | reverse complement strand
GTCCTCCCTGCCCGGGTTAATTGGATACTGGCTCGGTCGGCGCACTTCAAGTGCGCCTCGGTCGGTCGCTCCGGGCGCGCTCGCGATCTGCCTGCAGGCTCTTCGACCTCGCCGCGGGCGTGATTTAGCCACACCCTCTAAAGCCGCGGCCTGTGGGTGCAAAGCCTTGCCTCCGCAAGGCTAGATCATCACAAGGGAAAAATAGCCCGGCGCAGGCCGGGCTTCGTTTAGTCAGCCTGCGGCTTTAGCCGCCGGGTCCAACCTGAACGCCATGCGTATTCACTGGTTCCGCGCGCCTCGCCGGAGACCCCAAAGCGCGATCCGCACCCCCGCCAGGATTGAACCCTGACGCCCGTTTTCGGCAACGAGTAGTATCGAGCACGCTTGCCAATGAACCTGTACCGACAACGCGGTGCCGGGCGTGCGAGACCCCATTCCGGGACAAGGCTTTGTAACAACACCGTTTGCATGGATTGTCAATTGAATTTACAATCCATGCAACCGCGGCGCTGAACGCGGTGGCCCGCCATGCAACCCCGCATCGCCGCAAGCCATGTCACCGCTCTGGCCCGCGACTTTCCGGTCGTCGCGGTGCTCGGCCCGCGGCAATCGGGCAAGACGACGCTTTGCCGCGCTGTGTTCGGCGACCGACCCTATTTCAACTTCGAAGAGCCCGATGTCCGACAGTTCGCCGCCACCGACCCGCGCGCTTTCTTGCAGGCCATCACTAGCGGTGCGGTGCTGGACGAAGTCCACAACACACCGCAATTGCTGAGCTACCTGCAGGCCGAAGTCGACCGCAATCCGGCGCCCGGTCGCTTCATCCTCACCGGCTCACAGCAGCACGGGCTGCACGGCCAGGTTGCGCAGACGCTGGCAGGTCGCGTGGGCATCGCGACCTTGCTCCCGCTGAGTCAAAGCGAGTTGGCGCTGTTTCCCAATGCGCCCAATCAACTATGGGCCACGGTCGTCCAGGGCGGTTATCCGCGCATCGTTGACCGCGGCATCGACGCCGACCGCTGGCTAGCGAGCTACGTCGCGACCTACGTCCAGCGCGACGTGCGGCAACTGGTTCGGGTCATCGACCTGCAGGCCTTTACGACCTTCGTGCGGCTGTGCGCAGGCCGGACCGCGCAAGAACTCAACCTGGTCGACCTGGGCGCCGATGCCGGCGTGACGCACAACACCGCGCGCGCGTGGCTGTCGGTCCTCGAAGCGAGTTTTGTGTGCTTTCGCGTGCCAGCCTGGCACCTGGACCATCGCCGGCAAATCATCAAGGCGCCCAAACTGCACTTTTTCGACACCGGCCTTGCCTGCCACTTGCTAGGCATCCGCAGTGCGGAACAACTTCAGCATCACCCGTTGCGCGGCCCGCTCTTCGAGACGTGGGTCGCGGCCGAGGTGGCCAAGGCGCGACTGCACGCTGGTCGCTCGCTGGATCTGTACCATTACCGCGAATCGCGCGGCGTCGAACTCGACCTGGTCATCGACGACGGTGCGCGCCTGACCGCCATCGAGGTCAAGTCTGGCATGACGCTGGCGGCGGACTGGTTCGAGCACCTGACCGCGTTCGCGGACGCCTCCAAGCGGCCGTTGCCCGCGGACCGCCCCCTGCGGCGTGTGCTTGTCTTTGGCGGAGAGGCTGGCCAGCAGCGGACAGGTGGCGACGTGCTTGGGTGGCGTCAGGTCGCACACTACGACTGGTAGACGACGCGCGCCGCAGGGCCAGAACGGTTGCCTCGGCCGAGCCGCCGCCCACAACAAGCGAAGGCCGGGCCACAGCACGCAACGCGCTACTTGCAGACACCTGCGACGCAGTGGCCGCCAGCGGGGCACTCGCAGTCGACCTTGCATGACTTGGGCGGCGCGACCGGCAGCGAGCAGTAGCCGGTGATGCAGGTCTCGCCGACGTGGCACTCGCACGAGGCCTTGCAGCGGGTCAGGCAGTAACCGAGCACGCAGCCTTCGCTCAGCGCGCAGTCTTTGTCGGCCGCGCAGGTGTAGCCGCCGCCCTTGCTCGCGCCTGCAGCCTGCTGGCCTGCGCCGCTGCTGCCCGCACTGCCTGCGCTGCCGGAACCGGAGGCCGCGCTGCCGGCGCCTGAACTGCTACCGGAGCTGGCGCCGCCGCTCGAACTGCCCGACGCATCTGCGCTCGAGGTCGAACCGGCGTCCTTGTCGCTCGCGGGGCCGGTGCTGCCGGTGACCTTGCTCATCGGCGCTCCCGAGCAGGCGTAGCCGCCGTCCGGCTGGCAGCTCTGGTTGATGACGCACTTGCAGCCCTTGCGGGTCTTGTCTTCGTCGGCCTTGAAGTCGGCTTTGCAGCTGTCGATGCACGACTCGAACGCCGACGGGCCGACGTTGCCGCAGGTGAACAGCTGGGTGCAGAACTTGCCGCACACCTCGCCGGCGCTGGCGCTGTCGTCGGCCTCCGCCCAGTGGCCTTTGTGGCCATGATTCTCGACGTGGCAACCAGATAGCAGGCCCACCGCGAACAGGGTGGCGCAAGAAGCGAGGGAAAACAAACGCATGACGTCCTCCAGGACCAGGCAGACCCGTGCCAGTGCCTTGCACGCCGCCGGACACCATGTCAGGCAGCGCGGGCTGTGGGGCGGGACCGGGCACGCCGTGGTGCCTGCGGTTCGAGGTTTCATGCCCGGTCGCCGCGGGTTCGTTCAAAGGCGTTCACACCTTTTTTGTTGCGTAGTAGTTTCAGTAAGTTGACGCAAACTTGCCGCCGGCTGACGGCCGCGATACCTCGGCTGCGCGGCGGCGGCGGACAGTTTTTTGGGCGTCGCCGCTTTTTTCGCACCCGGGTTGAACGAAATGCAGGGTCGCGGGCAATCAGGGTTGGACGAGCGGCCACGACAGCGCCGCGCCGAGCGAACCCGCGCCCATGACCGTGTTCACTGCCAGCCTCGAGGTCCCCTTGTTCTGGCGGCGTAGCGCGCCCACCGGCGACGCGCTCGTCGATGCGCTGCAACGCGGCGACCTCGCGGCGGTCGGGACCGCATACGACTTGCATCACCAGGCGGTGCGCGCGTTCGCGCGGCGGCTGACCGGCGACGCCGATGCGGCCGAGGACCTAGTTCAAGAGGTGTTCATTACGCTCGCCAAGGCGGGCCGCAAGTTCGACGGTCGCTGCGCGCTGCGCACGTTCCTCATCGGCATCGCCATCAACCACGCGCGCCACCATGTGCGGTCGGCGGCGCGGCGGCGCAAGATGTGGCTGAGCGCCAGTGAGGGGCAGCCCGAACATGCGCAATCGGCCGAGCAGGCCAGCGCGCAGGCCGAGCTCGCCAGCCTGTTGTCACAGGCACTGGACGAGCTGCCCATCGACCAGCGCGTGGCGTTCGTGCTGTGCGAAGTCGAAGAGCGGACGGCCGCTGAAGCCGCCGAAATCACCGGCGCGCCTGAGGCGACGATGCGCACGCGACTGTTTCATGCGCGCAAGAAGCTGCGCGAGGCGCTGCAGCGCAAGGGGTTGTCGTGAACGACCAGTTGCCCCCCGACGACGCACTGGCGCGGGCCGCTCGGGCCTTGCGCGACGCGTCCGAGGCTCGCACCGGCGGGTCGCCAAGCCAGCGCGGTCAGATCCTGGCGCGCGCCCATGCCAACCAGCAGAGCGCCGAGCGCCGCGCGGCCGTCGGCATGGCCCTGTCGGCGGTGCTGGTGACCTCGACCGCGATTGCCGCAGCGACCGGCAACCTGCCCAAAGTGGTGGCCGTGGTGCAGCGCGCGGTGGGACTCGCACCCGCCGAGGCGCCGGTGACCGCGTATCCAGACGCGGAGCCAGCCAGCGGGTCCAGCCGCAAGCTCAAGGTCGCGCGTCCGCTGGCCGATGCGCCGGTCGTCGAGCCGGTGGCCGACGCGGCGCCGGGGCCGGTGCTTGAGCCACCCGCAGTCCCCGAGCCGCCAGCGGTCGCACCGCCAGCGCCACCCGCGCCAGAACCGCCGGCTGCGGAGGTCGTGCGTGCGCCCAAGCCAAGGCCGTCCGCCGAGGTGGCGCGCAAGCCCGAAGCGCCACCGCAAGCTCCCGCCTCGGAGCCATCGCCCAGTCCGAACGATGCTCCGCCCGCCGCCGCCCAGCCCGCGCCGCCCGCCGCCGCGCCTGCGCCACCGCTACCCGACGAAACGCTGGTGCTGTTCCGGTCGGCGCAGGCCCTGCAATTCCGCGACAAGGCCTACGGCAAGGCGTTGGCAGGCTGGGAAGCCTATTTGCGCGCGGCACCGGCAGGCGCACTGGCCCCCGAGGCACGCTGGAACCGCGCAGTGTGCCTGTTGCGTCTGGGACGCAAACCCGAGGCGCGCATCGCGCTGGAACCGTTCGCGCAAGGCATGGAGGGCGGCTACCGCCAGGCTGAAGCTGCCAAGCTCATCGCCGCGATGCAGGAAGGCGAGCCATGAAGCCCCAAGCGACCCTGTTAGCGGTGCTGGCGCTCACCGCCCTGACTGACCCCGCCGCCGCCCAACCTCTGCCGCCTACGCTCTGTCTGGCGGTCGACCCGGCAGACGGGCTGCCGCCGGCCAGCGCCCTGCAATTGGCCATCGAGCACGAGCTGGAGGTGCCGGTGCGCACCGAACTGCCGTGCCCGGCTGCGAGCGGTGCGCTGTCGGTCGCCCCGGCCGGCGCTGGCCAGGCCCATGTGGCTTTCGTCGCCCCAGATGGCCACAAGTCGGGGCGCGCCATTCGCTTGCCGGCCGAGACCGCGCGCGCCGCAGAGACCATAGCGCTGCTGGCCAGTAGCCTCGTGCGCGACGAAGCCGGGGAGCTCCTCGACACGCTGCGCAAGACCAAGCCGGCGCCCAAAAAGGCCGAACCGCCAGCGGCACCTGCCGCGCCGCTAACGCCGCCGGTACCGGCACCAATCCCGGCCGCGACGCCCCCGGCTCCGCCGCCTCCGCCCGCCGCGACTGCGCCGACGGCACCGAGTCCGCCGGTTGCGGCCCCAGCACCCACGGATGAGGACGACGACGGCGAGCCCCGGCCCGGCGAGGGTGGCATCGGCATCGCCGTGGACTTCGTACCCGGCGTCAGCATCCCGCCTGGCCGCTTCGCATCGCCAACCCGCGCGCTATCGTTCGGCATCATCGGCGCGTGGTCGCCGAGCCTGCGCGGCATCGAGGCGGCGCACGTGTTCGCCATCAAGTCGCGCAAGGCCCGCGGCATCCAGATGGCCGGTGCCTTCTGCCTGGTGGCCGACGACATGCGCGGCATCCAGCTGGCCGGCGGATTGAACGTCGTCGGTGGCCGCCTGCGCGGCATCCAGGGCTCGTTCGGCGTCAACGTCGCGCGCAGCATCGACCGCGGCGTGCAGTTCGGCTCGCTCAACCTCGCCGGCGCCTCGGATCGAGTGGTGCAGTTCGGCTTCGCCAACCTGGCCGTCGGCGAGCTGCGCGGCATCCAGGGCGGGGTGTTCAACGCCGCGCGCGGCGACTTGCGCGATGTGCAACTGGGCGTTGCCAACTTTGCGACCGGTAGCGTGCGTGGAGCGCAAATTGGCGTGTTCAACTTCGCCCGCGACGCCGACGCCGGGATTGGCCTGCTGTCGCTGTACTGGAAGGGCCGCACCCACTTGGAGATGTGGTCGCAAGACTGGGCGCGCGCGATGATCGGCATCAAGCACGGCAGCCGCTATATCCACAACGTGGTGGCCGTCGGCGGCCGCAGCGTCGGCGACAAGTGGCTGCCGGTGCTGGCCTTGGGGCTTGGCATCCGCGCCCGACTCGGCGATCGCTTGCACGTCGACGTCGACGGGATGCATCACCTGCTCTTGCAGGACAGCAAGGACGACGACCAGACACCCGACCAGTTGACCCAGGTCAAGGCGACCGTCGGCCTGCGCATGTTCCGATCTGCCACGCTGTTTGCAGGCCTGAGCCTGAACGCTTTGTGGCTGCCCACCCACAACCTGGTCGAAAGCCTGACCCCGTTTGAAAGCGACAACAGCGTGCGCAAGGACCTGTGCCAGAACTGCAAAGACAGCCGCACGGCTGACGTGTGGCCCGGCGTGGTCGTCGGCGTGGCGGGGTTCTAAGAGGGTGTTTACATCCAAACGCCTACTGCGCGTAACCCGTCGATGAGTTCGCAGGACTCATCGACCCCGCCATGCTTCGTTGTCAGCCCCCTTCCTCCCTGCGGCGCACTGCTAGTGCGCCTCAGTCGTCACGAGGC
>SXRM01000264.1 GCA_005792545.1 Pseudomonadota bacterium | reverse complement strand
GGCTGCGTTGTGCATGGGCGTCGGATACCTGGGATGAAAGTTTCCGCCAGGCGGTCGATGCGCCGCCAAGGCCGCTAGCCAATGGCTTGAAATTACAAACCTAAAAAAGAATGGGCGCTCGGGTTTGGATTTGCGCCCCCGGTGCCGCAGCCAGTGGCAGCAACGGTCACTGACGCCGATGAGGAAGCACTGACCAAGCTGGCGCCGCCGGCAGCACTCGCCGAAAACGCGCTGCCGCCGCTGGTGGGGCCCGGCGACGATGACCACGACGGCCTGTTGCGCGCCGACGACGTCTGCCCTGACGCCGCGGAAGATGTCGATGGCTTTGAGGACGGCGACGGCTGTCCCGACCCAGACAATGACGGCGACGGCATTGCCGACGGGCCGGACCGCTGCCCGTTTGAGGCGGAGCTCAAGAACGGCATCCGCGACGACGATGGCTGCCCAGAAGACAAGGCCACCGCACAGCGCTACCACCAGACGCGTTACGCCAAGAAGCAAAAGGAAGAAGTGGCCCTGCTGCCGGACGACGCGACGCGGATCGCAGCGCAAAAACCGGCAACCAAGCCAGTTCCTCAAGAGGACCAGCTCAATGTCCTGCCTGAGCCTGTTCCATTGGCGCCCAACGCTCTGCCGCCGCTAACCAGCAACGGCGACGATGATCGCGACGGCATCATGCGCGCCGCCGACGTCTGCCCCGAGCGCGCCGAAGACTTTGACGGCTTTGAAGATAGCGATGGTTGTCCCGACGAGGACGACGACCGCGACCATCTGCCAGACGCCGCTGACAAATGTCCACGCGAGGGCGAAACGCACAACGGCTACGCGGATGACGATGGCTGCCCGGACGACGTGCCGATTCCGCTTGCTCAACGGGTCGGTGTGCTGCAAGGTGTCGAGTTCGCGACCAACTCGGCGAACATCTTGCCGAGGTCGTCGCCGGTGCTCAACAAGGTGCTGTCCGTGCTGCTGCTGTACCGTCAGGCGCTGGTAGAGATTGCCGGGCACACCGACGATGCCGGCACGCGCGAGCGCAACATCGAGCTATCGCAGCAGCGCTCTGATGCGGTGCGCCACTGGCTCGTCACCCACGGTGCAGATCCCGATCGCATCGGCGCCAAGGGTTACGGCCCCGACAAGCCGACAGCCAGCAACGCCACCGCGGCGGGCCGCGCCAAGAACCGGCGGGTCGAATTCAACCTCGTCACGCGCCCAGAGACCAAGCACGAGACCAAATGAGGCAATTGTGGATTGTAGCGGGCCTGACCCTGTGCTGGGGCGGCATCGCCAACGCCGCAGAGCCTTGCGGCGGTGTCCGCCTGGACTCTGGGGTGGTCAAGACGGGCAAAGCGCTGCCGGTCAAGACCGATCTTGCGGGCGATGACCTCGCCTGCGCGAAGGCGGTGGCGGCAGCGATCAAGGAGCGCGCCCAGATCCGCAGCATCACGCTGGCCGCCAAGGTGCCAAGCGATCGGCGGCCCGACGGTACGGCGATGGCAGCGGCGTGGACCAAGGTCATGGTAGCCGCTGGCATTCCGGAAGCGCGCATCTCCAGCATCGTGCCGACCAGCGCGCCGGGCACGGCGGCGGAGCTCAGCATCGCTTATCGCGAGCCGACGCCGCGGCCAGTGGCCTTGGTGCAGGCCATGACCGGCAAAGTCTTCACCGGCCAGGACGCGGCCAAGCTCGGCCCGGCTGCGAACGGGACTCAGCTGATTCAGGGCGACATCGTCCACACCGAAAAAGGGGCAGTGGCCCGACTCGCGCTGGCCGACGGCAGCTTCGTGTCGCTGTTACCGGATTCGATGATCAAGCTCGGCCGCATTGAGCTGACCGCCGACCTCAAGCGCGCGGTGCGGCTGGACTTGATGAAGGGTCGCGTGGAGGCGATTGCCGAGCCAAAAGGCAGCGGGAGCAGCTTTGACATCGTGACCAAGACGGCCATCGCAGGTGTGCGCGGCACGCGGTTCCGTGTCGGAGAGCTGCCCAGCGGCTCCACGGGCGTCGAGACGCTCGACGGCAAGGTCGAACTCAAGAGCGAAGTCGGCGAAAAGCAGTCGGTGGTCATCGAAGCCGGCAAGACCGCCGAGGTGGACCACAAGGGCAATGCGACGCCGCCGCGCCCGTTGTTGCCCGGCGCCCAAATCACGGCGCCCCTGTCTGGAGAGGTCGACCGCTCGGTGGCGTTGATCTGGCAACCGGTACCCGGGAGCCAGAGCTACAAGATTGAGGTGGCTGCCGACGGTGAATTGGCCACGCAACTGCGGGTCTACTCGAGCACCTCACCCGGCCTGGCCATGCCCAAGGATCTGCCCGCGGGCCACTGGTTCTGGCGCGTGAGCGCAGTGGACACCGGCGACGTGGTTGGCATGCCCAGCAAGACGTACAGCTTTACGGTCAAGTAAGCCCATGAAATTGCCGTCGTTCAAGACGTGGCTGGTGCCGACCCTGCTGGCCGGGCTTGCGATGGCGCCGGGCGTGTGGGCGGCGTTTGACCATGCGCCTGGTCGCCTCGACCGGCCGCTGTACGACAACCTGGTGCGGTCAGTGGTGCCACGCGCCAAGGTCGATGACCGGGTCGTGTTCGTCGACATCGACGACGGGACGTTGCAGGCGCTGGCTGAGCGCTGGCCGATTCAACGGGTCACCTGGGCCAAGCTCATTCGCAAGATCAATAGCTTTGGGCCTTCAGTCATCTGCCTCGATGCTTTTTTCCCCGAGCCCAATGGCCGCGCGGACAGCGAACTGGCGCTGTCGATTGCCGACCGCATCCGTGACACAGCGCTTGGCGACGATCCAGAGGGCAAGGTTCTCGCTGACGAACTGGACAAGCAGGCGGCTGAGCGCGACGCGGACCGGCAGCTGTCCAAGGCTATCGCAGAGGCCGGCAACGTCGTGCTTGGCGTCGCCGACGGTTCGCTCGCCGGCGGGACGCTGATTGGTGGCGAAATCGCGGAGTTGCAGCCGATTCCCGGCCTACCGAGCGACTATACACCCACCGTCGACTACTTGACGCCCCGCGGCAGCATCAGTGAGCTGGCGATGGCTGCGCGCAGCCAGGCCGGCTTGCACGTCTCGTACTCGGTCGACGGCATTATCCGGCGCTACGGGTACGTCGCGCGCGTGGGCAGCAAGCGGATCGCCAGCCTGGCGCTGGCCGTCGCCCAGATTGCCGAGCCCAAGCGCGCAGAAGAACTGGCAAAATCCGCGATTGCACTGGACGATGGCGAGCCGCTGATCCGCTGGCCAGACATCGGCCGGATCCCGCGCGTGCCGCTCATCGACGTGCTGGAGGCAGAAGCTGGCAACGCAGCGCTGCACAAGGCGCTCAAGGGCCGCATCGTCTTTGTTGGCGTATCTGCCATCGGTGCCGCCGACCGCAGGCAAACGCCGCTGCGCTCGGATCTGCCCGGAACCTATGTGCACGTCGCCGCGACTTTCAACCTGTTGAACGGCGAGCACACCAGCAGCGACGGCGCTCATGCGCCCTGGGCGACTTGGGGGCTGTCGGCGCTGGGTCTAGCCCTGTACCTGCTGTGGCGGCGCGTCAAGACGACGCCGTTGGTCGTCGGCGGCGCGGTCTTGGCGGCAGCTGCTTGGGTTGGCCTCGGCATCTACGGGATGCACCATGGCGTGCTGATTCCGTTGGTTCCCGGCGTGCTGGCGTTTCTGGTGCCGGTCGGCGGCGAAATCGCCTTGCGCGTCGGCCGCGCTGAACTGCAGCGGCAGCAAATCCGCGAGGCTTTTCAGTTCTACCTGGCGCCGGCTGTCGTGGAGCAGTTGGTCAACAACCCGGATAAGCTCAAGCTGGGCGGTGAGCGCCGCGAAATCACCGCTTTCTTCAGCGATGTTGCCGGCTTTACGACGTTGAGCGAGCAACTTGATCCGGCCGACTTGACCAAGCTGCTCAACGAGTACCTGGGTGCCATGACCGATGTGGTCCTCGAAGAAGGGGGCACGGTCGACAAGTACATCGGCGACGCCATCGTGGCCATGTTCGGCGCGCCGCTCGACCAGCCTGACCATGCCCTTCGCGCTTGCCGCGCCGCATTGCGCTGTCGCAAGAAACTAGCTGAGCTGCAAGCACAATGGCGTCAGCGTGGCTTGCCGGTGATCGCGGCCCGCATCGGCTTGAATTCCGGCATCGCGGTCGTCGGCAACATGGGCTCAGCAAAGCGCTTTGACTACACGATTCTGGGCGACACGGTCAATCTGGCAGCGCGCTTGGAAGGTGCCAACAAGGCCTACGGCACCGACATCATGATTGGCGCAGAGACCGCGCGGTTGATTGGCGATGCGGTGGTGTTGCGCGAGCTCGACCTGGTGCAGGTCAAAGGCAAGAAGCACGGCATCGCCGTGTATGAGGCGGTGGCCTTGCCGAGCGAAATCGACGACGCGGGGCGCACCATGGTCGCAGAGTTCGCGCGCGGCCTGGCGCTGTGGCGCAAGACGGACTTTGATGGCGCAGCAGCCGTGTTTGGCGGCCTCGCGGCTGCCGGTGACCCGCCATCGCAGGTATTTCTTGAGCGCATGCCGGCAGTACGCCAGATGGGACTTGGCCCCGGCTGGGATGGCGTGTTCGAGCTTAAGACGAAGTAGGCGCCAGGGCGGCAGCGGCTGCTGACATGATCGCGTCTCGCTGGCGCTGGCTCGGCTGCCGGCCCGCGAGGCGACCGGGATTGCACAGGGCTATCGCTAGGTCGCCGCGCGGCAGCAGCGCAGCACCGATCAACTTGTGAGAGGTCTGGGCGCGTCCCGGCAGGGCCGGGACCGAGCCCTAGTCCGGCCGCGCTGCCGACGCGGCCGGACCGGAGCCCCGTTT
>SXRM01000263.1 GCA_005792545.1 Pseudomonadota bacterium | reverse complement strand
TGGGGCCGGTGCACAAGAAAATGCCGTTGGGTCGGTGGACCAGTTCGTCGATCTTGTGGCGCACTTCGTCGCGCATGCCGAGCACTTTTAGATCCAAAGTGGTGCTGGTCTTGTCGAGCAAACGCATCACGATGCGCTCACCGTGCGCGGTCGGAATGGTGCTCAGGCGCAAGTCGATGTCGCGGCCGGCGACCTTGATGCGGATGCGGCCGTCTTGTGGCAGGCGCTTCTCGGCGATGTTGAGCCCACCCATGATCTTGACGCGGCTGGTGATCGACGGCTGAAATTTCTTACTGGTCTTGACCACTTCTTTGAGCACGCCGTCCTTGCGGAAGCGCACCACCACGTACTTCTCCATCGGCTCAATGTGGATGTCGCTGGCCCGCTCTTTGGCGGCCTGGTTGAGCACGCTATTGACCAGGCGAATGATCGGCGCTTCGTCGTCCTCGTCCAGAATGTCCTTGGCGGCATCCTCCAGCTCCATGGCGATGTCGGCGACGCCCGACTCGCCCTTCTCCATGTCGTCGACGACCTGATCGGCGCGCGCCCGGCGGTCAAAGCTGTAGTTGATCGCTGCGTTGACGACTTCGCTCGGCACCAGAATCGGCTCGATCCGCGCGCCGCCAAACAGCACCGCCAGGTCATCCAATGCGCCAAGCGCCAGCGGGTTGGCCATCGCGACCGTCAGCACGCCGTCGGCCCTGGCGATCGGCAGCAGTTCGGCCTCGCGGGCGTAGGCAATCGACAGCGGGCCGACCAGCGACGGGTCGATGCGGTCCTCGTCGATCTTGGCGTGCACCGGCATGTCGAGCTGTGCGCCCAAGGCTTCCAGCACCTGCAGTTTGGTCGCCGAGCCCTGCTGCACCAACAGCTCGCCAATCAGCCCGCCGCGGTCGGCTTGCACCAAAAGCGCCGACTGCACCTGCTCGTCCGAGCAGTAGCCCTTGCTTATCAGGATCTTGCCAATGGGTCGGGCGTCAATCATGGACTCGCTTACTGGGTGCGGACGGGCTTCCACGCCTGTCCGGCATATCCGGGTTCGGGTGGGGACAGGCTTCCACGCCTGTCCGACATATCCGGGTTCGGGTGGGGACAGGCTTCCACGCCTGTCCGACAGGGTTGAACTGGTCAATCTCGAACCAGAATCGTCGTGGCGCTCATTTCTTTCGCCCAGGCGGTTTCGCCGCCGCCGCTGGCTTGCCGGCCGGCGCTTTGACGGCGGGCGCGGGCGCCTTGGCCGCTGGCCCAAGCGCTGCCTTGAGCGCCGGAGCAGCCGCACCGGCGGGCGTGCCATCCTCAGGCAGGTCGATGACCTCGACCGCCGGGCCTTCATCGTCTTCGGGTTCGTCCTTTGCCGGTGCCGCTTTCTTGTCGCCGGCCTTGCCCGACTTGTCGGCCTTGGCCGGGTCGAACTCCAGATCGTGGCTGTCCGGCGCGCCGACCTTGTCGACGTCCTGGTTGTCGTAGTAGGCCTTCTCCAAAAGCTTGCGCTGGTTGGCCGACTTCTCCACCGCCTGGAATACCGTCTCCAAGTAGCCCTTCTTCTTGCCGTAGTTGACCTTGCCCTGGTACTCCTTCTGCTTGGTCGCCAGCTCGTCCGCAAACTGTCGAAACTGGTCCATCTTGGCCTCGTGCATCTTCTCCAGGTCGCTGGGATCCTTGATGATGTGCGGGACCACGATCAGCAGCAGGTTCTTCTTTTCAATCAGCTTGGTGCTTTTGCGAAACAGCATGCCGATAAGCGGCAGGTCGCCGAGCACCGGCACCTTGGCCACGCCGGTGGTCTCGCGGTCGGTAATCAGGCCGCCAATCACGATCGGCTGCTGATCGCGCACCACCACGGTGTTGGTGACTTTGCGCTTGCTGGTCGTCGGCCCGAGGTTGGGGTCGATGCCTTCGACCTCGTCCAGCTGCTGATCGATCTTCAACTTGATGTAGTCCGACTCGTTGATCTGCGGCGTGATTTTCAGCGTCAGGTCGACGTCGAGAAACTGCACGGTACCGCCCAAAGCGCCGCCGAGCGCGCCACCCAGACCACCCAGGGCACCCAAGCCGCCGAGCGCACCGCCGCCCAAGCCACCCAGGCCGCCCAAAGCGCCGAGCCCTCCCAAGCCGCCCATCGACTGCGAGCGGTAGGGCACCTTGCGGCCGACCGTGATCTCGGCGTCTTCGTTGTTCAGCGTCAGGATGTGCGGCGTGCTCAGCACGTTGACGTCGCTGTTCTCTTGGATCGCCTGCACCAGAAAGCCAAAGGCCGGAATCGACAGCGTCACGCCCGCCGGCACCGCCGAGTTGCCGGTGTTGCCGGCGTTGACTTGCAGCAGCGGTCCCTGCAGGCCGGCGGCAAAACCACCCGAGTTCAGTTGCTCCATCGACACACCGGACATGCCGAGGCCACCCAGGCCAAACAGCAATGGCACCTCGCTGCCACCGATGTCAAAGGTCGTGCCCGCCGAGCCGGCGATCTGGGTTTTGCGCTTCTTGCTGGTCGAGATCTCCATCACCACGGCTTCGACGTAGACCTGCTTGCGCCGGCGATCGAGCTCGGCGATGACCCGCTGCAGGCTCAGGTAGTCTTTGAGCGACGACTCGATGACCAGCGAGTTGCTGGCCTTGTGGGCCGTGATCTTGACCTCGCCCTCAAACAGCGTCGCCGCGCCGCCACCGCCCTTGGCGCCGCCACCTTTGCCGCCTTTGCCGCCCTTTTGCTGCTTGCCGCCGCCCTGGGTCAGCGAGCTCAGGGTGCTCGATACGTCTTCGGCGTCGGCGTTCTCCAGGTGGTGGATGTGGATCGCGCCCTCGCCCGGAATCGGCACGTCGAGCTTGCGGATGAGCGCGTCGACCTTGAGGTAATTGCTGCGGGTGGCAATCAAGATGAGTTGGTTGCTGCGGTCGTCGGCGATGGCCTTGGTCAGCGTCACTTTCGCCGATGCTCCAGCTTGTGGAGCGGGCGCGCCGCGGCCGCCGCCACCACCGCCGCCTTCGCCGAACACGCCGTTGATCTTCTCCAAAAGCTCGGAGGCATCCATGTGCTGCACAGGGCGGATGAAGATCTTGTCGGAGCCGAGCGGCACGTCGACCTCCGCCAGCAGCTTCAAGATGGTGCGGATGTTGCTGCCGATGTCGGTGACGACAATGGTGTTGGTCGGGGCGTAGATGAACAGGTCGCCGGTTTTGCTCTTGAATTTGACGAGAATGGGCTCGGCGTCCTTGGCGTCGATGTGCTTGAGGCGAATCAGTCGGGTGACGATGTTGTCTTCGTCGGGCACGCTGCCCTTGGGGCCGATGATTTCGGCGCCGCTCGAGCGCGCGTCCGGGGTGTCGACGATGTGGTAGAACGCGCCCTTCTTGGTAATCGTCAGGCCGTTGACCGCGAGGCTGGACAGGAATGCCCGGTACGCCTCATAGACGCTGACCTTTTGCGGCGACAGGATGGTGACCTTGCCGCCGCGCTTCTGGCTGGCGACCACGAAGTTGCGCTCCATCCAGCAGCTCATCAGCTTGGTCACGGTCTCGAGCGGGGCCTCTTGAAAGTCGATGGTGACCTTGACGTGCAGAGGCAGCTTCTTGCACTTGACCTCGGTGAAATTGTTCTTGATCGACATCACGTCGTCGAGCTTGTCGAGCGCCTTGTCTGGACCGCCCGCCGGTGCCGCTGCGGGTGCTGCCGGGTCGGGTGAGCGCCCGGGCGCTGCGCCGGCATCGGGGGCTGCGCCTGCCGGATCGGCCTTGCGACTGGCTGCCGCCGGATCGAATGCCGGGTCGAGCTTGCCGCCGCCCTTGCGCTTGACCACGCCGGATCCGCCGCCGCCGGCCTTGATGGCGCCGTCTTTGCCTTTCTTGCGGATCTTGCCCGCGCCACCCGCGACCGGGATGGCTTTTTCGGCGTCGCCCGCCGGGGCTTCCTGGGCAGTGGCCGGCAGCGCGCAGCACGCGACCGCGGCCGCCAGTAGCGCGCGACAGGTCCAGATTCGGGATCTTGCGGTCATCAATGTCCAACCTTGCAGAGGCATTGGGTTTATGGCCTATTTGATCGTGTAGCGCAGGGTCTTGGGCTGGCCGTCGCGCTCGATGAGCACGGTGACGCGGGCTTTGTTCTTCAAGGCCTCATACAACGCCAGCGCCTTGTTGGGGCTGTCGATGCGCTCGCCGTTGATGGCCTGCACGATGTCGCCGTTGATAAAGCCGATGTCCTTGAACAGGCTCTCGCCGCCCATCCCGATCATCCGAAAGCCCTCGTACTTGCCGCCCTTGTAGTTGGGCACCACCCGCACCTGGGTGCCCAGCTGCGAGACGTCTTTGAGCTTGTCGTTGACGTGGCTGCGGTCGAGATTGTAGGCACCCTCGGCCAGCTTTTTGACGCCCTGGACGGCGTCGGCTTCTGGCGCCGCACGGGCGGACGGCGTCGGCGTCGCCGTAGGATTGGCTCGTTCCGGCATCGGCGGCCGCGCACCCGGGTTGCCGCCGTCCGGGCCACCGCCCGCGACCTGACCGCCCTCGCCCTGAAACATGCAGGCTTTGGTGAGCTTACTGCCCTCGTTGAGCACCAGACAGGTGCGGCGGATCATCTCGACCTTGGCCTTGCCGTCGAGCAGTTCGGTGCCCACGCTGACGATCTTCTGGTTCTGGCGGTCCACCTCGACGCTGGCGCTCGACCACGTCTCAGGCGTGACGACCAGGGTGCCCATGAGCTTGATCGGCAGCGTGGTCGGCTCATACGACGGCTCCGGCGGGGCGCCGCCTGCGGGCTCCTCCGGCTTTTCTTCCTCTGCCGGCTCTTCGGGCGGCGGCGGTGGTTCTTCGAGCAAGAACATCGAGCGGCCGGCCATCACCGCGCCCGACTCCGTGCGCAGGCGGCCATCGCGCAGGCGCTTGGACAGCGGCGACTCGCCGGTAGCCGACGCCACCTGCACCTTGTCGTCGCCGCGCGATGCCTTGGCCAGCTGCACGCCAACGATGGCGCCGATGGTGCCGGCGCCCAAGTAGCCGAGCACACCCAGCCCCAGCAGCACCACGGCCCAGAAATGGCGTTTGAGCAGCGCTTCCATGTTCCTGCTGCGCGGTGGATGCGCGCCCGTGCTTGTTGCCGAAGTCCGACAGCCGCCGCACCAATGCGGGGACCGCCAACCACATTCCACAAGCAAAGGGCGTGCCAGATCGCCGAATCGCAAGCGCCTTGAAATGTTGATATTTCTGGCGAAGGTGCCGCGGGACGGCGCTGCCGCTGTCAGCGATCGTCAGCAAGCGGCCGGGCACCGTGCCAAATTGGCAACAGGCGTCACGCGCTGCCGCGGGACCACAGCGCCAGGGCATCCATCGACCACGCGACGGCCACGTGGATGGTCACGCCGCCCCAGATGCTTTTGGTGTCCATGGCCAATAGGCCCAGCACCATGCCCGCCAGTATCGAGCCGATGCACTCCGGCAGCGGCTTACCGTAGTGCAACATGCAGTAGGGCATCGCCATCGCCAGCACCGCCGCTGCACCCATCTCGGCCGACAGGCCGCGCAGGATGAAGCCGCGGAAAAAGAACTCCAAGGCCAAGAATTGCAAACCGTAGCCCACTTCCCAGGCCAGCTGATCGGCCCAGCCGCGGCCGGCGTAGAACGGGTACTGCAGCTGAAAATCGGGCTGGCGCGCTGCAACGGCGACCACTACGCCGACGGGCAGGAACAGTAGGGCGTACACCGGCAGGTGCCGCAGGTAACCCTCAGGCACCAGGAAGGCCTCGCGCAGCGGCAGCCGAAACAGCGCCGTCCACACCACCACCGGCACCGCCACGTACACGGCGATGCAGCCGCTGATCCAGGTCAGGTGCACCCACAGCGACTCGTGGCGGGCGGCCCAGCCATGCCACGTTGGCACCAGCCGGCCCACGATTTGCACGAACGCGCGGCCCAATTGGCTCTGCACGTCGCTGTCCATCACCACGTACCGCAGCGCCACCAGCATGCAGCATGCGGTAGCCGTGGTAACGAGCGCTGCCTGGCGAGCGGTCAAGGCACCAACGTGCGACTGGCCCTTGAAGGCGGCGTCGACCCGGTCCCACGGAGCCACGGCGGCGCGGTGCCAGAGGTGCGAGAGGGTGGTCACAGCAGGGCGAGCCGGCGGCCAGCGTGGCCGGCTGCGTGGTAGCGCAGTTGGGGCGGGGTGTCTAGTTTGGGGCCTGGCGCCCGTCGATAGAAACGTCCGCCTACCGCGTCCCCGCCGACCGCACCGGCTCGGTCTTTAGCTCAGCCAGCGCGACCGCATCGTCATGCGCCGTCGGCATCGCCAGCCGCACGTGGTGGTGGGCGTCGTGACCCGGCACCACTTGCACCACCTGTTGCCACAGGTCGCTCTGGCGGTGCTCCTTGGACAGGCGGCGATTCATAAAGTGGCGCACATGCTTGCCGACAAAGATGCCTTCGACCGGCGTGCCCAACTGCTGCGCCGTCTCGGCCAGGATCTCCATCCAGCGGTAGGTGGCGGCGACGTCCAGTTTCTTGAGCCGCACGTGGCTCATGCCGCGGTTGTCCACGGTTACGAACCCCAAGTCGGCGTCGCGGCCGCCGGCGTGGCTCATGTGCCCGGCTTCGTGCAGCATCTTCCAGCGATCCCAGCCGGCGACAGCGCCCGACTCGTCGCGGTGCGGCCGCCAGCGCGTCTCGCCGGCAAAGCTCTCGGGCTTGCCCGGCTTCCAGGCCGACAATCGCGCTTCGACCAACGACGTCCAGTCGGGCGCACCCACCACGGTGCGTGCGCCAATCCAGTGCAGTTGCAAGCCCTTGCGCTTGTCTACCCGGTGTTGCAGCCACGCCACCACTTCCTGGCCGCGGCTCGGATCCCAGGTGCGCACGGCCTGATGGCGCACCAGATCGCCGTGGGCCAACAGTCGCTCGACCGCAGCCTGCATCTTGGCGACCTGCCGTTTGGCTGCGCGGGCCTTCTTGGGCGGCGCAACTTGCACAAAGCGCCGGGTCGCCACGCGAAGCTGGCTGACGTGCCCCGCTGCCGCATTGTCGGCAACGCCCAGGATGCGCGTCTCGACCAGGATTCGTTGGCCGGGTGAGTCAAAGCGCTCGGACTCGTTCGGAAACTCCGCAGCGCTCGCCCACTGGACCACCATCGGCTCGCCGAGCACCCGTCGCGTCGCGCGCAGCAGGCTTTGGGTTATGGAGGCCGCAGTATCGCCGGCAAGCTGTCGGACCAGCGTACCGTAAGCCAATTGCCCGCAGCCTGGCTGAGCAATGTCGCCCACTGTCAACTGCGCCGACGGAAACTCTGCGGCGAAGCGCGCCTGCGCCCGCACCAGTACCCGCGCCAGCGCCGGCCGCGCCCACGAACGGCCGCGGGTATCGTCGCGAAAATCGAAGGGACTAGCGATGGCCTGCGCGAGGCCACGAAAATCCACCAGATCGCGGCACACCAGACCGCGCACGCCGGACTGGGCGATCGCCTTGCTCTGGTCGGCGGGTGCGTCCAGTTGGCCGATCGCAGCCCACGCGGACTCTGCCTCGCTCGGATCGACCAACCGCAGTGCCGGCAGGCGCACCGCCGGATCCGGGTGCGCGCCACTGGCAAACAGGGCTTCGGTCACTGCCTCGGCGCGCGCGGCATCGGCGACCATCGGCACTGCAGACCATTGCAGCGGGGCGGCCTCGACGTAGGCCGTCGGCGGCGGTTCGTGTAGCGCGAACGCGACGACAAACAACCCGCTGGCGATGGCAAAGGGGGTGGCCATACGGTTGACTGTAACTGGAAATCCGGCACTGTCCAGTCAAGCCGCAAAAGGCTTCACATTGCTGCAAAGGCGGACATCCGCCGGCGAATTATCGGCCGTGTGCGGCGCCTTGCACGCGGCCGTGGACGAATGCGAGTTCGCGCTCGATGACGACGTGATTTTCTGTTTCGCTGGTCAGCACATAGGCGTGGGTCCACAGCCGGTCCGCCTCTTCATCGGCGCCCACGAGTTGGGCCGCGCGTGCCGTGCGCATCAGCAGCAGCGCCGCATCTTCGGGCTGGCCGCCGCGCTCCAGGTGGTAGGCCAGCCGCATGGATTCTTCCATGTCGGTGCGACCTTGCGAGGCGATCCACGCTGCCACCTTGCGGTGCAGCGCGCGCCGCTCGCCCAGCGCCAGCTGGTCATACGCTACCCGCATTCGTAGCACGCTCGACAGCCGATACTGGCGATCGCGCGCATACCGCGACGACGCGCTGCGCACCACAAAGCCGCACTGCACCAGCACATCCAGCGCGCTGTCGAGGTGGTCGACGCCGAGCGCCTTGAGCGATCCCGCCCAAAACTCGGTGCCGACTACCACCGCGCGCGCCAACGCCTGGCGGGCATGGTCGGGCAGGGTCTCGATGAGCGCCCGGATGACGCTGCGCAGGTCGCCGGGCCGCACCTGCGTCGGCACCCGATCGGCGTGCAGCCGCCAGGCGCTGTCGTGCAGCGCAATGGCATCGACGCGCGCCAGTAGGTGCACCAATTCGGCCACCAAAAACGGGTTGCCGAGCGCGTGGTCCGCGACGAACCCAAGCAACTCGTCGCTGGCTGGCGCCGCCAGCATTTCGCGCACGACGCAGCGCACCGCCCCGTCGGCCAGCGGTTGCAGCACCAGGTGCTCGTCAAACGACAACGGCAGGTTGCCCGGCACGCCGCGCTGGTGGGCATTGCTCTGCAACATCTCGATCTCGTCGGCCTCGGTCGAGCTGGCCACGGCCATGATTGGCACGCCTTGCAAGCGCAGCAGCAGGTCGCGAAACAAGGCCAGGCTCGACGGGTCGGCGTGTTGGGCGTTGCGAATCAGCAGCAGCACCGGCGTCGTCACTGCCACGGCCTGAAAATACGCGGCTAGCGCGTCGGCGACCTCCTGGCGACCCGCTCCGGCAAGATCTTCGCGGGCACCTACCCGGCCCGGTTCTTCCAGGTCGAAGGCGGGCAGTCGCGCGATCTGGTCCGCAACCTGCTCCGCTTCACGTTGGCGCTCGGGCGAGACCGTGGTGCGGCCGAGCCGGCCAAAAGCGTAGGTGACCATCCGCCGCAGCTTGGTGCGCGCAGCGTCCGCGCTGTCGCCGTCCAAAATGCCCGCGCGCTGGCGAATCAGTTCGACCACCGCTGAAAACGGCAGGCTGCGGCGCATGCGCGTGCAGGCGACTTCCATAAAGAAGTACAGGCGCGTCGGAATTTGCTCGACCTGGCTGCGAAACGCGTCGAGCAGGCCATTCTTGCCCATACCGACCGAGCCGAGCACCAGACACGTCACCGGCAGGGCCCGCAGCTCGGCGTCGTCGAGCATCAGCCACAGGCGGCGCAGCTCCATTTCGCGGCCGGTGGTCGGCAGCGCATTGGACCACGGATGGCAGATGAGCAGGATATCTCGATTGTTTTCACGGATGTGCACCGTTGCCGACGCGTCGCGGTGGCCGTCCAGCCGCCCCAAGAACACGTACGGCCCGACCGGCAGATCAGCGCCCAGGATCGGCGTCTGGCCGAGCTCAAACTCGGGCGAGGGCGACTCAAGGTTGTCGCGCACGGCGTCGACCGGCATCGCGTACACCGTCGCGCCGGGCGGCTGGCTGCGGACGTGGATCTTGCCGCTGCGCGCGCCGCCGCCGGCCATCTCGTGGGCCTGACGGGCGAAAAACAGCTTGGTCGGCGTGTCGCCGATGGCCGAGGCCTCTTCGTGGCGCTGCCAGTATAACTCGACCAGCCGCTTTTTGGCCGCCGGGTGGCCTTCGCCCTGGTCGACCGCTTGCCGCAATTGCTCCACCGCCGTCGAATAGGCCTGCGCGTACAAGATGTCGAGCAAGTCGGCCTGCTGCTTGACGACCTGCAGGCGGTGCCGCGCTGCGTGCGGGTACCACGGACGCACCTCGCGGCTGAGCGCCTCGATCTCCTGCATGACTAGGTCGCGATCGGCGCGCAGATCGTCGGCTTGTTGCAGGGCCTCGAGCGCGCGCTGGTAGCTCTGGTCCGCGCGCTCCAGCAGGCGCTGCCGCTCCAGATCGCCGGCCAGGAAGGCCTGTAGCGCCTCGTAGACGTCGCGCATCGACGCGGTGCGGCGGTCGCGCCGCTTCTCCAGCATGCGCACGCACAGCGTCTCCAGATCTGGCGGCACCTGCCGGTCGCGGGCCACCGCCGAAGGCGGCAGCGGCACCACGTTCTTGCAGGCCTCGAGCTGCTGCTGGCCCGACTCGCCGGTGTAAGGCCGACGCAGCGTCAGTGCCTCGTACAGCATCACCCCCAGCGCGTACACATCGGCGCGCGCATCGACTTCGCTGTCGCGGCCGTGGGCCTGCTCGGGGCTCATGTACGCCGGTGTACCGATGATGACGCCGTCGGCCGCGGGGTCGATGCCCAGCTTCTTGGCGACGCCCCAGTCGCAGATCTGCACTTCGCCCAGTTCGCCCATCAGCACGTTGTCGGGCTTGATATCGCGGTGCACCACCTCTTTGCCGTGCGCGTAGTGCATGGCCTGCGCAATCTGCACGAACACCCCGACCAGCCGCCGCAGCGGCCAGCGCGTCGTGGTCTCCGGGTCGCCGAGCTGCAGCTGCCGCAAGACATCGCCGAGCGTGCGCCCGGTCATTTTGCGCATGGTGTAGTAAGTCAGACCGTCGTCGTCGACGCCCAGCTCGTACACCGGCAGGATCGCAGGATGCTCAAGACCGCCCAGCACGCGCGCCTCGCGGCGCAGCGCGCCCACGAACTCGGGCTGGTCGCGCAGGTCGGGCCGCAAGCGCTTGAGCGCCACATCTCGGACCAGGCCGCGGTCGTGCACCGCGTAGACCGAGCCCATGCCGCCGATGCCGAGCTCGCCCTGGCGGTCATAGCGTTCGGCGCCCGCCCGCGCCAAGCCGCTCTCGTCGATGGTGTCCGGGGCCAGAAAGGGCGTCGAGCGCAACGCACTGGCGATGTCGGGCTGCGGATCGGCAAAGCCGGCTTCGGCTTCGAACTCGCCGCTCAGCCGGTCCGCCAACTCGGCGCGTTCGGCCTCGCTCAGCTGGCCGGTCTGACGAAAGCCCTGGACCTTGGTGGCTTCGGGATCGTCAGCCCGCGGGCCGCTGGGCGCAGCTGGGTCGTTCGCTTCGGCGGGATCGGCCAGTGTCATCGCGGCGCAAGGATGCCACGTGCGGGCACGCGGTGCCAGTTCGGGGACGCAGGCACGTCGGCGTCCATTTTCTGCAAGTTGCCCGCGCTCTGCCTATTGAACCGTCACTTGCAGCGCCAATTTCTCGTCGCGCAGGATGTAGCACTGCTCGTTGCTGCACACCGAGAAGCTGCCGGTGATCTGCAGCGCGCCAGCGCCAGCGGCGAGGCCCTGCAGCGGGATGGTCAACACCCCAAGGTCGCCGTCGATCTTGACGTCGCCTTCCTTGCTGGTCAGCTTTTCCTTGGTCGACTTTGCGAAAGCCGCCGCGGCGACGGTGAATTTCGCCGGATACTCGGCATTGAAATGCAGGCCAGCTGCCGGCTTGATGACCAGACGCCCGCTGCCCGCAGTGCCCGCCTTGAGCCGAATCTCCGTCGCCTCGATGCGGTATTGCTTGTCTCCGGCAGGCGCGGCCGCGGCCTCGGCGCCTTCCAGTGCCGGAGCCGACGGCGCGGCCGGAGCGGCTGACGCGGCAGGCAGCGCAGCGGTCGGTGCGGCGGTCGGCGGGTTGGCTGCAGATTCCTTGTTGCATGCCACGGCCAGGGTCGTCCAGGTGGCGGCGAAAAGGGCCAGTTTGCGCATCGTTGAGAGCTCCGGGTTCGTAGGTAGGGGTGCGGGCGGTCGGACCATGACCGCGTGCCGCGGCGCGCAAGAATCTCGACTGGCGGTGGGGTCTGTCAATTCCCACCGGCGGGCTGCTGCAACGCGCGGGGTGCTGCACTTATTCTGGCGGCAATCAAGTCAACGGTAGCAAGCAAGCAAGGCCTGCAGCGTCAGGTTGCACAGCGCATGCAGCACGGCGGCGGCGATGGCGGATCCGCTGCGCTCGGCCACCCAGCCAAACAACAGGCCGGGAAAGAACACCAACAGCCGAAATGGCGCCGGGACAGCCACCAGGTGGACGGCGGCGAACAATGCAGCTGCGCCAGCATGCGCACGCCCGACCCTGGCGCCCAGGACGTGCAGGCCGCCTGGCCAGCGGGTGCGCAGACGGCCAAGGACGTAGCCGCGAAAGAACAGTTCTTCGGGCAGCGCGACGGCACCCAGTTGCACGACCGCGGCCTCCAGCCAGGCGCTTGCGTCGAGCGTGCCGGGCGCCTGGCGGACGCGGTGGAGCACGTGAACCTGCCAGGCGTCGAACCCCAGCGCGTAGATCGGCAGCACCACCAGGGCCACCAGAGCACCCCATGCGGCGCTGCGCAGCAGCGGCGGGTCGACTGCCAGCACGTCGCCTGACAGTTGGCGTTGGCGAGCGATAGCCAACGGCACGCCGACAAAACCCAGCGCTACCAGCACGCCGCCCAGTTGCGCCGGCCACGGACCCAGGGCCGCCAACGCCTCGCCGAGCGCGAGAAACACGGCAACTGCGGCGGTCGCCGCCACCACTTCGCCACGCGGGTCGCGGATCAAGCGTCAGGCTCGGGCAAGCTGATCGAGGGCGCGAAAAAAGGCGCCCTTGCTCTGGCCCTCCTCGACGCGCTCAATGTGCAGCACGAAGCGCGGGCCCTGATCGGTCTCGGTGGTAATCTGCAAGAGCTTGCCGCACAGGTGCACGATCACAGGGCCGGTCTGGTCGGCCAGCGGCAGGTGTAGCACGACCGCCTGATCTAACTCAGGTGCAATGTCGGTGGTCACCACCGCGGCGGCCTCCTGGCTGATCGCGATGACCATGCCGCGGCCCTGGCGACCACCGTGTTCGTAGCTGACCGGAATTGTCGCCGCGACCATCTGGCGGGTGTCGCTGCGCGGCGGACCGCGCCTGCGCATGACCGCCATATTCGGTCGTTCGATGGGTTTGGTGCCGAGGTTGTCGGTGATCGGCGCTTTCGGCTGCGTCTCGGTGGGTTCGCCGCTCATGTCGATGTCGCTGCCCAGGCCAGCGAGGTCGGGAATGCCGCCGTCGTCTTCGGGATCTGTGCGGCGCTCGCCCGGTGCCAGTGCGTACACCGGCCACGAACGGCTGAGGCCATCGTCGGGCATGCTGGTGGGCGGCTGCAGCGGCGTCCGCGCCACATGTGACATCTCGTTACTGTACTGGCCGCTATTGAGCGACAACTGTGTTGGAACCACCCGCGGCGGCACGATCGGCTTGTGTACGGCGATGCTCTCGGGCTCTTCGCCGCCTTGGTACTGCGGGAAGGCGGTCGGCGGCAACAGCGCTTTGTTGTCCGGCCAGTCAAAGCTACTTGACGTTTCGGCCGCCGTCGGCGGCGCAACTGCACCCATTGGCGGCTTGGGCGGCGGCAACACCGGCTCAGGCTGCATGTCGCCACTTTGATGCGCGGTCCGGCGCGGCGTCTGCAGGTTTGGCCCGAGCGCGCCAAACGGTGGCGCTCCTGGTGGCAGTACCGGGCGCTGCGGCGTTTGGGCGTGGGCCGGTGCAGTCTCCGGCGGACTAGCGTTGTGTGCTGCAGTGCTGGCGACGGCCGCCATTCTGCGGCTGTCGCCATGGGCAGTGTGATGGGGTCCGCCCGGCGGCATCTCGTCGGCGAATGCACTCGCCGTGCTTCTGTCCACGCCTTCCAGCACCGGCCCACCGGCGTGGTGCACCGGCAAGATGTTGGGGATGCGCGGATTGGTGGCGCCGCGCCGCCGCGCGTCGAACACCTGCGACGCTTCGCGGACGATGATCGGCTCCAATTGGCCGCCGTCGTCGTCACGCATCATCGGCTGCGCCCCACGCGAGATCGTGCCGCCCACATTGCGCGGGCTGACCGACGGCTTGCCGCCGGACAGGGCAGACAGCAGGCTGGCGGACGGCACCAGTTGCGACGCGCGCGACGGGGAGCGTCCGGAGCCGCTGCCAGCTTGTCGCATGTCCGCGGCATACGCGTCGCTCGAGCGTGCGGCCGAGCGAACCCGCACCGGTCGTCCAGCGACGAACGACGCCAGATCAAACTCCGCCAACCGGCCAGCGGCAACGTCGGTGTGGGCGACGTTGGGTACGTGCAGCACTTGTGCCAGAAAGTCGAGCAGCGGGCCGACGCCGAGCTCGCAGCTGACCGTCGTCCAGCGAATGACCGCGCCCGCCGGCCACGGCAGGCCCGCCGGCACCACGCGGACGACCTCGCCTTGAAGCAGCACTGCGATGCCGGAAAGGCCGCCCGGCCGCATGTCCACCGCGACGATCATGCCGGGCACCAGACCGTCCGCGCGCCCGGCGATAAAGCCGGCGGCCGGCCCGACCTGCGTGCAGTACATGTCACGGCGCTCTCTGGCAAAAACCAGGGCGCAGTGGATGAGTGCGGGGTAGCGAGGTTGGCTGCGGCGATCCTGGGACATGCTGCTTTGGGGGACGCCTGATCGCGCGGAAGTCACGACCGCTTTGGAGCGTACCCGAGGGCCGGCGCGTCGGCAATTCGGCCTCAGCGCGTCGGTGAGCCGCGGCGAGTCGAAATTTCGGGCCGCCAGCGCGGTCGTCGCTGCCCCCGCCCGAGACGCTAGGCCCGCTCGAACAGCCCGGCGGCACCCATGCCGCCGCCCACGCACATGGTGACGATACCGTAGCGCCCGCCGTTACGGCGCAACGCGTGCAGCACCGTTGCCGTCAGCTTGGCACCGGTGGCGCCCAGCGGGTGGCCGAGCGCGATGGCTCCGCCCAGCGGGTTTACTTTGGCCGGATCAAGTCCAGCCGAGCGGATGACCGCGAGCGCCTGGGCGGCGAAGGCCTCGTTGAGTTCGATGTGGTCAATCTCGTCCAACGCGACGCCAGCGCGCTGCAAAAGCTTGGGAATCGCCACCACTGGGCCGATGCCCATGACTTCGGGCGCCACGCCGCCGACCTGAAAACCTCGAAAATACCCAAGAATCGGCGCGCCCGCGGCTTTGGCCGCATCTTCGGTCATCACCACCACGGCCGCAGCGCCGTCGGTCAGCGGGCTGGCGCTGCCAGCAGTGACCGTGCCGCCGGCCGGCTGAAATGCCGGCTTGAGCCTGGCGAGCCCCTCCAGGGTGGTCTCCGGCCGTGGCAGTTCGTCGACCGCCAGCTTGCCGTCCACCGTGTCCACCGGTGCCAACTCGTCCGCAAAAAAACTCGCCTGCAGGGCCGCGCCGGCGCGCTGCTGCGAGGCGTACGCGAATTGGTCCTGATCGGCGCGGCTGATGCCGTGGCGCTGGGCCACCAACTCGGCGGTGTTACCCATTGGCATGTACACCTCGGGCCAACTGCGAATCAGCTGCGGGTGCGGCGCAAGCTTGAAGCCGCCCATCGGCACCTGGCTCATCGACTCGACCCCGCCAGCGACCACGACATCGACGTGACCCGCCTCGACGGCCATGGCGGCCTGGGCGATCGCCTGCAGGCCCGAAGAGCAAAACCGGTTGACGGTGACCGCCGCCACCTCGACCGGCAGCCCGGCACGCAGCGCGGCAACGCGGGCAATGTTCATGCCTTGCGGGCCCTCGGGCATCGCGCAGCCGAGCACCACGTCGCCCACGTCCGCGGGCCGCAGCCCGGCAACCCGGGAGATTGCGGCCGAAATCGCCGTGGCGGCGAGGTCCTCGGGTCGGACCTTGCACAAGCTGCCTTTGAGGGCCCGACCGCACGGAGTGCGAACGGCGGCGACGATGACGGCGGTGCGGCTCATGTAGGCTCCAGGTGTGCAAGATCCGTGTCATGGCTGCGGGTTGCCTAGTAGCGCCCGCAGGATTCGAGACCTAGTTGCGAAGGGGCTTGCCAGTGGTCAGCATGTGGGCGATGCGGGCGCGCGTCAGCTCCAGACCGCACAGGCGCAAGAAGCTCTCGCGCTCCAGGTCCAGCAGGTCCTGCTCGGTCTGCTTGCCGCCCGCCGCGCCACCGCACAGAACGCTCGCGATTTCGTGGCCGACCGTACAGTCGTGGGCGCTGGCCTGGCCCGCACAGCGGAAGGCGTAGAGCGCCATGTCGAACACGGCGATGCCCTCGGCCCCTGGCAAGATCAGATTGTCGGGGCGCGCCGACGGCCGCCAGCGCTGGCCGGCCAGATCGAGCACCACCCGCTTGGCGGCTTCGATGCGGCGATCGCCGTCAAAGGCAATGGCGTCGCCGTCGCGCAAGAAGCCCAGGTTGCGGGCGTCGCCAGCACCGGTCGAGACTTTGGCCAGGGCGATGGTCTCAAAGGCTTTTTGCAGCAGCGCCACCCGGTCGGCGCGGGTGTCGGCCGGCACGCCGGTGAGCGCCCGCACCGCCAGTTCCTTGGTGCCGCCCGCGCCCGGCAACAGGCCCACGCCGACTTCGACCAGGCCCATGTAGGTCTCGCCAGCTGCCACTGTGCGCGCGCTGTGCATGGCGATCTCGCAGCCGCCGCCAAAGGTCATGCCGTGTGGCGCCGACACCACGGGCGCGTGGCTGTACTTGAACGCCATGAAAAGATTTTGAAACTGCTGAACGGCCGCTTCCATTTCGGCCCAACGCCCCTCGGCCGACGCCTGCGCGATGAAGCCCAGGTTGGCGCCGACCGAGAAGTTGGCGCCGTCGTTGCCGACCACCAGACCGGCCCAGCCGTCTTTGTCGATGCGCTCCAGCGCCTGCCAGCCCATGGCGATGATCTGGTCGTCGAGCGCGTTCATTTTGCTGCGGAACGCTAGACACAGCACGCGGTCGCCGAGGTCCAGCAGCTGCGCAGACGCATTTTCGGCGACGACCTGGCCGGCGCCGCGGACGTCGCTCAGGTGTAGACCCGGCATCGCGGGCACGGCCGCCTGGCTGCGGTCGGCCCGCAACTGCTGACCTTGCGCGTAGAAGCCCTTGCGGCCCGCAGCGATCAGATCGAGCGCCACCTGCGGCACCGCCCGACCCTCGGCCTGCAGGCGTGCCACCACGCTGGCGACGCCGAGCGCATCCCAGAGCTCAAAGGGCCCCAGTTGCCAGTTGAAGCCCCAGCGCATCGCGCGGTCGATCGACACCACGTCGTCAGCGATCTCGCCCAGCAACGTCGCCGCGTAGCACAGCGACCGCGACACCACCTGCCAGGCCAACTGGCCGCCCCGGTCATCGCTGGCGCAGATGGCCGCGATGCGCGCGCCGACGTCGCGCACTTTGCGCGTCGCTTCCAGGCAGGGCAGGTCCGGCTTTTGCTGTGGCACATAGTCCGCTTTGGCCGGATCCAGCACCAGGATGTCGGCGCCGACCTTGCGGTAGAAGCCCGCCCCCGCCTTCTGGCCAATCGCGCCTTTTTGAACCATCGCGCCGATGACCGGGTGCAGCGCGAAGATGGCGCGGTTGGGGTCGCTTTGCAGGTTGTCGTAGCAGTTCTGGGCGACATGGCCGAGCGTGTCCAGGCCCACCACGTCCGCAGTCCGGAACACCGCCGACTTGGGCCGGCCCATTGGCTCGCCGAACAGCGCATCGACCTCGTCAATGCGGTAGCCACCGCCAAACGTGGCCTGGACCGCCTGCATCATGTCGTGGACGCCGATGCGGTTGGCAATGAAGTTGATGGTGTCCTTGGCGTGGACGACGCCCTTGCCGAGGTCGGCGCTGCAAAAATCGGCAATCCGGGCCACCACCGCCGGGTCGGTGTCAGCGCCGGCCACGATCTCCAGCAGACGCATGTAGCGCACGGGGTTGAAGAAGTGGGTGATGAGAAAGTGGCTGCGGAAGGCCGGCGAGCGCGCCGCGGCCATCGTCGCCAATGGGATGCCGCTCGTGTTCGATGACACGATGGTGTGGGGCAGGCGGTGGCGTTCGATGGCGTCGAACACTGCGTTCTTGATGTCCAGCCGTTCGGTGACGGCTTCGACGATCCAGTCGCAGCGACCGAGCGCGACCAGATCGTCCTGCAGGTTGCCAATGGCGATCTTGCTGGCGTCGCCGGTCCGGTGGATGGGCGCCGGCTTGAGCAGCAGCGCCTTGTCCAGCCCGCCCTGACCCACGGCGTTGCGCGCCTTGCGCACCCTGCCAAAGCTGGCGTCGCCAGGCGGCACCGCGTCGGGCGCGCCCTTGGGCACGATGTCGACCAGCAATACGTCGAGACCGGCCGAGGCCAGGTGGCACGCGATACCGGTGCCCATCACGCCGGCGCCGACGACGCCGACGGTGCAGATGCGGTGTTGCGACATGGAGTTTCCTTGCTGTCTGGGTGAGGCGAGCCGGGCCCGTACGGCACTGGACCCGTACGGCACTGGGCCGGTCGGGCAGGGGCCGAAAGTGTAGGCGGCAGCAGTGCTGCTGTCGAGCTTGGGGCACGCGAGAGCAGGCCTTGCCTTGCGCGTTTGGTCACGGCGCTGTCGCGCGGCGCCAGTCATTTCGTGCCGGTCGCGCCACGTCGCGCACCTGGCCGCGGCCGCGCCCGAGCAAGTGCCTTTTACTTTTGCGCACAACTGGCGTCTGATCCGGCGCGCCCAGGCCATTGTGGCCGGCCAATTGACGGCGATTGCCCACCCACGCGTCGCCCACCCGAGGACTGCAATGACCAAGCTGCCGCTACTGATCGTTGCCGCGCTCTGCGGCTTGTGGATCGCCGCCAGCGCGGCCGCCGCGCCCAAGGCCGGTGTCACCATCAACAGGCCGAGGGGTTGCGCGCTCATCCCCAACAAGACCCACATCGACGACTGCGTGTTTTGCGTCAAAGCGGGCAAGAACTGGGTCGTCGGTCAGGGCTGCCAAAACGAGTTGGCCGCCGACACCGTGCTCAACACGCCGGCGCTGTGCGCACAGATCCCAAGCGAAGCCAACATCGGCCTGTGCAAAGCTTGCATCAAGACTGGCGGCCACAACTGGGTGGTCGGCAGGGGCTGCCTCAAAGAGCTGGCGCCAGGTACCATCGTCAACATCCCAGCTACCTGCGAGATGATCCCGGCTGAGGCCAACATCAAGCTTTGCAAGGTCTGCGTGGCCAGTGACCGCGCCAACTGGGTGGTCGGCAAGGGCTGCGTCAAGGAGCTCAACGTCGGCCAAGTGGTCGACAGCCCGGGCTTGTGCGCCATGATTCCCGCCGAGGCCAACATCAAGCTGTGCGTGGCCTGCTTGAAGTCCGGCAAGAAGTGGACCGTGGGCAAGGGCTGCAACTGAGCCGGTTCGTCGGCTAGCCAGTCCCCGCCAGCGCCGCGAGCACCCGCTGCGCCCGATCGGCCATCGTCGCAAACAGGCCGGGCCACGGCGGCAGCGCGCGCAAGCTGTCCAGGGCCTGACAGTTCTGCATCCAAGCAAAGTCGTGCAGGTCGGCCGCGACGGCCTCGCTCAGGTAGCCCATCGCGCGCGCCGAGTCGCCCGCCAGCGCACAGATCTCGGTAGCAAACTGGCAGCGGGCCGCACGCAAGCGCTTGTTGGCCGCGTCCACCGAATCGGCCAGGTGTGCGAGGTCGGTCCCAGACAGCCCGCGGCCCCGCATCGCGGTCGGGTACATGCCACACAGCAGCACCACGGTGCGGTATTGCTGATTGTTGATGAGGTCCGGTGGCGGCAGATCGATGCTGACGGGCAAGCGGCGCCACGCGCCGAACCGTACTTGCGCAAAGCGGCGCGAGATCTCGGTCGTGAGATCGGTGCTGGGACGACCGAGCATCTGGTTGGCGCGCTCGTGCTGGCCGCGCAGGACTTCGAGGCGTATGAGGTCCCACTGCGCCATGGCATTGAAGGGTTCCAATTGCAGGGCGGCTTGCAGGTGGACCTCAGCGCGATCGAACTGACCGGCTTCGCTGACAATCGACCCCAGCTGTCCCTGCGCCCACGCCAGGCTCGGCGCGCACGTCACCGCGCGAACAAAGAAGCGCGCCGCTGAGGGCATGTCGCCAGCGTACATGGCGATTTGCGCCTGCGCCGCCCAGGCCTCGCCCAAGTCCGGCGCTGCCTGCGTGGCCGCCTCGGCGGCCAGCCGCGCCTGATCCATGACTTCGTTGCCGACATGGCCAAAAAACACCTGACGGGCACTTGCCGTAGCATAGGCCGCCAACAGGTGCGGGTCGCCCGGTGCCAGCGCCAGACCCGCGCCCAGCAATTCGACCGCTGTGGTGCCGCCGGCCATCCATTCTTGCCGCAGCGCGTGGCGGCCGCGCAGGTAGAACTCGACCGCGCGGGCGTCGGTCGGCGCCTTGTGTTCGGTGCGCGCCAGGTCCACGGTCAAGCAGTCGGCGACGGAGCGCGCGATTGCATCGGTGTGGGCGAGCAGTTGCCCTTCTTGCGCGTCGTAGCGCTGCGCCCATAGCTGAAAGCCATCGGCGACGCCGACCACCCGCACGCTCAAGCGCCAGGTTTCGCCCAACCGACGCACGGTGCCGGCGACCACTGCATGCACGCCTAGCAGGGCGCCTGCCGCCTGGGGGTCCTCGGTCTGCTGTCGGGCCGCGGCGCTGCAAGCCCGCACTTTGAGGCCAGGCGTGACCGACAGCGCATCGGCGACCTCGTCGGCGAGCGCCTGGCCGAGCCAGCTGTCGCCATCCCCCTGAACGACAAACGGCAGCACCGAGACCGCCTTGGCGTGGGCTTGCGGCACTTGCGCGCGCGGCCCGGATGCCGGCACAAACGGTACCGCCGCCTGCAGCGCCGCCTTGATCTCGCGACTGAGCGAAGCCACAGGCGTGGGCGCAACCGATGGCGACGCCGCCGATGCACCCGTCCGAAAGCCGCCGGTCAGCTTGCCAGATCGCACCTTTAGCCCGGGCGCAATCGCTTCGCTAATCGCGTTGCCCAGGGCGTCGGCGCTGTCAAATCGGTCGGCTCGGTCGGTCGCCAGCGCGACATGGATGACTTCTGCCAGCGCATCGGGCACGGCCACGAACTGGCGGGGATCGGGCGGCGGCTGCAGGATGCGCGCCATCGCCACCGACACGGCGTCGCTACCCGGCCACGCCCGTCGACCCGTCAACAGCTCGAAAAAGATGGCGCCGAGCGCGTAGACATCGGCGCGGCCGTCGAGCGCGGTGTCGGCCTGCAATTGCTCGGGCGACATGTAGGCCGGCGTGCCCACGATGCCCTTGCCGGTCAGCGCGCCATTGACCACGGCAATGCCGAAATCGGTGATCCCGCGCGTCATCACGCTCACCGCCAGCACCCACATCGTGTTCTGCGAGAGCGCCCGCGCCTTGGCGGCGAGCATGCGGCCGTACGCCTTGCTCTGCCC
>SXRM01000262.1 GCA_005792545.1 Pseudomonadota bacterium | reverse complement strand
GTCCTCCCTGCCCGGGTTAATTGGATACTGGCTCGGTCGGCGCACTTCAAGTGCGCCTCGGTCGGTCGCTCCGGGCGCGCTCGCGATCTGCCTGCAGGCTCTTCGACCTCGCCGCGGGCGTGATTTAGCCACACCCTCTAAGGCAACCAAAAACGCCACAGGGAACCCGCAGCCGCAGGCCACGGGTTCCCTGTGTGCTCAGAATCACGGCGATTACTTCAGTTCAGCAAGGCCCTTCTTGGCGAAGTTCAGGCCGTCCTGAACGAGCAGAACCAGGAAGTTGTTGAAGAAATCCGCCTGGTTCAAGCCACCCTCGCAGACGATGGTTGCGTCGAGCAAGAAGAACGGCTTCTCGCCCGGCTGCATCAGGCTGACCTTGTTCAGGAAATGCTCATTGTTCCAGTTGTTGGAGAAGATGAGCGCCCGCGCCAGCCCCGAGTCGCCGCTCGGTAGTGGCAGCGCCAGTGGCACCACGCCCTGGATGGCCCACACGTTGCCGGTGGAGGGCTTGACCCGCGGAATCAGCAGGATGTTGAAGTTGATGCCGGTGGCTTCGTCCCGGAACGGCACCACAATGCGGCCCTGGTCGTCGACACCGTGCTTGATGTTCAGCGCGGTGAACCACGCAACGATCGCGTCCTTGCTCGGTGCCACGGTCGCGACTTCGCCGCGCTTCTTCTTCATCTCGCTGATCGCACCGTTGCCGGCCTTGAGCTCTTGCGGCGCGATGCCGGCGAGCTCTTTGCTCGGACCGGACAAGCCTGGGGAGGCGGCGGCCGGTGCGTCGGGACGGGCGCCTGGGGCGGCCGCTTTGGGCGGGCTACCGGCAAAGGCCGAAACGCCCACGGCAAGCGCGGCAACGGCGCCGGTTGCCAACAACGTACGAGTCAAGTGCAGACAGAACATGCGAACTCCTACCGGCGAAACGCGCGCCGTACGCGGTGGGGACGGCATAGCGCCAACCTGGCCGCCGACCGCTGAAAAACCGAGACCTTGTGCGTCGCCTCGACCGCAGGCAACCGACAGCGCCGCGAAAGGTAACGCTGTTTGGGTTTGCGTGCAACGGCGTTGGCGCCGGCCGGCGGTCAGACGCGCGAGGACGACACCTGGCCTGCGCTATTTGACCCACACCACCACGTTGTCAACCGCAAACCACTCGTTGTCCGCAGGCTGGTCTAGCGTGCTGGTCGCCGTCACTACCAGGGGCGAAGCCGTGTGCGCGCCGGTCCACGCCACGTCCCACTTGTCCTCCTCCCACGGCCAGTCGCCGCACTTGTTGCCGATGACGCCCAGTTGGCCTTTCTTGGAAAATACTGTGTTGCCATTGACTTGCACAAACCCCGTCTCGCCATCCCACGAGTCGCCGCTGATGTAGTGCATGAACAGCTTGGCTTGGGTGTGCGCTGGCGCGACCACGGACTTGCTGACCGCTGCACCTTTGCCGAAAATGCCGGGGCCACCGAGCATCTTGCCGAAGTCGCCGCACGAATCGACCTTGCCAGACGACCAGCCCTTGAGCGCGCCGTCTTCAAAGTCATCGAAAATCAACAGTGTCCACCCGCCGTTTTTCATGTCGCAGGTGTACTGGGTCGCAGGCATGGCGCCCGCCCCATCGGGGTCGAGCCAGTAGCTGCCGTCTGGCGTACCGGGGTAGAGCGTGAACACCTCCAGGCAATTGGCTGCAGGCGCCTTGGCATCGGCGCCCTTTTTGAAGCAGGCGTTGCCGATGCTGACCATGTTGGCGGCGCACTTGCACTCCCAGCCGCCAGCGGTGTTGGTGCAGGTGGTGTTGGCGCCACAGGTGGCTTTGCCAGTCGCGCACTCGTCCACGTCTTTGCAGGTCTTGCCATCGCCCGCGTAGCCGGTCTTACAGGCACAGGTGTAGCTGCCGACGGTATTGGTGCAAATGGCCTCTAATGCACATGCGCCGGGTTTGGCGCACTCGTCTGCGTCGGTGCACGCGCCATCTTTGAACGCGAAGCCGGGCTTGCAACTGGTGCAGACCACGAGCAGTTTGTCGTCGATGCTGCAGGTCTGGTCAGGCATACAGCCGCCATTGCCGACGGCGCACAAGTCCTCGAAGACCGCGATGTCGTCGAGGAACCAGCCGATCGCGCCTGGCGCGCACGCTCCCGCGAACGAAAACCGCAACTGAAAGCCCGTGCCCGCCGCACTGGGCACCTTCCAAACCACAGTCTGCGCGCTACCTGTCGGCGTCGGCGCGGATGCCAGGTCGCTCCACAAGCCGTCGGCGAGCCGCACCTGCACCTTGGCTGTCTGCTGCGCGGTCCAGTTTCCGGCCGAGGTCAGGCGCACCACCACGGTGGCATTGGCGGCCACCTTGGTTGCGTCAAACCAGGGCGAGTCGGCCGTCGCAGCGATCGCGCCCTGCCCGGCCGCGCACGCCAAGTCCTTGCCGTTGTTGATGTTGAGCGAGCAGGTCTGGCCGGTCACGCCCGGCAGTGGTCCGGTGGCGTCAAAGTTCCACTTGACCGCCGTCGCGGGCAGCGCCCAGTCTGACATCTGCCACTGGTCCAGGCCCGGCGTGCTGCACGTGAACGCGTGAGCGTAGGGCAGGATCGCCTTGCCACAGCCAGGCAGGTTGCCTGGCGCGACCTTGCACTCGCCTGTGGCCTTGTCGCAGGTATCGGTGGTGCAAGCGAATCCGTCGCTGCACGCCAGCGGCGTGGCCTTGCAGGCCGCATCGGCACAAGCGTCGCTGACAGTGCACAAATCGCCGTCGCTGCAGGTTGCCTTGTTGGCCTTGTGGGTACAGCCCTTCTTGGGTTCGCACGCGTCGTCGGTGCAGGCGTTGGCGTCGTCGCAAGCTGTGCTCGCGCCACTACACTTGCCGCTGCCACACACGTCTTTGGTCGTGCACGCGCTGGCGTCGTCGCAGACCTGGCCGTCGTTCTGGGCCTGCGGCTTGCACTTGCCGTCCTTGGGGTCGCAGCCGGCGACGGCGCAGACCGTGTCGTCTTTGGGGTTGCAGGTCACGACCGTCGCGGGGTTCACTTTGCAGGCAAACGGCGCCACCGACTTGGCGCAGTACAGCGTGCCGTTGCACGGGTTCTTGTCGTCCTTGGCGACGCAGTCGGCGTCGACGGTGCAGGGGCAGAGGTTGGGGCCGGCGGCGCACTTGCCGCCCGCGCAGGCGTCGTTGGCGGTGCAGGTGTCGCCGTCGTCGCAGGCTTGCGTGTTCGGAGCATAGGCGCAACCGGCAGACGGATTGCAACTGTCAGTCGTACAAGGATTCTTGTCGTCGCAAGCGGACTGTGCGCCGCCGGTGCACTTGCCGCCTGCGCAGGCGTCTGGCTGGGTGCAAGCGTCGCCGTCGTTGCACGCCTGGCTGTTGGGGTTGGCCGCACACCCGCCCTTCTCGCACGCGTCGTCGGTGCAGGGGTTGTCGTCGTCGCAGGTGGTGCCGTCGTCGGTCGCGCCATTGCAGTCGTCATCCAGGCCATTGCATGCCTCTTTTTTGGGGCTAGAAGCGCTGCACGCGCCGAGCTGTCCGGTGCCCGCGTCGCACGATCGGACCCCAACGCACTGAATTGGCGTGCCGTCGGCTAAGGTGGCAGCGCTGCTGCACGGGGTGGTCAGGCCCTTTTGCACCGCGCTGTCGCTGCAGCTGCACTGGCCGGCGTTGGGCAGGCAGTACGGTCCGACGTCGCCGCCCACCGCGGCGGCGGTGCCGCAGTGGTAGCCGGGCGGGCACTTGCTGTCGTCGCTGCAGGCGCTGCTGCACTGCCAGCCTTTGGCGCCGGGTGTGACGTCGATCGAGACGCAAGCGCCCGGGCTGCCGTCGCCGAGCCCGCAGCTGGCCGCGCTGCCGCAGGGGTCGCAGATGTGTGGCCACTTGGGCGCACACACGGCTTTGTCATCGTCCGTCGATGCCGTATTTTCACCGGGCAACTGCAGACAGGTGGTGCCGGGCGCACACGCGACGCCGCTCAGGCAGGGAGCCGCGCATTGCTTGCCGCCCGCTGTGGCGACGCACGCACTGGCGGCCGGACAATTGTCGTCCTTGAAGCATGCGCAGCCGACCGATCCCGGGCATCCGCCGCCGTCAGCCGTGCTGTCGCCGATCCCGCCGTCGTTGTGGACGTCGGGCGTGACCACCTGACCATCCGCCCCGATCGCCGCGTCGCCCGCCTCGCCGTCGCTACCGGCACCGGCTCCATCAGCGAAGACCAGATCCCCGCCGACGGCGCTGTCCGCTACCGCGCCAAGTGTCGGTGCTTTGACGCTGGTATCGTCACCGCAGCCAAAAACGACCGGCGCCAGCGCCGCCAGGGCGATCCGGGTCAGCAGACAACACGTTGTTCTCATGGGATCCGTGCCGGCGCGCGCCGCCGCCGCGGCCAAAATGATGGCACTTCTTGCCCGGCGCTGCTACGCCAAAGAAGCCACCTTCGGCAACGCGAACCGGCGATGGTCGGCCAGTGTGCAGCGGTCCTGCACCAGGGCGATGCCGACTGCGGCCAGTGGCTCGACAAGCGCAGGCTGCACGATGCCCAGCTGCAGCCACACGCACCGCGGCCTGGGCTGCATCGACAGCAGGTCGTCCAAGTGCGCCATCACGTCCTCGGCGCGGCGAAACACGTCAACGATGTCTACGGGCTCGGCGATTTCGGCCAGCGTCACCCGAACCCGCTCGCCCCACAGGGTCTGGCCGGCGTAGCGCACATTGACCGGCAGCACGCGGTAGCCGACGTCGTGCAAATACTCAGGAACGTAGCCCGCCGCGCGGCTGAGATCCGGGTGCGCCCCCAGCACGGCGATGGTGCGGGCTGTGCGCAACTGCTCAATAGCTTGACGCGTGTCCAGAGCCGGCCTACCGCAAGTACATGATCTTGGTAGCGAGATCGTTACCGGCATTGCGAACGACCAAAGCTGCATCTTCGCGCCAGGCCTTGCGCCCCAACTCCATCAACGCTTCGCGGCGCGCCTTTAGCGTCGCATCGGACAGCCGGGCCAGCGTCCTGAACGCCTGAGCGCGCACGCCGTCGACGATGTCGCGGGTCAGGTCGACCAACTGGTCGGTCGCGGCCTCCAGGCCCTTACCACCGATTTCGCTAAGCGCAATCAAGGCGTTTTCGCGCACGGGCGGCTGCGGCGAGGCCAGTGCTTTGGTCACGCCCGGGGCCGCGTCTTGCTCGAGCGTCACCAACATGCTGATGGCCGCGTCTTGCAGCATCGCGCTCGGGTTGGCGAGGAACTCGATGAGCAGGCCAACCGTGCGTTTGCCCTGGCTGAGCAGCGCTTGCCGGGCGGCCTGGGTCACGGCCTTTTCGCGGTCGCGGGTCGCGAGCAATAGCGGAGCTGCAACGTCCGCCAACACGCCTTCCGGGCACTGCCGCAGCGCCAGACAGGCTTCGCGTCGCACGTTGACGTCAGAGTCGCGCGTCGCAACGCCCGCCTGCAGGCTTGCTGCAGCGTCGAGCGGCCCGAGTGCGCCGAGGCCGCGCCAGGCGTTGGCACGGACCAGGTCGCGGCCGTCGCGGGTCAGCGCCAGCAACGCCGACGATTCCAAGGCCTTCGCCGCCTTCTTGAGCGCCGGCTCGTCGGCCAGTTGCGCGTCCATGGCCTCAATCGGCAGCGGCCGCACCTCGGAGAAGGTCGGCGAAGTCGCCCGCGACACCTTGGTCAGCGCCTGGCGGGCCAGCGTGCGCACGTTGAGGTCGGCGTCGCGACCGAGCGCGATGACTACGCGATGGTTTTCCTGTAGGGCGTGGGTGCCGAATTGCATCAGACCGGCCAAGGCGTTGGCGCGGACGCGCGCGTCTGGATGCACCAGCGCCTTGCCGAGCGCCGCCTGCGCAGGCGCCCCCAGTTGCAGCAGGTACGGCAATGCCGCGCGGTCTGCCTCGGCACCATCGCAGCGCAAGCACGGCATCAGCGCGGCTACCGCTGCGTCACCGTAGCCCTTCATCACTTCGGCGATGTCGGCATGCGATTTCGGGTCCGCGACCTGTGCGCGGACCAGTGCCGCGATAACCTTGTCGGCCGGTTGCGCCCCGGCCAACGCGCGCGTCGCCGCCGAGCGAACCGACGCGCTACCGTCTTTGAGCAGCACGAGCACCATGTCGAGGTCGCCATCGGCCGGCGGACCTTGCAGGGCCAGCGCGCGAACGCTGTTGACGCGCACTGCCACCCGGCCGTCGACCAGACCCTTGCGCAGCAGATCGGCTGTCAGCTTGCCCTTAGCTTTGTGCAAGGCCTCGACAGGGACCAGATCGCTCTCAAAGCCCTCGACAGGCCACGCCAAAGGTTCGCGCGAGCCGCCCTTGTTGGGTTCGAGCGAACGGCTGGCGGCGGGCGCATCTGGCATGGTCTATCTCGCACAACACACGAGGAGATGGGGCGCGGCGCGACCTGCATGGCGGCTGCGGCGGCGACGGCCCGGACTGTACACCAGCGCGCTGAGCGTGACGAGGGGTCAGCGATGAAGGCGTGGGGCGCAAATCCAAACCCGAGCGCCCATTCTTTTTTAGGTTTGTAATTTCAAGCCATTGGCTAGCGGCCTTGGCGGCGCATCGACCGCCTGGCGGAAACTTTCATCCCAGGTATCCGACGCCCATGCACAACGCAGCC
>SXRM01000261.1 GCA_005792545.1 Pseudomonadota bacterium | reverse complement strand
CCCGTTGCTGCGGGGCCAGACCCACCGGCCGCCCGCCGTGCGCGCGGCCAATCTGATCGCGCTGGGTGATCTCGCGGCGGCAGAGGCGACGCTGGACGCCGACCCGGCGGGTGCGGCCGTGGACGCCTCTGCCCGGGCGGCGCGCGCCATGCTGCACCGCTGGCGGGGCGAGGAGGCAGCCGCGCGGACACTGGCCCGCATGGCGCTGGCGCTGGACCCGCACAATGCCGCAGCTCTCACGACGCTCGGTGCCCTGGCGTGGCGAGCCGGCGCCTTCGCCGAGGCTGTGCAGCACCTGGAGCGCGCCGCGAACAACGACCCTGCCGCAGATGAAGCGCTGGCGTGGCTGGCGCGCGCACACCTGGCCCAAGGCGATGCCGACCGGGCGCAAGCGGCGCTCGACCGCTGCGTCATCGCCGCCCGCGGGTTTTCCCTGCCCGCAGCACTCTTGCGTCTGCAGGCCAGCGCGGCCGGCGCCACCGTCGGCCGCATGGAAGGCGTGCTGCCAGCGCTGCAGGCACTGTGGCCTGAGCGCCTGCATGGGTTGCAAGCCGAGGTGCTCTGGCAGGCGGCCGAGGCCCTCATTGCGCCGACGCTCGAGCGACTTGCCAGTAACCTCAGTGATCAGTCCACGTTGGACACGGGCTCTGCGCTGCGCCGCTGGACGCCGCCCAGCAGCCCGCGGCACGCATGCCGAGCCGTTCTGGAGGCCGCGCACGTCGCGGCGACCGACGACATTACCTTGACCTTGGCGGCCCTGTGCGCAGCGCATCCGACCTCGCCGATTCCGCTGGCGTATGCTGGCGAGTGGCAGCTGTGGCTGGGCGACTTGTCGAACGCGGAGCGACTGTTGCGCGCAGCCATTGAGCGCTGGCCCTGGGTGCGCTGGCCACACGCGGGCCTGGCGACCCTTTCGCTGTTGCGCGGAGATTACCTCGAGGCCCTGCGTTGGCTCGACCTTGGCCGGCAGCGGCTGGGCAGCGAGGGACCGCCGTGGTTGGTCCTGCGTGGCGAGATCGCCTGGCGGCAAGGGCGCGTGGACGCAGCGGTGGACTACCTGCAACGGGCGGTTGCGGCGCAGCCGGCTCGGGTTGCGGCGCAGGTCTTGCTCGGCCTTGCCCGCCACGATCGCGGCGATCGCGGCGCTGGAGTCGCAGCTGCCAGTTGGCTGGCCGACGCCGCGCCGGGGCTGTTTGGCGACGCCGTCCGCTCGGCCGCCAGCCCAGCCGACGACCGAGCGGTACTGCTGGCGTGCCTTGACCTGTCACGCGGCTGCCGCGCCAGTTCGCTGGCCGCCTACGCTGCCCCCTGGCATGCGCCGCGGGCGTTGGTGGCGGTGCGCGCGCAACCGGGTCGCGGCGCCCATGCCCACGTCGTGCTGGCCCGGCGGCTGGCGTCATTTTCGCACAGCGGCCAACCCGACGGCCGCCCGCGCGTCTGACGTTGGCCACGGCAGCCAAAGCGGCTACCTTTGGCGTCATGTCCGCGCTGCGCGGACGCTGGAACCGATGCAGGTCCGTTCGGCCACGCTTGCGGCACTGACGACCGCCGCCCTGACCATGCTGTGGCTGGTCTGGACCGCCTTGGCACAGCGGCCAACACCGATCTTGCACGAATACCTGCCGCCCGCGACCGGCAGTGCCGGGCGCAGCGATCAGGTGGTGGCTGCGCCGCTGGGCGCGGTCGGCGCCCTGCCCGATGCCATCGAGACCGCGTTTGGCCGCATCGCTGCACCCAAGGCGGCGCTACCGGGCGGCAGCGTGCCGGTCTACGAAGCGCGCCCGCCACCCAGCGCCGGCGCCGACCGTCGCACCGGCGGCGATCACGAGTTGCACTACCAGATGGTGTTTGACCCTGAGGTTACGCCCTTCAAGCGCGAGGTGGCGCTGGACCAGGTCGGCGACGACTTGCGGGCGGTGCAGTCTGGCGCGGGCAACGCGCAGCAAATGGTCGGTGGACAGCCGCGGCCTGGCCATGAGCTGTTCTGGGGCCACATCCAGGTGCGCCTGCAAGCTGGCGTGTCGGTGGTGCTACCGAGCGTGGCGCCGACCTCGCAAGTGCTGTCCTGGCAGGCCGAGCCGCCGCTGCCGCTGGAGCTGTGGCGCGACAACGCCGGCAATTTCACGGTGCGATCGGCGCAGTCGGGGCTGGTCGACCTGCGCTTCTTGATGGACGCGCCCAGCGACTATTTTGCTGCGCCGCTCGGTGTCGCCGCCGCAGACGATGACCCGGAAAAGCCAGTGCTTCCTGTGGCGTTGCAGGTGCGTGCGGCCGACCTGTGGCCCAAGCTGGGCGTTGGCCGTCACAGCGAGCGCGGGGCCGCCATTGCCAAGCTGGTCGAGTGGTTTCGCGGCTTTTCGCCCGGAGAGCCGCCGCCGGCGACCGGCGACGCCATCGCTGACCTGGTGCTTTCGCAAAAAGGCGTCTGCCGCCACCGTGCGCTAGGCTTTGTGGTGATGGCGCACTCGCTCGGCATCGCGGCGCACTTCGTCCAGAACGACGCTCACGCCTTTGCCGAGGTGTGGGCGCCGGGCACCAACGGTCGCGGCGCCTGGCAACGGGTGGACCTGGGTGGTGGCGCGGACTCGCTGGAGCTGCACGGCGCCAAAGGCAAGCACCTGCACCAACCGCTGCACGCTGATCCGTTTCCCAAACCGGAGGCCTACTTGAACGCCACCGCCCACGTACTCGTTGACGGCGCGCCGATTGGCCAGGCGTGGGCTGGCGCGGGTCAGATCAAGGGCGCCGATGGTCTCGCCCGCACCGGTGGTGGCGCGGCCGGCGGTGCTGGCGCGTCCGCTGGCGCGCCCGGCCTGGCGTCGGGGTCCAAACCAGATGCGTCGACGCAACGCCCGCAGAGCGAGGCGGAGGCGCGTCGGTCGTGGCTGCACCAGCGCGCACAGGCCCTGGCTGCCCAGCCGGTGCCGCCCGGTGCACCGTCGGGCAAGCAGCCGCCGCCCAAGCGCGCGCCGTGCCGGTTGACGCTCGATGCCGCGGCGCCGATGGCGTGGCTGGGTGAACCGCTGTTGCTGTCCGGCCATTTGCGTTGTGGCGAGCTTTCGGCTGGTCAGTTGCCGGTCGAGTTGTGGCTCATCGATCCCGGCAAGCCGACCGCAGGAACGCTGCTGGGCGTGGTGGCGACCGATGCCAGGGGCAGCTTCGCTGCGCGCTTCAACCTGCCAGGTGACGCCGACCCGCGGGTGTACGACGCCGTGGCGCGCTTTGGCGGCGATCACTTGCGCGCTGCTTCCGACAGCGGTCCGTAGGCCAGTGAGGTTTCGTGCAGCCAACCAGTTGGATTGAGATCTCGCGGCGCGCCTTGCGCCACAACGTCGCCGTGCTGCGCGCAGCGAGCCAGAGCGGCGGCCGCCAGCCGATCCTGTGCGCGATGGTCAAAGGCAACGCCTATGGCCACGGCATGTTGGCGGTGGCACAAGAGTTGGTGGCGGCCGGCGTGCCGTGGCTGGGCACCTGCGATCTGGCCGAGATCGAAGCCCTGCGCGCGGCGGGCCTGCAGGCAGCCCTCTACAACGTCGGTTGGCTGCCGCCCGACCATGCCGCGCGGGCCGTGCAGCTGGACGCTCGGCTGGTGGTGTACGACGAAGTGGTGGTCGCGGCGTGCAGCGAAGCAGCGCGGGTGGCTGGCACGCGGGCGCGGCTGCACGTCAAAGTCGAGACCGGCAACAACCGCCAGGGGTTGCGCCACGATGACGCGGTGCGCCTTGCTGTGCGCATCGGCCGCGACCCGCACCTGCATCTCGAAGGCCTTTGCACCCACTTTGCCGACGTCGAGGACACCACCGACCACAAGTTTGCACGCAGCCAGCTCGAGCGCTTTGAGGCGGCCGCGGCCGCGGTGCGCAGTGCCTTAGGCCTGGCTCCAGCTGGACACCCGGACGACGGGCTGCTCTGCCACGCCAGCAACACCGCCGCAGTGCTGCTGTGGCCCGAGGTGTGCGGCGGGCTGGTCCGCTTTGGCATCGGCGCCTACGGCTTGTGGCCCAGCAAAGAGACCCGCCTGACCGCAAGCGAATTGGGCCGCAAACACATGGAGCTGCAGCCCGTCCTGAGTTGGAAGGCCCGCGTTGCCCAGGTGCGCGACGTGCCAACCGGCGAGTACGTCGGCTATGGGCGCACCCATCGGACGGTGCGGCCGACGCGGATTGCGGTGCTGCCAATCGGCTACTACGACGGCTACGACCGCGGGCTGTCCAACCTTGGGCAAGTGCTGCTGCACGGTCAGCGCGCCCGCGTGCTGGGTCGGGTCGCCATGAACATTGTGGTGGTCGATGCCACCGACTGTCCGGGCGTTGCCGTCGGCGATGAAGTGGTCCTGATTGGTGCCCAAGCCGCACCCGATGGCGAAGGTGACCGGGTCAGCGCGGACGAGATGGCCGGGTGGTTGGGCACGATTCACTATGAGGTGACCACGCGACTGGCGGAGCACCTGCCCCGGGTAGTGGTGGACTGAGCGGCACAGGGCTATCGCTAGGTCGCCGCGCGGCAGCAGCGCAGCACCGATCAACTTGTGAGAGGTCTGGGCGCGTCCCGGCAGGGCCGGGACCGAGCCCTAGTCCGGCCGCGCTGCCGACGCGGCCGGACCGGAGCCCCGTTT
>SXRM01000260.1 GCA_005792545.1 Pseudomonadota bacterium | reverse complement strand
GCAGGCCGATCTGCTGCAGGCGCTCTACGGCCGCAACGGCGAGTGCCCGGTGGCGGTGCTGGCGATCCAGAGCCCGGCCGATGCGTTTGCGTGTGCGTACGAGGCCTGCCGCGTCGCCATCCAGTACCGCGTGCCGGTGATGCTGCTGTCCGACGGGTCGATCGCCAATGGTGCGGAGCCGTGGCGCATCCCCAATGTCGGCGACTTGCCGGCCATCGACGCCGCCTTGCTGGACTCGGCAGATAGCCTGAACGGCGAGGCATTGCTGCCCTACGCGCGCGACCCAGAGACGCTGGCGCGGCCGTGGATCAAGCTTGGCGTGCCCGGTTTGGAGCACCGCATCGGTGGCATCGAGAAGTGGGACAAGACCGGTCACATCAGCTACGACCCGGCCAATCACCATGCAATGGTCAAGCTGCGCCAGGCCAAGGTCGATGCGATCGCCAAGACCTTGCCGCCGAGCGCGGTCACGGGTCCAGAGACCGGCGACCTGCTGGTGGTGACCTGGGGATCGCCTTGGGGCTCGGCGCTGACCGCCGTGCGCGAACTGCAGGCCGAAGGCAAGTCGATTGCTCACTTGCAGGTGCGCTGGTTGAGTCCCCTGCCGGCGGACCTCGGCGAGGTGCTGGGCCGCTACAAGCGCGTACTGGTGCCCGAGATCAACAACGGCCAGTTGGTCAAGCTGTTGCGCGCGACCTATGCCATCGATTGCCAAGGCTACCAGCGCATCGCCGGTCAGCCGCTGACCGTGGGCGAGCTCAAGGCGGCCCTGGTCGAGATGCTGCCGTCGTAGCCGGCGGGGAGGACACCAAGATGACGGCTCCCGTACGCACAGACCTCAAAGCCAAGGACTTCCAAACCGACCAGGATGTGCGCTGGTGTCCGGGCTGTGGCGACTATGCGATCCTGGCAGCCGTGCAGCGGGCGCTCGCCAAGCAGGGCGTGCCCGGCCACATGATCGCAACGGTGGCTGGCATCGGCTGCTCGTCGCGGTTTCCGTACTACATGAACACGTTCGGGTTCCACAGCATCCACGGCCGCGCGCCGGCGATTGCTACGGGGCTCAAGATCGCCCGGCCGGACCTGCAGATCTGGATGGCGACCGGCGATGGCGACTCGCTGTCGATCGGCGGCAACCACTTCATCCACCTGTTGCGGCGCAACGTCGACATCAAGGTGTTGCTGTTCAACAACCGCCTCTACGGCTTGACCAAAGGCCAGTACTCGCCGACCAGCGAGTTTGGCAAGAAGACCAAGAGCACGCCGTACGGCTCGGTGGACCACCCCTTCAAGCCGGCGGCAGTAGCCATCGGTGCCGAAGCCGGGTTTGTCGGGCGCTTCATCGACGTCGATGCCAAGGTGGGCGCTGAGGTCCTCGCGGCGGCTGCGGCGTACAAGGGCACGGCTTTCATCGAGATCTATCAGAACTGCAACATCTTCAACGATGGCGCCTGGGACCACCTGGCGGTCAAGGAAGTGCGCGCGGAACAGACGATTTTGCTTGAACACGGCCAGCCGATGGTGTTTGGCGCCAACCGCGACAAGGCGATTCGGCTGGTGGGCACGCGGCCGCAGGTGTTCCAGATCGGCCACGATGGCTTGGGCGTAGGCGACGCGTGGGTGCACGATGCGCACGACGCCGACCCGGTGCGGGCGTTCTTGCTGGCGCGGATGGAAGGGCCGGAGTTTCCGACGCCGATGGGCGTGCTCCGAAGCGTCGAGCGGCCGGCGTATGACGAGTTGCTGAACGCCCAGGTGGCCCAGATCGCGGCGCGCAAGCCGGCGGATTTGCAAAAGTTGCTCGACGGGCCGCATCCTTGGCTGGTCGGGTAGGCGCCGGTTGACGGCCGGCCGGCGTTGCATGACCGGTCGGCTGTTCCAGTTCTTCACCCTTGCCGTGCTGGCGGTGTCCTGCGCCGATGGGGGCGCTGCGGGGACGGGTTCGCCCGCCGCTACGGCCACCGGCGACGCCGATGCCCTGGTTGCGGGTGACGCGACCGCCGACGCGGCAGACCGCGACGGCGCCAGCCCGGCGGTGGCTGCAGCGGGCTTGGTCGGCCAGTGGTACGACTGCTCTGGCGACCTCGCGCTGCGGCCAGAGGGCACCTTCGAGTGGCAGTCGGCAGGCAACCCGTGTCTGGTGCGCGGTGGTTGGTCCGTCGCAGGCGCCACGGTCACGTTTCAGCCTACTGCGGTAGGGCCGAGTTGCGGCAAGCCTCCTGGCTGGCTCAAGTCTGGCGTCGGCGCGGCCGTCGCCGACGGCGTGCTGACGCTAAGCGACCTGGCGATCTTTGGCGGCGGCCATCGCCTGGCCCAGGGCGCCGTGCAGCGGCAGCGCTGGAACCTGAGCTCTGCCGACCACACCGCCACCTTGGACCTGTGCCTGACCGCCAAGGGCACCTTTTTCGACGGCCAGTTTGCAAGCCCGGACTGTGCGCTGCTGGCATGCGCAGGCGTGGTTGGCCAGGTCAGCCAGTCCGGCAGCGAGACCCACGTGTGGCTGCAGTGCTCGGGCAAGTGCCCGTGCGCCGGGGTGCGGGTGGCCAAGACCAAGACGGCGACGGCGATGGCCGGGTTTTGGTCGATGGCGCACTGCGGCGGCGGCAGTGACGGCCAGTTTGAGGCGGTTTTGGGGAAGTTTCCTGGGCCGTGATCAGCACGACGTTTGCCGTGGGCGCCGCAGGGTCCGAACTGCTGATGAGGTCAGATGACCGCAAACCGCGGGTGTGCGCTATGAAGCGTGGCTGATGCGCGCACGATTCTCCCGATCGGGTCAATTCGCTGGCAAATCGCGACGGCGCTTTTGGGACTGGGGCAATTCGTTCCCTTTCGGGATCATTGTGCTACCCTTGCCTTGGCGCGGGTCCCTTTTTTGGCCCCGCGCACCACAGGCATGCCCGATTGGGAGACCATCGGCGCCTTCGTGCGCCGGCGCCGCAGCGCCAATCGGCTGACGCAGCGCCAACTGGCCGACCTGTCCGGGGTCGGCCTGCGCTTCGTCTCCGAGCTGGAGCGCGACAAGGCAACCCTGCGGCTGGATGCCGTCAACCGTGTGCTTGCCGTTTTTGGCAAATGTGCCGGCGTCGTAGATGCGCCGCGCGACGAACTTGATTTGGGGGATTGACGATGCGCGCGGCGGCCGTGTCGATGGATGGCGTGCTGGCGGGTCGGCTGAGCGAATCGGCAGCGGGCGTCGAATTCCGGTATGAGCCCTCGTGGCTCGCCAATCCGAAGGCAGTCCCGGTTTCCCTGCACTTGCCGCTGCGCGCCGACAGCTACCAGTGGCCGCGCCTGCCCCCCTGCTTTACCAACCTGCTGCCCGAAGGTTGGTTGCTCGACCTGTCGCTGGCCAAGCTCAAGATTGCGCCCGAGGACCAGTTTGGCTTGCTGGCCGCGGTGTGCCGAGACTGCGTCGGCGCGGTCGAGGTTGGCCCCATGGTGGACGACCGCCCATGAACGCATGCCCGCTGTCGTTGCGTGAACTGGCGCCTGGTGAGTCGCTTGACCGCGATGCCGCCGTGCGCTTGTTTGGCGTCGCGCAATTGCCGAGCATCGACGTGGAACTGGCCAAGCTGCACACCGTCGCGCTGGCCATGATTGGCACGACGACGTTGTCTGGTGCGCAGCGCAAGTTGTCGGTGGGGCTGGACACAGCGCGCATGACGCTGCGCGTCTCGGCGGCGGGCCGGCAGTTCATTCTCAAGCCGCCGACCGACCGCTTTGCGCACTTGCCCGCCAATGAGCACGTGACGATGCGGCTGGCGGCGCTGGCCGGCCTGACCGTCCCGGAGCACGGGCTCTTACCACTGGCCGACGGCACGCTGGCCTACCTGGTGGCCCGCTTTGACCGTCCGCTCGATGGCGGCAAGCTGGCGGTGGAAGATTTCTGCTCACTAGCGCTGCGTCACCCGGCGAACAAATACAGTGGATCAGCGGAGTTGTGCGCACGGATCGTGCGCCGCTTTGCCAGTGAGCCTGCCTTGGCCTTGCGCGACCTTTTCCGACAGGTCCTGTTCGCGTGGTGGACGGGTAACGGTGACCTGCATCTGAAAAACCTGGCGCTGTGGCGCGACCGCGAGGGCCAGGTCGGGCTGTCGCCGGCGTTCGATCTGGTCAATACTCGGCTGCTGCTGCCGGCGGATCGCCTCGCGCTTACCATCGGCGGCAAGTCCGACCACTTGACGATCGGCGACTGGCGCAAGTTTGCGGCGTACTGTGGCCTGGCGCCGCGTGTTGCGGCCGATGCGGCCTTGTCGATTGCGGAGGCGTCCCTGGAGGCGCCGGCGTTGATCGCCCGGAGCTTTCTGCCGGAGGCCGACAAAGCGGCCTATGTCGCGCTGCTGGCCGAGCGCGGTCAAGTGGTCAGCGCCTTGGTGCAGTAGAACGGCCAGCGGACCCAAGCGCAGCAGAGCCTGCGTCTGCCTTGTCGACTATCCGCCCACCCGCCCCGCCACCGCCGCAAAAAAAGCCTCGCGCACAGCCGCCACGTCCCCCGGCATCGCCCCGCCGGCCTGCGCAAAATCCGGCCGCCCGCCACCGCGTCCACCAAGAAGCCCCGCCAGCCCCGCAACGACCTGCCCCGCCGGCACCTGCCCCGCAGCGTCCTTGGTGCTCGCCACCAGCAGCAGCGCCTTGCCGTCGCCCTGGTCGGCCAAAAGCGCCACGACACCAGTGCCAATGCGATCGCGCACCTGGTCGCTCAGCGTGCGCAGCGCCCCAGCGTCGGCGCCCTGCACGGTCTGGAACACCGCGGTCAACGCTCCCAACTTGCGCTCATCGGCCGCGGCAGCACCCTCGCCAGACAGGGCCTTGCCCTTCCACTTCTCGGTCGCCTGGTTGGCGGCCTTGAGCTCGGCCTGCAGCTTCTCGACGCGCTCCGCGAGGCCTTCAGGCTGGCCGCCCAACCTCCGCAGCAGGTCGCCGAGCACCGCGGTCTGTTGGCGCACCAGGTCCAGCGCCTGCAGGTGGCACACGCCTTCGACGCGGCGCACGCCCGACGACACCGCCGACTCGGCGACAATCTTGAACAGCCCGATGTCACCGGCGCGCGAGACGTGGGTGCCGCCGCACAGCTCCACCGAGTCGGCAATGGTCATCATCCGCACCACGTCGCCGTACTTGTCGCCGAAAAACGCCATCGCGCCCTTGGAGACCGCGTCGTCCATGGAGGTCTGCAGCGCATCGACGGCGGCGTTGCCCAACACGCGGCGGTTGACGTGGTCTTCAACGCGGGTCACTTCCTCCGCCGACATCGGTGCGAAGTGGCTGAAGTCAAAGCGCAGTCGCCCGGGCTCAACCAAGGAGCCACGCTGCTTGACGTGGTTGCCGAGCACATCGCGCAGCGCCTTGTGCAGCAAGTGGGTGGCCGAGTGGTGGGCGCGAACCGAGCCGCGGTGCGCCGCATCGACCGCGACCTGCACCGTGTCGCCAACGGCGATGGCGCCTTGGGTCAGCGTGACCTTGTGCAAGTGCACTGCCGTGCCGAACTTTTGGGTGTCGGCGATGGCTGCCTCGCCGAAGTTGCCTTGCAGGGTGCCACGGTCGCCGACCTGGCCACCGCCTTCGCCGTAGCAGGGCGTCTGATCCAGGGCCACCCACACCTCAGTTGGCCCATGGACACGCTCCACGCGCTCCTGGCCCGCGACCACCGCCACCACTTGAGCCGCGCATCCGTCGTGATCGTAACCCACGAACGTGGTCGCAAGGCCTTCGGTCGCCAGGTCTTTGGCGAAATCGCCGAGGTCGCCACTTTGGCGCTTCCAGCTGGCCCGACCGCGCGCGCGCTGCGCCGCCATTTCGGTCGCAAAGCCATCCTCGTCAGTGCCAAAGCCGGCTTCGGCGCAAATCAGCTGCGTCAAGTCGTCGGGAAAGCCATGGCTGTCGTGCAGCTTGAACACCACATCGCCGGTCAGCCGCTTGGGCAGCCCGGCCGCGGTGATGCGCTCCATTTCGACGGCGATGAGCTTGCACCCGGCGACGTAGGTCAGGCCAAAGCGCTCTTCTTCCTGGCGGGTCACCCGCTCGATGATCGCCCGGGCTGCGACCAACTCGGGGAACGCGCCGCCCAGGATGTCCACCACTTTGTCGGCAATCCGGTATAAGAACGGGTCGTTGACGCCGATCTTGCGCCCGAAGCGAATCGCGCGTCGCATGATGCGGCGTAGCACGTAGCCGCGGCCTTCACTTTCGGGGTAGACGCCCTCGGCCATCAGGAACGCGGTGGCGCGGGCGTGGTCGGCGATGACCCGCAAGGCGACGTCGTACTCAATCGCCTCGGCGCGCGAGACGACGTTTTCGGGGTCAAAGCGGCTGCCGTACGGCCGGCCGGTCACCGCGGTCATGTCGGCGATGAGGTCGGCGAGCACGTCGGTGTCGTAGTTGGAGTCGCAGCCGTTGACGACCGACGAAACGCGCTCCAGGCCCAT
>SXRM01000031.1 GCA_005792545.1 Pseudomonadota bacterium | reverse complement strand
GTCGGCGTAGACGATGCGCTGGACCGGCGCCGCGCACACCGGACAGGGCTGCCGGTACTTGCCGTGCACCGCCATGTCCGGCCGGAAAGCGGTGACGTGCTCCGGGAAGCCCTCGCCGGCCTCCGCCGCCAACCGCGCGTACCAAAGCGTCAAGGTGGCTCGCACCGCATCGAACAGCCGGCCCAACTCCGCGTCGTCGAGGTTGGTGGTCAGCTGCAACGGCGACAGGCGGGCCGCGTGGAGGATCTCGTCGCTGTAGGCGTTGCCAATCGCCGCCAGCACCGTCGGATCGCACAGCGCCCGCTTCAAGGTCCGACGCTTACTGCGCAGGACCTCCGCAAATGTGGCTGGCGATGCGGTCATGACTTCAAGGCCGCCGCGCTGATGCGCCGCGAGACCGGCTTCGCCGCGCACCACATGCACCGAAGCGCGGCGCTTGGACCCCGACTCCGTGAGCCACAGCGCGCCATGCAGGTTGTGCAGCACGACCAGAGCCGTTTTGGGCACTTTGGGCTGCAGCCCAGATCGGAAGTGCAGGCGCCCCAGCACCATCAAGTGCACGACCAACCACAAGTCGCCATCGGTCCCGATGGCCAGCCGCTTGCCCAGCCGCCGCACGGCGACGGGCGTCTGACCGACCAGGGCGCCGATGGGCGGATCGAAGGTGCGTACAACGAACGGATCCTGCGCTTGCACCGCCAGGATCGGCGTATGCAGCAGCCGCGTCCGCAGTGCGTCGGCGTAGACTTCCAGGTCGGGGAATTCGGGCATGGCGTCGGCGCAGCCCTAGGGCGCCTCGGACTCGTCCGGGATGAGCACCGTCAGACTCGCCGACACCATCGTGCGGTGGTCATTGGCACCGTCGACCGCCAGCGCCACATCAAAGCCAAGCCGCTGGGTCCGCCACGCCAGTCCCGCGCAAATCCAGTGGCGAGTCGCCTGGTTGGCCACGACGTTATCGAACTGATAGCCGGCGCGCAGCTGCAGACCTTCTGGCCCCACCTGCACGGTGGTTCCGACTCGGTATGCCGGCCCGCTGGCGGCATCGGCCGGCAACGTATCGCCATTGCCGGCCCCGAGCGAAGCGCCGCCCTCAGCGACGAACTGCTGGCCCACGAAGCCCACCGCCATACCCACCCGCCGCGGTGCCTCTCGCGCGTCGAGCGCAGCGATGTTGTGGACTACGGCGCCGACCCGAAACTGCTGCATGCCCAAGATGGCGCCGACGTCGCCGGTCCACCCGCTGACATCAGGCACGCCAGCCCGCGACGCGCTCAGCCGCCGGGCCGATCCGCCGATGAGCAGCTTGCCCGCGTCGCTCTGGCCGCCGACCGACAGCCCAAGCCTCAAGTCGTTGCCCGATCGCGTGGGCGCGTCGGCCGTCCAGCCGAGTTCCTGTGCATAGCCAACCCCGGCTGCGATACCCCACGCCGAGGTCGAGTCGACCAGCGTCGCAAACGGCGCCCCGCTGCCCGCGTGGCCCGCCCGGCCAAAGCCGGTCTCGAGCACACCGTGCTGCACCTGACTCATGCCGGCCGGGTTGGCGTACAGCGCCGCAGTGCCAGCGCCGGTCGCCACTTGCGCGTCGCCCATACCCAGCGAGGCAGCGCCCATGGCCGCCGGCCGATACGGGCCAAAACCGCACAGCAGCAACCACAGGCCGTAAAGGGCCGTATTGTTCAGCAGTTCACGTGTCACAGGGTGCTGGCTACTGCGGCTTCTTGTTCGCCGCCTTCTTGCAGCGGGCGATCAGACCATTCCAGCCTTCTTTGTCGAGAATTTTGGCAAAACTTTTGCGATACGACTGCACCTGACTGGCTTCATCGACGGTCAGGTCCACGACCATCCAGCGGCCGTCGCTGGGCATCAGCGTGTAGGTGACGTCGGCGGTGGTCTTTTTGACCGTGATCGCGGTCTGAACCTCGACCCGTCCATTTCCGCCAACCGGCCGCGAACCGGCAAAAGCGACCTGAGCCGGCGTGCCGGGCTTGAAGCGCTTGACGTAGGTGTTCTGCACCATCTTGGCCAGCAGGACCACAAACTCCGCGCGCTGCGTCGCCTGCAGCCCGTCCCACTGCTGCGGAACGGTCTGCCGCGCCATCTCGGTGTAGTCCAGCGCCGCGTCGAGCTCCTTGCCAATCGCAGCGTGCAGCCCGTCAAGCGCTTGCTCGACCTTGACCACGGCGTCCAGGCGCTGGTGCAGGCGTTCGATGAACTGGCGCGCGGTCTCTTTGGGGGGCGCCGTCGACTTCGGCTTGTCTGCTGGGGCAGGCGCAGCGGGCGTGGGTGCGACAGGCGGCTTCTTTGCAGCCCACGCTGGGATGGCCGACACGCTCAAGGACATTGCCAGAACGACCAGGACACGATGCATTGCTCTTTACCCCAAGGTTCGCGCGGCTCGATGCCGTCGCCCATCAACGCCCACGTCGGCCGTGTCATTCGCCCCGCACGTCACAACCCGCCAGCCGGCGGCGACACCTTGAGCGCAGTGAGATCCGTGCCGCACAGCTTGCCCAGGCTCGCGACAGCGAGGTTGTAGCCGTGGATGGCCTCGGCCCAAGCCAGGCGGCGCCGCACGTAGCTCTCAGTCACGCGCAGCACTTCCGCGTACTCTTCAAAGCCGTCTTCCCACGCCTGAGTGGTGGCGTTGAGCAGTCCTCGGGCGGACTTGTACGCCTTGTACTGGACTTCGATCATGGCTTTGGCGTCGGTCATCTCGCGAAACGCCGCGCGCGCATCGACTTTGAGTTTTTGGCGCTCGTGCTCGATGCCCAACTGCGCCTGGCGCAAATCCAGCCGCGCCTGGTCGATCTTTTCGACCTGACGCCAGATATCCAGCGTCCACCGCAGCACAAGCCCAAGGCCGGTGGTCGCTGCATTGCTCGGATTTGAGGCCAGCGAGTCGCCGGTGGAGTCGCGCGTCGGCGCGTAGGTACCGGCGACGCGCACAATGAACAACAGGTCGGGCCACAGCTGCGCTTCGGCGGCCTCGACTTGTAGTAGCCGGGCGCGCACGCCGCCACGCTGCGCCAGGAACCGCGGCGAATTGGCGAGCGCCAGCGCCTCGACCGCTTCGATCGGCAGGGGCGGCACGACCACTGGTGTCAGCTCGCCGACCGGCTCGACCGCGACGTCGAGCGCCACGCCCATCGCTAGCCGCGCACCGTCGAGCGCCTGCTGTTTGGCGCGCTCGTTCTGGCGCAGCTTGTCTTCGATTTCCGCAGCGTACACGTTCAAGCGGAGCAAGTCGCCCTGATTGAAGCTGTCGTCACCTTCGTCGCGCTGCTTCTCCAACTTGGTCCGCGTCTCGTCCAGGATGCGCCGCACGTCGCCGGTCAGCTCGCGTAAGTCCTCAACGAGCACGAGGCCCCACCAAGCTCGGCTCAGCTGGTAGCGCAGTTCGTCCTCGGCCACACGCACAGTAGCGCGCGCGATGTCCACGCCTTCATTGGCCAACTGCTTGAGAGAGCTGACCTTGCCAGCCGTCCAGATTGTCTGCGCCATGCCAATGGACGCCACGCCGAGCGGCCCCAGGTTGGTGAAGTCGTAGTCTTCCGTCGGCTCACTGCCGTCTCGCCCGGGCTTGAGCGCTGGCAGCACCGAGGCAAAACCGTTGACCTCAAACTTAGGATAAAACACGCTTTTGGCTTCGCGCAGCTTGCTCTGGTACTGGTCCAGACCGAGGCGGGCGGCGGCCATCAACGGCGAGTGAGCCAGGCCGTGTTGATAGCATTGCGCCAGCGAACACCGCAGTGCCGCCGGCGCGGGAGCAGCGGCTGCTGCGGGCTCGGCGGCAAAAGCACAGCACACCGCAACCGCAACCACCATGCTCCAGGACGCGCGGGCCATCAAAACACCTGCTTTAGCGCGACCTTGTCGAGCGTGTGCTGGTACAGGTTCCAGGCTGCCAGATAGGGGCCTTCGGCGCCCAGGCCACAAAACGACGCATTGCCGCCCATCAGCACGTTCTTGTAGCCGGTCAGCGTCCCAAGCGGACTGGTACCAATGGTGTGCGCAATGGCCTCGCCGTAGCCGGGCTGCAGCTCGGCCGCGTCGATGTCGTCGCCGCCAGCGGACAGACCCCAGCTTTGCCACGGGCTGTGCCTGAACACCAAATGCTCGCGCAGAAACGGGACCGCAGCCTCGACGCGCGCTTGCAGCCGGTCCAGCAAAGCCTCGACGCCGCCGACACCGGCTGATGCCGCGCTGATCGGCACACGCATTGCTGCGGTAATCAGGCGCAATTCGCGCTCCGGCGGGTTGGCGCCCTGGTCGGCGTCGATGGCGATGTGCACGAGGTTGTCCTCTTCCAGCGACTGGTCGAGCTCGCCTACCGCGAAAACATGGCGACCCATCGCTTCGGGCACCGCTGCAGCGCGAACCACAAAGTTGCCCGTAAAAGTATGGCAGATGGGCTGCAAGGTATGGATCGTGTGGTGGAACTCTTCGTCCTGCATCTCCTGTGGGATCAGCGCGCAAAAGCGCTTGGGGTCACCGTTGCACACCAGCAGGTCAAAGCCGATCGTCTCGGCGCGGTCGCGCAGCACCATCCGCGTCGCCTTGCCACGCTGGATGGCAATCGACTGCACCACCGACTTGGGCCGCACATCGCCAGAACCGCTAATGATGCCGCTGAAAAGCTCGCGCAGCGCGTTGGGTCCCTGGTCAAAGGTCACGGTGCCGCGCCAAAGCTCCGTCACAGCCCGAGCAAAGGTCGCCGGATAGGGCCGCGCCGGCACCATCCCCGACGCGAAGCGAAACGGTGCCTGGACGAACGCCCGAAAGGGATTGCCGTGCTCGAAAGCCGCCAGGGGATCATCGATCGCCAGTTCATCGCCCAAAAGCGGGTATTTCTTGACCAGGCTGCGCAGCTTGAAGGACTCGAGAAACCCGCTAGGCGGCAGCACCGGACGGACGGCAAGAACTTCTTGCACCTGGCCATCCAGTTGGCTGATCTCGCGAAAGAACGCCGAAATCGGTGCCGACTGCTTTGGGAACTCGCGCTTGAACTCGCGCTCGCCAATGCGCGCGTCCGTCGAGACCGCAATCCGCGCGCGCGGCAGCACCACCTGAAATGCAGGCTCTAGCGGCCGGGGCAAATTGCGCAACTGCAAGCCTAACGACAAGTCGTCGAAGACGCGGCGCACGATCGGGCTGCCCAGGCCATAGTGCAGCTCCAGGCGCCTGCACAGCGTGTGTCCGGCGTGCTGGTAGGTCGCCCCGCTGGGGCCCTGGCCGATGACCAGCACGCGGTAGCCGCGCTTGGCGCACAATGCGCCGTAGGCCAGACCGGCGAGGTCCGTGCCAACGATGGCAATGCTGTAATGGGCAGAAACGGTGCTCAAGGTGCGGACGGCGGCGCCACGGCGGCGCGGGGCGCCGATGGTAGCGCCAACGCTGGCCGCGCGCGAACGGTTGGACGCTGTCGGCTACAATTGCGCCTTGGGCTTGCGCTGCGGCATCGCGGTAATGATGAGCTCCAACGCCAGCCGCGCGGTCAGCATCGCCGCGCCGACACCGGCCGCTATCGTTCCACTCAGAATCGCAATCTCCATCGCCGCCTCCGTCGACCGCGAGCGCAACCTGCCGCGGACAACGCGAGCGTAGACCGGCCCCAAGCGTGATCAAGAAAACAGATGTGTTGCAAAAACCGGATTTCGAATTGGCAGCTTATGCCGCAAGTGTCGTGCGCAGCGCGGTCGGTAGAGCGCGCAACTGGCCGCCGAGCGCCCGACTGAACGCCGCCAGATCCGCGGCATCGACTTCGGCGGCCTCGTGGCGCAGCCGGGTACGCAGTTGGCCAGCGGCGTCGGTCGTGACCGCAACCTGCAGCATCACATTGCGCCCCACAGAGTCGCGAAACAGCAGGTTGATTTGACCGGGCGCCGGGCTGGATTGGCTAGCCGGTGCAAAACCCGCAAGCGCCTCGCGGCGCAGGACGGCGGCGACCGACCCGGCGAGACGGTCAGCCAGCTGGCGCTGGTGCCACGACCGCCACGGCGCCCGCAGACCGGCAAGCGGCACCGACGCATCGCTAGTTTCGCCCAACGCACCGCACAACTGCTGCCACAGGTGCAAGATGTCGCGCTCGGCCTGCGCGCTCGGCGACGGTGCCTGCAAGACACTTGCCGCGATGCGCTGGCCGCGCACTACCGCAATTGCGCCTAGCTGCGCGTCTCGGCCTGCCCCGTGCAAGGCCAGCCGCCACCCATGGGCGGCTACCTCGACGACGGCTCGCCGCTCGTCGTGGCGGCCCAAACGCAGCAGCGCTTTGGCCTGCAGCGCTTGCAAAGCTGGCAACGCCAGCCGCACGAAGTGATGGCCGGCCTTGTCCAGTTGCCACAGCTCCGCGGCTGTCACGGCCTTGAACTCGCCGTCGCCGTGAAACTGCCGGTAGTGGTCAAACACGCCCGAGCAATCGTCGTTGAACACACAGGGCGCGCAGGTCGCCGGCTTGTGCTTGTCGGTGCGCTTGTCGAGGTACTTGTCGAAGCCGACCTGGGTGTTGCCCTGGCCGTCCGCGGCGACGGTCACCGTATCCTGGCCGTCGTGGTGAATGCGGTGGGCGATCGCCAGATTGGTGCAGTACGGGACGTTGCCAAAGTTCAGGTCCCAAGTCGGCCCCAGCCGCGCGTCCACCTGCTGCGACAATTGCGCGAAATACGGCGCCATGTCGGTATACCGCGCCATCATCGCGCGCAGTTCTGCCGGTGTGCGATCGCCCGAGTCGCGCGGCCGCACCATGTCCAGGTGCAGATTTTCAAAGCCATAGTGCGCTGCAATGGTCGCAAGTTCGGGCGATGAGCGGTAGTTCGACTCGACGACGCACATGTTGGCGGTCAGGCGAGCGCCGCGCTGCTGCAAGATGTCCAACGACCCCAGGATGCGGTCCCAGGCGCCAGGGTTGATGGTCGTGGCGTCGTGCTCGTCGCGGTTGCCGCCCTGCAGCGAAAAGCGCCACAGCACCCGCTGCCTTGCCGCAGGTCCCAATTGGTCCAAGACCTCGAAAACCCGCGCCCGAAAGGTATCGCGCGGCGTCATCACACCATTGGTGAAGACCACGATTTCATCAAAAGCGAGATCCACGCAGAACCGCAACACGTCGAGAAACCCGCGCTGAATTGTCGGTTCGCCGCCCAGCAATGTGACCCGTTGGGCGCCGCCTCTGCGGGCCTGGGCGATCTGGTCCAGTATCGGTTGCAGGGGTAGCTGCGGCGCGCGTCGCTGTTCGCTCAGTTGACCGGACACGCAGAACACGCAGCGGTTGTTGCACAAGTGGCCGAGCTGGACCTCGATCTGACGGTCCGGCTGATCGGGCGGCAACGGCGCAGCGACACTCAACGGAGACTCCGACCGCACGCGCACGTTGGCGCGACGCAGAGATTGCAGCATAGCGAGGTCGGGGCCCGTCACAAGCGAAGCACCACACGTCTCTGTGGTTTTGCGGGGTTGCGACGACTAGCGCTTCGAGTTCTGTGTCGCCCACCAACGGTCGAGCACGGTTCGATTGGGTGCGACCCGGCGGCGACCGCAGACCTGCGCCCATGCCGCGTCGAGGTCCATGCCGCAGTGGCGCGCCAGGTAGCCAATGGCGACGGTCGGCGATCGGTTGATGCCCGCAGTGCAGTGCAGGTAGCCGATACGCCCGTCTGCCAGCGCGCCGGCCACGGCATCGACCGCCTGCGTCAGCCCTGCAAGCAGCGCCTTGTCGTCAAAATCGACAATCGGGTGGCGCACGGCGTTGATGCCCTGGGCCATCAAAAACCGCCACATCAGCGGCCAGGCCATGCCGCAGCTGGCGAGATCGTCGTCCGTCTGCACGCTGACCAGACCGACCACGCCGGTCTTGCGGAGCGTAGCAATCCGTTCCGGCGACGACGGGCACGGACCGACCCATAGTCGGTCGGCCACCTCGTGGATATCGAACGGGTATTCCATCGGCATGGCGATCAGAACCGCTTGCTGATTGCCACAAGGCCGCCACCGGGCGCCCGCGACACCTGCACCTGAAACGTGGCGTCGCGCACTGGTGCTTCTTCGTCCATGGCGTTCTTGAGCATGATGGTGCCGCCCACGAACGCGGCCGTACCAGCGCCGAGCAGCGTCCAGCGGACGGTGTCGCCGCCAAACTCGTTGAACTTGGTGGTCGCGTCGATGACCAATGCGCCAACGACCAACGCACCGCCACCCAAGATTCCGGCCCAAGCCACAGTGCGCTTGGAGCCAGAATCGAATTGGTCCAGCGTCAGGTTCAGGGTCGCCGTCTTACCGAGCTGGACCTCGACCTGGCCCTTTTGGCCGTAGAACCCGGGGCGCTGGACGACGACGCTGTGCGTGCCTGGCGCGGCGCTGACGGTGAACTTGTCGCCATCTGCGCTCAGGTCCTCATCGTCGACCGCGACGCTGGCGTCTTTGGCGAGGACGACTACCAGTTTGCCACGACTGACCAGTTGCACGGTCTGGCTGCCTCCCGGCGCAACTTCCACTTTCTGGTCCAGCACTTTGCGACCGGCCTTTGTGGACACGGAGATGGCCACCTCGCCGGCTGCAAGCTCGACCTTGTTTTCGCCAAACTTGAGACCAACGACCTTGCCTTCGCCGCTGGCCGGCTTGAGCTCAGCCACCAGGTCATCGGCATCCGCGACCAGTACCAGCGTGCCCGGCCCAGCGGGCGCAGGCGCTGGCGCGGGCGTGGCAGGCGCTTCCGCAGCCGCACCGGGCGGCGGAGGCCGCGTGCCCTTTTCGTCGGGACCAGCAGCGTGAGCACGCGGAGCGCCGAATACGGCCAAAATGCACGCTGCGGTGGCGACGGCCGCGCTTCGAGAGAAAATCGTCATGGAGCCTCAGCAGTGGTTACGGTGGGAAGCGGGGCCAGCCCCGGCTGCGCGGGCGGGCGGTTGTTGCCGGCAGTGGCGGGGCGACGGGCTGCCAGTACGCAAGTGCGCTTGGCGAGGCGACCGGCCAGATCAGCGAGGCCCGGGTGCGCAGACAGGTCGAGCCCGTAGCGCTCCAGAATCGTTAGCGGTTGCGCCAGCGCGATGTCGGCTGGCGTCAAGCTCTCGCCTACCAGCCAGGGACGCCCGCCCAGCAGTTGCTCGAACAGGTCAAGCATACGGCGAATGAGGGTCGTCTCAGTGCGGTACACCTGCAGGTTCCACTGGTCCGACGGCTTGCCGCCGACTTCGCGATCCAAGCGGATGAGCGCCGCCAACAGCGCCTCGTCCACTAGGTCCTCGGTCATGGCGACCCGCGCAGCCTGCAGCGGGTCGGCGGGGATCAGCGCGGGCCCGGGCGCCAGGGCGTCGACGAACCGTGTGATCGTCCGCGAGCCGAAAATCGGCCGGCCTTTGTCGGTAACCCACACCGGCAATTTGCCGAGAGGGGTCAATGCGGCCAGCTCGGGCGGCGGCGCATCGCGATCGCACAAGTTGCTGGAATACTCGACCTCGCGCTCGGCCAGAAAGGCGCGGACGCGGAAGCAGTACGGGCAGTCAGCGTAGTGAAAAAGTGTGGCCACTTCGCGCACGGTGCCGGCCCGGCCGGCGGGGGGCGAAAGTCTAACACGAGTTCACGCTTGCGCGATACCGGCATCGCACTGGTTGTCGCAGGCGCACGCAGGCCGTACGCTACCGCCACGCCCGCCATGAGCTGGGTGCGTGGACGGCACGATGCGGCAGCAAAACAACAGCGCGGGCAAATTCGCGGCGGCCTTGCTGTTGGTGGGCGCGGCTGCGCTGTTGGGTTGCGATAACAACACGCCGAGCGGCCCGTCAGTTGGCCAGGGCGGATCCAGCGGCGGCGGCATTGGCAGCGACGGCGGAGCGCTCGGCGACGGCAGCACCGCGGCGGACGGCGCCGGGGCAGCGGAAGTCACGATTCTTAAGACCAACATTGGCAAGGCTTGCGCGAGCAACGCCGACTGCGCCCTCATCGGCCTCAAGTGCTTTGAGACCAACGCGGCCACCGGCGCTGGCATCTGCAGCAAGAAGTGCACCAGCGCGGCCGACTGCGACACCGGCACCTTCTGCAACCCGCAGAGCGACTTGCTGATCTGCACGCCGCCGCGGTTCTGCAACGGCTGTAGCAACAACGCCGAGTGTGGCGCAGAGGGCCTGTGCCTGGCAGGCAAGAACGGCGCCAAGTACTGCACGCGTCCGTGCACATTTGGCGACAACAGCTGCCCACCGGCGTCGAGCTGCAAGCAGTTTGGTGCGGCGATTCAAGAGTTCGCGTGCCAGCCGGACTACGGCAGCTGCGTGGGCGACGGCGCCCAGTGCAGCCCGTGTAGCGGCCCCGGCGACTGCGCCGCAGGGACGGAGTGCCACTACGCTTCGGCCACCGGCGAGCGGTTCTGCGCCAAGGTCTGCACGCCCGCCTCGCCGACGGATTGCCCCAACGGCTACTCTTGCTCACAACCCAAAGGTTCTTTGAAATCGTACTGCTTCAAGGTGATCGGCAAGGATGCGGTAGCGACGTGCGCCAAGGGCGACAAGGGCTTTTGCGAGCCGTGCACGGCTGACTACGAGTGCTTGTCTGGCCGCTGCGCGCTCAAGAACGGCAAGAAGTTCTGCGTCGAGCCCTCGCCATGCAAGAGCAACAAGGACTGTCCGCACGGCGGCGAGGCGACCGCCTGCGTGCCGAGCGACAACGGCAAGGGCACGATTTGCGCGCCGCCGCTGTCTTGGGGCTGTCAGGGCTACCTGGCTTGCCTTTCGGTCAACTGCGGGCCCGACGAGACCTGCATGTCAGGCGTTTGCAAGAAGAAGTAGCGCACCCGCGGCTGCGCCCCTGTTGAAGCGACGCCCAAAACGGTACGTTTGGCAGCCGATGGCGCCCGTCGCCGCGCAGAGCCCAAGATGAGAGTCCACAGTTGCTTCGCCAGGCGGGTTGCGCTTTGCGCCCTCAGCTCCTTTTTGGTCTACGACTGGTCGATTGCTGCGACCGCCTACGCCGGCAAGCTGTCCAGCGCCCGCAGCGCAGTGCGTTCGGGCGGCGGTTCGTCGTCCGCGTCGCGCTCGAGCGGCACACGCAGCAGCGGCTCGTCGGCGCCCTCAAGCTCGTGGGGCGGCTCGGTGCACCCGGGCTGGTATGGCTACGACCCGTTCTACGACAACTGGTTGACTTGGATGCTGTTTCCCTGGTGGGGGCCGCGCCGCTGGATGGGCGACGACGGCGAGCGCGCGGTGGCGTTTTCCACGGCGCCCTATGCCGCCGGCTACGACGGCTACATGCGGGTCGAAGGTCGCTCAGAACCGCAGGCGCTGCCCGGCGTCGCGGCCAAAGACGAGGCAGGAGCGCCGTTGCTGGGTCGCGGAAGTGCGCTGCGCGGATGGGCTGAAGGCGGAGTACAAGACACGCATCTGTTTCGCGGCGCTGCCGGTTTCTTGTGGTCGGGCTTCCACCGGCTCGAACTGCAAGGCGATGTGCGCGTGTATGGCGAACGCGAGGCCGGTCGCACCGACACGCTCACGCTGGGCACTTTAGCGGTGAACTACCTGTTCGCGCTGGCGCCTGGCGTGCAGGTTCGTTCAGGCGCTGGTCTGCGCTGGCTGCCCGACGGCGATCAGACGCACTTGGGTGCGCTTTTTAGCTATGGTGCTGATTTCTATCCCGGCTCTCCGCTGGTGCTGTCCGTAGCTGGCGACGTCGGTGCGATGAACGACACCGTCAACGGTACGCTGCGCGGCACGGTGGGCGCAGTTTTCGACCAGATCGAAGTCTATGGCGGCTACGAGGCGCTTTGGGTCGAGGACATCGACCTCGGCCTGTGGGTGTTTGGTGCCCGTCTGTGGCTGTAAGGATTTCGCCGCCCGACGCTCAGAACGGTCGCGGCAGGCGCGCCCAGCCGTTGTCGTAGCTGCGCCAGCCTAGCAGCACCTGAAAATGGCTGTCGCCGAGGTCTCCGTACGGCGTCGATGGGCCAAAGCGCAACCACCGCAAGGCGTAGCGCGCCGTCAACCACCATCCGCTCGGCTGGTTGCGCGCGCTGACCGGGATATCAACGCCGACGCCGCTGCTCAGTAGCGGCCGCCAGTCCGCGGCCGAGTCACCCTTGGCACGCGCCGACGCAACGGCCTGGCTGCCATCGATGGCGACGCGCGCCGCTGCTGCGCCCACGAACAGGTGAATCCCGCTGATGACATCGTAGAACCAGTTGTTGAACACCAGCAGTGGAAACGCCGGGTGCAGCGCACCATGGACGCCAAAGGCCAGTCGCGACGCCTGGTTGGACTCGGCGAGGCTGCTGTGCGCGACGTATTCGACGCCGCCTTCGAGATCCATGAACTGGGTCACGGTCGAGAACCGCACCGCCAGTCGGCCGCCAAGCCCAAGCGGCGCGACCCCCGCCAGTGGAACATCCAGGCGCGATCCGGCCAGACCGCCCAGGACGCCCCAATAGTTGCCGTCGTAAAGCAAACTCCTGGGCGGTGGCGGCTCTTCAGGGCCGGCGGACGACAGCGGCGGCCGCGTTGCCGGATCGGCCGGGTCGCTTGCCGCGAGCAACGAGGCCGGCCAGGCCAGTGCGAGTGCCGTGCAGATCCAGGTTCTCATGGGCCGACCAAGGGCTTGCCGTGCCCCGGCACCAGCAGCTTGGCGCGGTAGGGGTCAAATGCGAATCGCGGCGCGTGCTGCGGTGTGTGGCAAACGGTGCAGGTCGAATCCGCGACCGGAGCCAGCAAGCTTTTGGCGCCTTTGGCCGGCTTAGCCGCGTGCAACGACCCCGGCCCGTGGCAGGCCTCGCATTGCACTGAAGTCAGCTGGCCCAGATGACCAAGCGTGGTGCCGCCCGGCTGACCAAAGCCAGTCACGTGGCACGGCACGCAGTCGAGGTCGCGGGTCTTGCCGGCGTCTTGCAAAGTCTTCCAGGCAACGGCGTGGGCATCTTTGGCAGCGAAAGTCGCCGTTGCGGCGTGGCAGGCAAGGCAAACAGTCTGACCAACATAGCTTGGCTTGCCCGCCTCGACAGGTGGAGGTGGCGCAGCATCGCGATCGGCCAGTTCTGCGACGGCTTTGTCGTACGCGCTAACCACCGCGGCCATTGCGGGGTCGGTGGGCGCCGACCACGGCAATGCCACGGCGCGAAACGCAGCAAGGCGCCCATGCGGCAACGGCTTTCCGGCGGCGGTGCCAGCAAGTGCGATCCGGCGGTCGAGGTCCGCCAATTGCGCTTCGTAATAGGGCAAGGCGCGCTGGGTGGCCACTGTCGCTCTGGCCCTTGCCGTGTCGAGGTGCTCGGCCAGTGCCTGTCGTCGCGCCTGCAGCTCAGTCGCCGCGCCTGCCAGGAACTCACCGGCCGGTCGCCACGGACCCTTTTTCAAGCCAGCAGGTACCAGAGTCAGCGCCGTCACGACCGCGCCATGGCGGGCCGCGTGCACGATGAGGGTATCGCCCTCGGACTCGACGTCGTGCAGCGCCTCGACCCTTTCATCCAAGCCGCCGACGACCGCCACGTCGAGGTCGGGCACCGCCCGCGCCAAGCGTCGCGCCGCCCGCAGACCCTGGTTGCACAAAGCCACCGTCACATCCGCACCCTGACTGCGCAGCCCGACGACCGCGGCGGCCACTGCCGCATGGCGCGCGGCGTCGTCCTGACCGTCGGTGGCATCGACGCCAATCAGCCCAACTGCGACGCCGCTTGCAGTGCGCAGCAGCGTGCTGGCCTTCGCGGCGGGGACTGCCGCGTGCGGAGTCAGCGCGAGCGCCAGGTAGCCTGCCTGCGCGTAGGCTTTGGCGGCCGCTTCGCCACCCTGCGCCAGGTCCCAGCGCGACAGCGCAACCGCGGCGACGCCCAACTGCGATAGTACCTGACCAAAGGCCTGCCGGCGCACCGCCAATTGCGCGGCTTTGCCAGGCAACGACAGGCCCTCAGCATCGTGCAGCAGGCTGCCCGCATGGACCACCATCACCGAGTCGTCGTTGGCGCGCAGTGCCCCGAGCCAACGCGCGATGCGCTCGACGCCGCCGTTTTGCGATTCGACTGTGCAGCCGCACGGCTTGAGCGTCGCCTGCCAGTCGGTCACCGCCACGATGGTCGCGTGCGGCACCGACAGCAAAGTGCCGGCGGTTTTCGGCGCAATCGGGGTAGCTACTGCCTGTCGCTCTTGCCGGCCACAGCGCGCGCAGAGCAGCACGGTCAGCGCTGCGACCGCGACGCAACCGACGCGAAGCGTCAACGAAGCGATGGAGATTCGAGCGAACAAGGGGGCCGGCAGGCGTAATCGATTAAGCATCGCTTTGAGTCGAATCACAACCTGGGCAAGGCGCGGGGCGACGATTCGGCTTGCAAAGCTGCGAGGTTGTGACCGATCCGCCAGCCCAGGCTAGCCGTCGCGAATGACCACGGGCCATCGCGATCCGGTACATCGCCGTTGCGCATGACGCTAAGGCTTGATTTGCGCGGCGGTCTGTCCCGCGAGCTTGCCTGCTGGAACCTTGCAACTGGCTTTGCTGCGGCTCGGATACACTTCGATGATGGTAAAGGTCGCGCCTTTGACGCCTTTGACAAAGCCGGTCGCGCCTTTCTTGACGCCCTTGTTCTCGCCAGCCGAGAGGGTCAGCACGGAGCCGGCGCCAGCATCGCGGGCATCGATGACGCTGCACTGGACCGCGTCGTCCTTTTTCTCTCCCGGGTCGTCAGGCTTCTTTTCCGGGATCGGGCCGCACTTGCCGGTCGAGCGGAAACACATCTCGCCCTTGGGGCAAGACACGCCCTCGCACTTGTTTTCGGGCTTGGCGGCGACCTTGACGCACTCGTTCTTGCCGGCGTCGCAGCGGGTACCCTCTGGGCAGCCGCCTCCGCAAGGCTTATCTACACACTTGTTTTCTTTGCACTCTTGTTTGTCGGTGCACGCGGTGCAGGGGTCGAGCGGCGCGCCACAGGCCGACAGGTACTCTCCTTTGCCGCTGTTGAGCCTGAACTGGACGTAGTACTTCATCGTCAGTTCGGCGTCGAACGACTTCTTGATTTCCGGGTTGGTCTGGCTCATCGCCTCGTCGACAAGTTTGTTGCCCTTCTGGTCGTAGAGCGTGACCTGGGCATTCAGCGTCGATGAGTCTTCCCATTTGCTGACGTCGACGCGCAACTCAGCTTTGCCGGTGAAATCGGCCTCCCAGTAGCGCCAGTCTTCCTTGTCGCCTATGGCCTCGTTCAGGCGGTCCTTGGTCTGCGGGTCGCTCGAGAACGGCCGCGCCTTTTCTTTTTTCTCGTCGTGGTCGGGATCTTTGACCGACTGACCGGAACACGCGACAACAAAGCCGCACATGATGACCAGCACGCCGTAAGGCGCAGCCAGCAAACGGCGGGGCCAATTCGGCATACCGAACCCCGAGAGTTGATCTGCGTTTGCCATCGGCTCGCTCTCCCGCGCAGGCAGGCCGCGTTTTGGCTGACGCCGACCTGTGTGCTTTAGACGCCGGTCGCCGCAGCGCGGTTCCCGGTTGTGGAATTGTGCGCGCAGCGAGGAGGGCGGTGCCAGCACACGCGCGGCGCGCGCCGCAATTTGAAGGCAAAGCGGCAGGACGTCAAGGTCGTCGCCGCAGAGTCGCAGCCACTTCCCAACGCAGACACTTTGCCTTACACTGCCGCGCGCTTTGGCCGGCTTCGGCCCGCCAGTACGCACCATCCCGCGGATCAGCGCTACCCCGCGCGCTGGCAGCCCCGGCGGAAGCCGCCGCGGGTGCGATCGCGCAGCCGCGCATTTGACGTCGCCGGCGGCTGCCTTCCGCGTTGTTGCGGGGCAACACTTGTTTTGGGCAACGGGCGCTTGCGCCGGCTGCACTGGGCAGATTTGATGGCAATGGTGGCCAAAGCCAAGCCTGCAGCTGCGACGACTGCGACCGCCAAGCCGGTGGCGGCGCAGTTGCTGCTCGCCAGTGGCAACCCCAAGAAGCTCGCTGAACTCAAAGAAATTGCTGACCAGATGGGCCTGGCCGCTGCCGACGCCGTCACTTGGGCGCACGGTCGTTCGCCGCTGCCCGCCGTCGAAGAAGACGGCGCGACCTTTGGTGAGAACGCACTCAAGAAGGCACTTTCAGCGCTGGCGCACGCCCGCGCTTGCGGCGACCTGCAGGTATCGGTACTCGCAGACGATTCCGGCTTGTGCGTAGACCGGCTTGATGGTTCGCCGGGCATCGCCAGCGCGCGCTTTGCCGATGTGACTGGCGACCGCGAAACCGTTGACGCCGCCAACCGCGGCAAGTTGCTCGATCAACTGACCGATCCGGAATTGCGCAACCGCCGCGCGCACTTCGCGTGCCACCTGGTGCTGGCCGGCCCGTTGGCTGACGGCCCTGGCGCAGGCATCGCTGCGGACGGCACGGCGTGGCGCATGTTCGTCGGGCAATGCGACGGTGCCATCCTCACCGAACCGCGCGGCGACGGCGGCTTCGGCTACGACCCGCTGGTCTTGTCCGATGATCTGGGCAAGACGTTTGCTGAAGCCAGCGACGCGGAGAAGCACGGCGTGTCGCACCGCGGCCGGGCCATGGCGTCGCTCGGCACCTATCTGCAGCTGCGCAGGTTGACGGTCTCCGAAGATCGCCCGCTTTTCGTCCGCCCCATCGGCCTGCTGACGCTGGCTGAGGCCCTCAAGCGCACGTTCGCGAGCGAACTGCGTTATGCCGACAAGGCCCTGGAGCAGGCGCTCGGCCACGCGCCACAGCTTGGCAGCAAAGAGCGCCAGGCGGTCGCCGAGATGCACTGGCACGCCCTGCGGCGGCTGGACCACCTGTGCCTGGCGGCTCTTGCGCTCAAAGGCGGGGTCAAGCCTCGCGAGGCGCCGGACCCGCGGTCGCTCGATGCGAAGGCCTCGGGCCTGGTTGCGCTGCTGACGCTTGCCGACCTCGACGCCCACGGCCATCCGCGCGACCCGGCCAAGAAGGGCGACACGAGCGCGCTTGAGGGTCTGGCCAAACGCAGCCCAGGCCTTTCGGGTTCGTGGCCAGCGACGGCGGGCCAGTGCACGACGGCGCTTCGCGCGGCCACCTATGCGGCCCGCGAGTTGCCAGAGCTGCACCGCAACGCGATGGCGCTCGGCTTTACGCCAGCGTTTGTGACCGCCACCGAGATGGAACTGGGACCGGAGCACGCGCGGTTGGCGCTCGGCTACCTCGGCCAGCGGGCGCCATTGACGTTGCGGGCCAACCGCACGCGGACCACTGCGGCGCGACTGGCGACGGAGTTGTTGGAAGACGGCATCGTGACCGTGCCGGTGCCCCAACTGCCCGATGCTCTTTGGTGCGCTCACCCCGCGCGCGTGACCCAGACGCGGGCCTTCCTGGAAGGCAGGGTCGAGATTCAGGACGAGGGCAGTCAGCGCATCGTGCTTGCCGTTGGCGCGCGGGCGGGCGAGACAGTCATCGACTG
>SXRM01000259.1 GCA_005792545.1 Pseudomonadota bacterium | reverse complement strand
ATTCGTCATTATTTTAGTGCTTTGACCGTCGATTCACCGGCAATTGACGCGAAAACCTGCCGCAACGGCCCAACATTGCGAAGCTCCACGACGTGCCGCGGGTCCGCCAGAGCGCGCTCGCGGCGTTGCTGCCATGACTGGCGACGGTGCTGGCGTTGTGCCCGTGTCGATGCGAGCCAACTTGGCTGCGGCGGGGCGGTCATGCGCGCCAGCACAACCAACGCCTGAACTTGACGCACGACGGCAAGCCAGGTCTTGCGGAACTCCGATGGCACGACCACTGGCGTCTCCGGCATGGGCGGGTTCGGTGCCGGCGGCGGTGGTGTCCACACCGGACCCATTGGCGTCCCGTCTTGCGAGACGCGATTGGCGAGTACCAGCATGAGTTCATTGCGGAATGACGGCGATTTGGACTGCGTACATTGTGCGCGGTGGCTGCAGTTGACGCATGCCGTCCTGCTTGCGCGTAGCGTGATTGCGACGGCGCCTACTGTGGTCACTTTGGTCTTTCCGGGGCGGAGGCGCAGCGTCTCGCCGGCCGGGCATTGCACGCCTTCGCTGACTTGGGTCCAGCCGGGTTTGTGGTCCAGCGCGGCCGACCACGGCTGCGAGAGCAAGGCTGCTGGTGACACGTCCGCTGTTGGCGGAGGTTGAGGTGGCTCCGATGGCGGCTCAGGTATTGGCGACAGTGCCGATTCCGCTGCGAGCGCGGCCGGGGCCGCTGCCGCGTCTTGAGTACGTGCAGGCACCTTGGCCAGCGCGGCGCCAAGGCAAACGCGGCGATTCCACACGTACAGGCCAACTGCTGTTGCCAGCAGTTGCCCCGGTTCGCTGTAGCTCATCACGGTCTTGAGGTCGAGTTCATGGATCTCCTGGCCGAAGCGGTTTTCAATGACGGCGCGACCGAAATACAACGACGCCACCCACGCGGCTGGCCATGCGTCCGCCGGCAAGTTCATTGCCAGCAACTCGTAGTGCCAGCCTTCGTGCAGCCATCCGGCACCGTGCTTGCGCTCGGGGTCGGCCGAACGGAAACGCGTCACAACCATGCGCGCCACCAGTTTGCGCCGACTGGCGTCGGCGGCGGTCAATTCAAACTCGCCCAGGTCCAGCGCCTCACGCCGCGGCCCGGACAGCGAATCTTACACCGCTTGCCAGCCGCCGCCGCGCAAATGCGCCAACACGTCGGCCTGCTGAAGAATGGCGTACTGGGCCGAGCGGGCGAGGAAGTGGGACCGTGCGGCTTCGATCTGGACCATGGTCGGCACGTTGCCACCACCGCCATCGAGCCGCATCACGCTTGGCAGCTTTTGGCTATCGAGTGGCTCTGCGTGTCCGCCGGCCAGCACTTGCGCGGTTTGGCCAAGCGAGTCGGTGATTGCGGCCGACAGCGCCATGTTGCCAGCCCCCAAGGTCGCCGACATCCACAGGCCGCTGCCGGCTTCCTGCGTCCGCCCAGAGCTGACAATGACTTCGCCCCGGTGCCGGCCAGCGTAACCTGGATCCGCCAGCGTCTCCGCGCGTCGGTGCGCCACCGGCAAACCTGGGCCCTCGGGCAGCGCACGTTGGCGCAGCGCCTGGACCGTGGGGTCGAGGTCGAACACACGCCAGCGCTGACCGAGCGCGTCGACCATCGTCGTCAAAGGGTGGTCCAGCAGCATCGTGCCGGCCACGCTCTGCGCCAGGAGTTCGGTGGTCATCGCCATCGCCTGGTCCATCGTCAATGAACTCAGGTAACGCGACACGGCGCCGGCGGTCGGCAACGAACTGACGCCCATCGCAGCCGCCAACTTGGCCGCGTGCGGCTTGAGGTGGTCCGAAAACCCGCGGAGGCCGCCTTCGCGACGCCCCGAGCACATGTATGCGACCAGGAAGGCCAATACCATCGGCAAGGTCGCGGCGTCGCTGCGGCGCGCGGTGCCGGACTGCTCGACCGCGGCAAGCGCAGCGCCAGACATCGCGTGCGTAAACAGGACGATAGCCTCGGCGGTAAAATCTGGCAGTACCTCAACAGCGGGATTGGACGACAGGACAAATGTTGGGTGGCGTGGCATGCTCGGCTCCGGGTCGCCGCCCCTCCGGGCGACGTGGTTGCGGGCTACCGACCGGATCAGGCAAAAGAGCAGGTCGGTAGCCAAGGGGCGGCGACCTTCGCATGCTTTGCCAAAACAAAACAGCCACTTGTAAGTTAGATGTCTAATGCATTGAAATTAGGATTGAATCGCCGATCTGTTTCCCGTGGGCAGTACTCATCGACCCCGCCATGCTTTGTTGTCGGCCCTATTCCTCCTGGGCAGTCCGCAGGACTGTCCCATTGGCGCACTGCGAGTGCGCCTTAGTCGTCACAGGGCCTCCGCCTCGACTTGCGGGCGCCTGATTCCGCTCGCTCAGACATCAAATGTAAACAACATCTTATGACGAGTCGACGCGCTGAGCGATCTGCGTCCGCCCGCCCGGCCTCGGTCCTCGCCGACCCACCATCGTAGCCTTGACAGCACGGCTACCGCACCCACACCCACCCAAACCCCTTGATGCCGTAATCGCCCAAGTCCCCGCCGCAGCCCGCGCCAGTGCCCACCGAACTCGTCGGGTCGAGCCCGCACACGCTGCCGCCCATGCCGATACCCAGCCGCGAATCTGGTGTGCCGCAGTCGTTTTGTTCGTTGGCGATGATGCCGATGCGCACCGACGCCCACGGCGCCTGCACGAAGTTGTTGAAGCCCTCGCGGTTGCAGTTGGCCTGCAGCGTCGACTTGGGCACCAGCGCTTTCCAGGTGCTGCGGCCAAGCGCCGGCGTCCAGCTTTTGTACAGCCCGTCGACCAGCACCGCGTAGAGCGATGAAGCCTTGTAGTCAATGGTTTGGCCATTGACCACATCGCCCGTCTTGATGCCGACCCGCAGCTGCGTGAACGGCAACGTCCAAAAACTGCCAAGCTTGGCTTCACTGGCGTCCATGCCCGGCTTGTCAGGGTTGAACGCCAGCTTGTTGGTCCATAGCGCCGAGTCGTAGACGAAGTTGGCCGTGTTGCCGTCGGCCTTGAGCACCAGGGTCCAGCCGCCGCCGTCGCTGACCATGTCGCAGGCGGCTTGGAAGGGTGGCTCGCTGCCCTTGGCGCCGTCGGGGTCGAGAAAGTACACGCCGTCTTTGGCGGCCTTGCCCAGCGTTTGCAAGATGGCGAGGCAGCTCGGCGCCGGGTTCAAGCTACTGCCCACCGAGCACTGGCCGCTGACACAGATGCCCGCGAGCCCGCATGGTGTGTTGTCGCCGACCGCAGGGTAGGCGCAGCCCTTGCCCTTGTCGCAGGTGTCCATCGTGCAGGGGTTGCCGTCGTCGCAGGCGATGGTGGTGCCCTTGCAGATGGCTTGTCCGCAGACATCGCTACTGGTGCAGGCCGAACCGTCGTCGCAAGGCAGCGTGTTGAAGATGGCCTGACAGCCCGCATCGGCCGAGCAGTAGTCGGTCGTGCAGAAATTGCCGTCGTTGCACACCACCGCCTTGCCGGCGCACTTGCCGCCGTCACACGCGTCTTGATTGGTACAGGTGTTGCCGTCGGTGCAGGTGTCCTGATTGGGCATGCTCACGCAGCCATTGGCGCTAAAGCAGACGTCTTGGGTGCAAACGTTGCCGTCATCGCACACCTGTGGTTTGCCCGGCTGGCACGCCCCGCCACTGCAGGTGTCGTTCAGGGTGCAAGGATTGTCGTCGCTACACGGCAGCGCAAACGGCAAGGCCACACATCCGCTGACCGGGTTGCACACGTCGACCGTGCACGGGTTGCCGTCGTCGCATTTGGCTGGCACGCCGCCAACGCAGGTGCTGTCTTTGCATGTGTCGGTGCTGGTGCAGGCGTTGCCGTCGCTGCATTCGCCGGTGTTGGCGGCGTTCTTGCACCCACCGGCCTTGTCGCAGCTGTCGTCGCTGCAGGCGTTGCCGTCGCTGCAATTGACGGCTTTGCCCGCGCCGCACTGGCCGTCCTTGCAGGTGTCGCCGGTCGTGCAGGCGTCCTTGTCATCGCAGGACAGGGTGTTGGCGACGTTCTTGCAACCTTGCCCCGGGTCGCAGGTTTCGCTGGTGCAGGGGTTGCCGTCGTCGCACGCCGAAGGCACGCCGGGCACGCAGTTGCCGCCCTTGCACACGTCAGCCTGGGTGCAGACGTTGTTGTCGTCGCAGGTGGCGCCGTTGGGCAACTGCACGCAACCCTTGAGCTTGTCGCAACTGTCGTCGGTACACAGATTGCCGTCGCCACAGGCCTTGGCCGCGCCTGGACTGCACACCTTGGCCGCGCAGACGTCGCCATCGGTGCAGGGGTCGCCGTCGCTACAGGGCAGGCTGTTGGCGGCGTTGACGCAACCAGCTTGCGGGTCGCAGCTATCGCTGGTACACGGGTTGCCATCGTCGCAGCCCAGGCTCGCGCCGGGCTTGCACTGGCTGCCGCCGCACGCATCACCGACGGTGCACGCATTGCTGTCGCTGCAGGTTGCGGTGTTGGGCAGGCTGGCGCAGCCTTTGGCCACATCGCAGCTGTCGTCGGTGCACAGGTTGCCGTCGTCGCATGCGAGCTTGGCCGAGCCCGCGCAGGCGCCGTCGCTGCAGGTGTCGCCCGTCGTGCACGGGTTGTTGTCGCTGCACTGCAAGCTGTTGTTGCTGTGGGTGCAGCCGAGCTTGACGTCGCAGCTGTCGAGCGTACATAGGTTGCTGTCGTCGCAATTGGTCGGTGCACCAGGCAGGCAGACGCCGTCCTGGCAGCCGTCGCCGGCCGTGCAGGCATTGTTGTCGTCGCAGGCCCCGGCCAAGACGTTGAATACGCAGCCTTTACCCGGTTCGCAGCTGTCGGTCGTGCACGGCTTGCCGTCGGCGCAAGCGACGGAAGCGCCGCCGGTGCAATTGCCGTCCTGGCAGGTGTCGCCGGTGGTGCAGGCGCTGCCGTCGCTGCACTGCACCTTGTTGGGCGTGTGGATGCACTTGCCGCCGCTGCAGCTGTCGTCGGTGCAGCCAGTGCCATCGTCGCACGGCGAGACAGCGCCCGGCATGCAGACGGCGCCCTTGCATGCGTCACCGCCCGTGCAGGCGTTGGCGTCGTCGCAAGGGGTGCCGTCAAAGCTCGCGCCCAGCACGCAGCTGCCGGCGTTGCACGCCCACATGTGACATGCGCCTGTCGCGCCAGTGCAGTCGGCAGCGACCACGCACTGCGGTTTCGCTGCAGAGTCGCCAGAGTCGCCGGCGTCGCCAGCTGTAGCAACGGCGTCGATCGCCACTTCGGTCCCACCGCCGGTGTCTGCCGCGTGCGCTTCGGCAGTTGCCGGGGTGTCGGGCGCGCTACCTGCGCTGGTAACCTCGGCGCTGGAGTCGGCGACACCTGTTGCATTTGTTGCGGCTTCGCCGATGACCGAAGCGTCGTCGGCGCAAGCAGCGATCGCGCAACTAGCGACAATTGCGAAGAATAGACGATCACAGGTCCGGCTACTGACGTGCATCCGCGAGGCTCATGGCCGGCAATTGCGCTCCGGCGGGCCCGAAGTCTAACGGCTGGGCCCGCAGTTTGCCATGCGCGCGTAGTGCCTGAGCCAGGTCTATTCGTGCCGATAGCCGCATCGCAGCCTCGGCTTGCGCCGCGTTTCGCGCGTACGCACTGCGCGCCATTTCTGTCATTCGCGGGTCGTCGATTCTGGCTACCGCCGACCGCTTTTGAGCGTCACATCCACCTTGAGCAATCGAAACGCCTCGCGCTGCGTCGCCGTCAGCTGCGGGTAGTCCACGTACTCGACCCCTGCGCAGGGCTATCGCAAAGTCGCCGCTGGGTTGGCAGCAGCGTAGCGGCCTGATTGTCTGGGCGCGTCCCTCCGGGACCGGGCTCTGCTCGGGCTCACTGCCGTTCGTCCTCCCGGAGCCCATTCGGGTGACGATCCCTCGCGGGGTGTCGCCATGTCCGACGGGCCAGCGACGCCGTCCGCACGCGGAGGATGGCCACGAAGTGCTCCGCTGTTCACGGTCGGGCAGGTGCGAAAGGGATGCTAACCCGAAGGGCGGCGTCCGACGCACGCCCTGCCCGGCAGCGAAATCACAGTGGGCGCAGCGCCCAAAAAGTTGCAGCCCGGTGCCGGCGCCGCGCCGGCATTCGCCCAATCTTGCCACTAGGTTGGCCTATTCTGACTGGCTGCGGCGCGTCGCTTGGCTGGCGGTATTTCGTCTTTGGCGCCCTTGCGGTTTGGCCGCCGCTTGCGCTCGTTTTCCATGACTTCGCCAGCCAGAACCTTCAATAGTTCATCAGGATTCCAGCCACAGCACTTGCGCACGCGTTTGGCCGACATGCCCCAACCGACGACGGCAGTGACCAGGCCGGCGCAAAACCGCCTCAGCCGTGCGAAGTTCTCCGCAGCGGTGCGATTGCGCACCTGGTGGCCGT
>SXRM01000258.1 GCA_005792545.1 Pseudomonadota bacterium | reverse complement strand
GCCCAGACTGCCTTCAAAGTGTCTGTAAATCAGCGGCCTTACATGACGACCACACATAACCGAACAGGCATGTCGCCAACCAGTTGATTCTGCTAGCTATGCCTTCGTGGTCAAGCGCACTCTCTGCGATCTGCGCCCCCCACGCCCAACCCGTTGCGCCCCCGGCTGCAAACGTGCATGTTACTGCGCCATGTCGGCCGACCCTGCCTGTATTTGCCCGCTCTCGCCCCTGGATCCGCTGCCGCGGTGGACGGCGGACTTGCCGGGTTGCGGCGGCACTATGCGCATGGAAATTGAGGACTTTGAGGTCGAAGAACTGCCCGCATATTTGCCGTGCGGGCAGGGCGACCACTTGTACCTGTGGATCGAGAAGCGCGACATGGCCGCCGAAACGCTGCGCAAGGTGATCGCGCGTGGCCTGGGTGTGTCGCCGAGCGACATCGGCATGGCTGGCCTCAAAGATCGCCGCGCTGTGACCCGCCAGTGGCTGAGCGTGCCCCGCAAGGCCGAGTCGGCGCTGGGTCGCCTCGACGACCCCCGCGTGACCGTGCTCGACGCAGCGCTGCACAAGAACAAGTTGCGCACCGGCCACTTGCGCGGCAACCGCTTTCGCATCCGGCTGCGCGGGGTGCTCGGCAACGCGGCGGCGCTGGTGGCGGCCAAGGTCGCGCGCATCGCCGAACGCGGCGTGCCGAACTTCTATGGCAGCCAGCGCATGGGCCATGGTGGCGCGACGTTGGCGGCTGGCTGGGCGTTGGCTCACGGCGCGCACGGGTTTGTGCGGGTGCGGCTGCCGGACGGCACCGATCACGGACTTGATCTCGGCGATCGCGCGCTGCGCCGGCTGGCCGCGTCTGCGCTGCAGGCTGAGGTGTTCAATCGCACGCTGGCGGCGCGCATGGACCTGCACACCCTCGACCGCGTCCTCGACGGCGACGTGTGCGAGAAGACCGATACCGGCGGGCAGTTCACGACCGATGCGCCGGACCGCGATCAACTGCGCCTCGACGCCGGTGCCATTGCGGTGACGGGGCCGATGTGGGGGCCGCGCATGACGCTGGCCCAAGGCGAGGCCGGCGAGCTGGAAGGCCGCGTGCTGGCCCAGTGCGCGCTGCGCTTGGATGACTTTGCGGCGCTCGGGCACCTTGCCGAGGGGACCCGGCGGCCGCTTTCGGTGCGCGTCGCGGAGTTGCGCTGGCACTGCGACGACCACGGCGTGGTGCTGACTTTTGACTTGCCTGCTGGCGCCTATGCCACTGGCGTGGTCGGCGAGGTCGCGGGCCCTGTCGACCCCAGCGAACCGGCCATCCCAGGTCCCGCCGTGCGAGCTGCGGTCACCGAGTCCGCTGCGAACGACGCCGAGGCCGCCGGCCCGCGCGAACAAGGCTACTGATGCGCTTGAACCTGAGTCTGCTCGAAGGCGCCACCGCCAATGCCGTGCGCATCGCCGGCGCCGAACTGTGGCGCGGCGGTCTGGTACAGCGCATCGTCCGCCTCGACCCGGATGCGCACCGCTACCAGGTCAGCGTGGGCGAGGACCGCGACGCAGCTGAGTTGGTGCAGATCGGTGTCGAAGTCGGCCTCGAAGGCACCGTGCTCGACGGTTGGGACTGTACCTGCGCGGACGGCGAGTCCAGCTGTGCTCACGCCGTCGCTGCCGGACTGGCGCTACAGCACATGCTGGAGTCAGTCGCCGAGGCCGGACGCGGCGAGCCGCGCGGCAAATGGCGCGATTTGTTTTCCGAATCTCCGGCGAAGTCCGGCGCGCATGCCAAGACCAGTTGGATTTGCTACGACCTTTCGCTGCACACCACCCAGTCGGGCGAGATCGTGGTGGGCGTGGTGCGCCGCAAACGGTCGGCTACCGATCGCGCCAAGCGAACCATCGGCGCCGTGTGCGGGTGGGCGCCGACTGCGGTCGGCCACTTCGGCTACAAGACCAAGGACGACCCGGCCGAGACGCGCGACGATTTGGTGCCGGTATTGTGTTCAGTCAACCGCCACGACCTGCGCGTGCGCACCATCCAGCCCGGCTTCGTCGACTCGTTCTTGCGGCTGTTCGTCGACGCCGAGCCGCTGACGCTGCGCGTGGACGGCGAAGAGGCGCGCGTCGACGGCGCCATTCGTCACGTGTCCGTGCATGTCACCGATACGGTCGGCGGCGGTATTGACCTGCGTGCCATCGTCCAGGCCAACAACGCGGGCCGCGCCTCGGACGAGTTCGTGGTCCTGCCGGGGCCGGTGCCGTGGCTGTACCTGCGCGGCGAGAATTGCTTCGTGCGACCGGACACTTCGTCGCGGGCCATCCTGGCGCTGCTGCACCGGGGGCCGGTCGTGGTGCCCGCCGGAGAAATCGCCGCGTTTTGCCGCGACGTGCTGCCGACCCTGCGCAGCGAGGTGACGCTGGTCGAGCGCACCCACGCGCTGCCGCAGGCAAGGGTGGCCAATTGCGTCCCAGTCGTGCGGTTGGCTGAGACCGACGAGTCGCTGGTGGTGTCGCTGTTGTTCCACTACCGCGGCGATGACCACGACCGTTCCGCCGCCTCTGCAGCCCATGACACCATTGAGTTTGCCGCCGGCCAGGGTCCCAAGCTGTTTGCGCGCGGCCAGCACGACGGCGAGCCGCTGCTGTGGCTCCGAGACCTGGTGACCGAGCAGCGCTGGGTTACGCGGCTGCAGCGCGCCATCGGCGGGGCCTTGCCGGGCAGCCTGCCTCTCGACGAAGCCTTGGATTTTCTGGTTGACCACCTGCCGGCCTTGGAGCGCGACGGTGCTGAGGTCGCCGGCCACGAAGCCCTGGTGCGCATTCGGCCAAGCCGCCACAGCGTGGTGCCGCAGGTCAAGATCAAAAGCGGCATCGACTGGTTCGGCGTGCACATTGGGCTATTGGCCGGCGAGGGCAAGCTGGCGCTCGGCGACGTGATCGCGGCCTGGCGCTCGGGTGCTCGCTATGTGCGGCTGACCAACGGCGAGATGGCACGCCTGCCTGCGGCGTGGCTGCGGCGGCACGCGGCGGCGCTGACCGACCTGCACGAGCTGGCTCAGCGCGACGCTGAGAACGATGAGCTGCGGGTCGAGCCGTTTCTGGCAGCGACGCTGTTGCAGCTTGCGGACGAGCACGGCGCTGGCGACGCCGGCTGGCACGAGTTTGCCGATCGCCTGGCCACCTTCGAGGGCATCGGGCATTACGACCTGCCAGCCGGCTTCATCGGTGAATTGCGCGGTTACCAGAAGCGCGGCTACGACTGGCTGTGCACATTGCGCGACTTGCGGCTGCACTGTTGTCTCGCCGACGACATGGGCTTGGGCAAAACCGTGCAGGCGCTGGCGATGCTGCTGGCCGAGAAAGAGTCGGGCCGCGCCGGCCACCCGTCGCTGGTGGTTGCGCCGACTTCGGTGGTGCAGAACTGGGCGGACGAGGCCGGACGGTTCGTGCCCGGTCTGCGGACTGTGGTGCTGCGCGGCGGCTTGCGCGAAGACCGCCTCGAAAAGCTCAAGAACCTGCGCAACTACGACCTGGTGGTCACCTCGTATGCGCTGTTGCGGTTGGACATTGAACTGTTGGAGCGCTGCGAGTTTCACTACGCCGTGCTCGACGAGGCCCAGGCCATCAAGAACGCGGGATCGCAGACCGCCCACGCTGCGCGCGCGTTGCGGGCGCGCCACCGGCTGACGCTGACCGGCACGCCGCTCGAAAACAACCTGATGGAGTTGTGGAGCCAGTTCACCTTCTTGATGCCCGGCTTTTTCGGCAGCCGCGCCCGGTTCCTCCGCCGCTACGCCGTCGAAAAGGCCGGCGAGCTGCAGCCCGAGCTGCTGGACCAGCTGCGCTTTCGCCTGCGGCCATTCTTGCTGCGGCGCCTCAAGAGCGACGTGCTGACCGAGCTGCCGCCAGTCACGGAGGTGACGCTGCGCTGCACCATGGGGCCACCGCAGCGGACGCTGTACGACAAAGTCCGCAACACCTACCGGGCGCAGGTGCTGCAGGCCGTCGAGCAGACCGGCATCGAGCGCAACGCGCTGACCGTGCTCGAGGCGCTGCTGCGGCTGCGCCAAGCCTGCTGCCACCCCGACTTGCTGCCGTTCGACGAGGCGCGGGCGGTGCGCGAGTCGGCCAAGATGCGCTTGTTCTTGGAGACCGTGGCCGATCTGCTGGCCCAGCGGCGCCGGGTGCTGGTGTTCTCGCAGTGGACCTCGATGCTGCGCATCTTGCGGCGCGGCCTGACCGATATGGGCGTCGCCACCGCCTACATGGACGGCTCGACGCGCGATCGGTCGGCGGTGGTGGCGCAGGCGCAGGCGGACGATGGGCCGCCGGTGTTTCTGGTGTCGCTCAAAGCCGGCGGCGTGGGTCTGAACTTGACGGCTGCCGACGTGGTCATCCACTACGACCCTTGGTGGAACCCGGCGGTC
>SXRM01000257.1 GCA_005792545.1 Pseudomonadota bacterium | reverse complement strand
CATGGGCCTGGGCAAGACCGTGCAGGCGCTGGCGGTGCTGCTGCAGCGGCAGGCGCAGGGTCCGGCGCTGGTGGTGGCGCCGCTGTCGCTGGTGCACAACTGGCAGCGCGAGGCCGACAAGTTCGCGCCGACACTGCGCTTGCGGCCGCTGCACGACCTGGACGACGGCGATCTGCAGGACTTGAAGTCGGGCGACGTGGTGGTCAGCAGTTGGGACCGCATGGTGCGCCGCATCGACCAACTGACCGCCATCCAATGGGCAACGCTGGTCCTGGACGAGGCCCAGGCGCTCAAGAACGCGGCCACCAAGCGGGCGCAGTGCGCGTTCCAGCTGCAGGCCGGCTTTCGGATGGCGCTGTCGGGCACGCCGGTCGAGAACCGCACGGCCGAGTTGTGGAGCGTCCTGCGCGCGGCGGTGCCCGGGCTGCTTGGCAGCTGGGAGGACTTTCGCGACCGCTTTGCCGGCCCCATCGAGCGCAGCAACGACCCAACGGCGCGCTCTGCGCTGGCGCGGCTGATTCGGCCGTTCGTGCTGCGCAGGCGCAAGGCCGAGGTCGCGCCAGAATTGCCGCCGCGCACCGAAATTCGTCTCGATGTCGAGCAGCCGCAAGAGGAACGGGCGCTCTACGAAGCCCACCGCCTCGCCGCGCTAAAGATGCTGGAAGACAACCAGCGCATGCCGCCCGAGCAACGGCGGTTCGCGGTGTTGGCGGCGCTGACGCGCCTAAGGCAGATGGCCTGTCATCCGAGCCTGGTCGACGAGTTCTGGTCGGGCAGTTCAGCCAAGCTCGATGCGCTGGTGGAGCGACTGTTGGCTTTGCGCGACGAGGGCCACAAGGCGCTGGTGTTTTCGCAGTTCGTCCGCCATCTGAGTCTGGTGCGCGAAGCGCTGGAGAAGGAGGGCTTCAATCTGCGCTACCTCGACGGCCAGACCCCGGTGGACGCCCGCAAGCGCGAAGTCGACCGCTTCCAGTCCGGTGACGGCGACGCCTTCTTGATCTCGCTCAAGGCCGGCGGCACCGGGCTGAACCTGACGGCGGCGAGCTACGTGTTCCACCTCGACCCATGGTGGAATCCGGCCGTCGAAGACCAGGCCACCGATCGCGCCCACCGCATCGGCCAAGACCGGGCCGTTACAGTCTATCGTTTGGTGACGCAGAACACCGTCGAAGAGGGCATCTTGCGGCTGCACGGCGAAAAGCGCCAACTGGTCGAGGGCTTGTTGGAAGGCTCCAGCGCGGGCGCGGCCATCGGCGTCGAGGACCTCGAGTCCGTGCTGCGCGGCGACTTCGGGACGGCCTAGCCGCGCGACGATTGGCGTTCGACGAGCGCAACGCCGTTTTGGTCGCAGCAAACGCGCCCGACACACTTCTTTGCCAAAACTGCAACTAAATTGCGGCGCGTCGGTACATCTTGTACACCGCAGTGGACACGCCGTCCGCCGCGGCCCCAAGCACAAGGCGGGCCTGGCCCGCGAGGAGCTCATCATGTTCGGACACGGAAAATTCTGCCGCGGCTCGCGCTTTGGTCGCCGCGGCTTGCTGGCGTCCCTGTTGGCGGTCGTCGCTGCCGGTGCGGCCAGTCGCAGCGGTTTCGCACATCCCCATGGCGGCTGCAAAGGCGGGTCCTGCGGCCAGGGTCAGGAGGGCGAACACCCGGGCGCGCAGTGGTTCAAGGCCAAGGTCGAGGCGCACGTCGCCGACGCGTTGGACCTCGCCAAGGCCACGCCAGAGCAGCGCAAGGCCGCGCAAGCAGAGGTCGACGCGCTGCTGGCCAAAGGCAAGGCCGGCATGGAGCGGCACCACGATCAGCGCAAGGCGGCCATCGACCAGTTCACCGCCGACAAGCCGGACGCCAAGGCCATCGCGGCGCTGGTGCAGCAGTTCGTCGACAGCCGGCTGGAACGCGGCAAGGACGTGGCGGCGGCGCTGACCCGCCTGCACCCGATCTTCAAGCCCGAGCAACGCAAGGCCATCGCTGGCTACGTCGCCGACGTGCTGCCGGCCCCGCGCGGCAACTGGCAGCAGAAGATGGGTCGGTTCTGGGCGGAGCGCATGACCGACCGGGCCATGGATCACTTGCAATGCACGGCTGACCAGCGCAAGGCGCTCATCGCCATCCGCGACAAAGTGCAGGCGCGCATGGCTACCGTGCCGGTCGAGCGCCGCAAGCACTTGGACGGCGCGCTGCAGCTCTGGCAGGCCGATCGCCTCGATGCGGCCGCGGTGCAGGCGCAGTTGGACGGCAGCGCCAAGCTGCACAAGGACCTCGCGGACTTTGCCGTGGCGCAGGCGCTGGAAGCGCACAAGGTGCTGACGGCGGAGCAGCGCGGCAAGCTCGCCGAGTTCTTGCGCCGCCACCACGGCCGCGGCCCACACGGCGGTCGCCACGGCGGCCCGGGTGGACCCGGCGGCCCCGCAGACGGCGAGGAATAGTCGGTCGCCCTGGTAGGTGCCGCCGCTGTCGCTCAGGCAGACACAGCTGATGCCTGAGCGACGCGGTCGCGTCGAGCCACCGATCGTGCGACAGTCTCGCCTTGCGCGCGATGTGCGCCGCTGGCCGGACCCGATGACAATTCGCTGCTTGCCGTTGGTTGCCGCGCTGGCGCTGAGCGCTTGCGCCGCTGCCCGGACACTGCCTGAACCAGGCCCCGCCGCGGCCGACGTGCTGGCCAAGGCGAGCGCCAGCGACTGGCGCGACCTCGATCCCGATCAAACGCTGGTGTTCGACAGTCCAGCCGGGCGGGTGGTGGTCGAGTTGGCGCCGCGGTTTGCCCCGGTGCACGTCGCCAACGTCCGCGCACTCGCCACGGCCGGGTTTTGGGACGGGACGGCCGTGGTCCGCGTCCAAGACAACTACGTGGTGCAGTGGGGCGACCCCACGGAAAAGAAGGACGTCGGCCCCATCGTGCGCGACCCGCCGGCCGAATACTACGCCCCTGCCCAGGGGGTGCCCTTTGCGCCGCTGCCCGAAGGCGACGTCTATGCGGCGCAGGTGGGCTGGACCGACGGCATGCCGGTGGCGCGCGACGCCACGGACACCCAGACCTGGCTGGTCCACTGCTACGGCGTGGTCGGCGTCGGCCGCGACATGCCGCCAAACACCGGCACGGGCGCCGAACTGTACGCGGTCATCGGCCACGCACCGCGACACCTGGACCGCAACCTGGCGATGGTCGGTCGAGTGGTGTCGGGGCTGGAGCACTGGACCGCGCTGGCGCGCGGCAAGGGCCCGCTCGGCTTCTACGAGGCCGAGGGGCAGCGCACCCCGATTACGCGGGCGCGACTGGCAAGCGCGCTACCCGAAGCCGAGCGACCCAAGCTGCAGCTGCTGCGCACCGATACGGCAACATGGTCCGCTTGGGTCAACGCGCGCCGCCACCGCAAAGAACCCTTTTTCGTCGAGGCGGCGGGCCGGGTCGATGTGTGCAGCGTGCCGCTTCCGACGCGACCGAAGCCGTAGGTCGTGGGGCTCGCCATCAGGCGGAATAGTCGGCGAGCTTGCCGTCGCCCCGCCAAACTTGCGGCGGCGGGTCGGCGAATTCGTCGCGCCGGAAGCGCCGGCCGAGCTCGGCAAAGGCCTCGGTCAGCGGACGCGGCGTGAAGGCCGGAACCAGCTGAGCCAATGTAGCCGTGTGCAGCAGTTCGTCGCCGGCGCTGTGCGGACCACGTTGGGCGCCATGCCGTAGCTCGCCTGAAACGTCGGCGCCATCGAGCAACGCGGCGACCAGCGCCCGCAGCGGCTGGGGCTGCGGGTGCCCGAACTGCACGCGCGCCCGCCCGGCCGGCAGCGCCAGCCACAGCGCGAACACGGTGGCAACGCTCGCCACTTCGAGCACCGCCGGCCGTTGGTCGCCCGTGCCGGGCATCCGCACCGCACCCGTCGCTGTGGCCTGGCGCACGTAGTCCAGTGCGCGTTCACTGCGGTCGTCCAGGCTCAGCAGCTGCGGCAGTAGCGCCACCAGCAGCGGACCTGGCCAATTGGACAACAGCAAGTCGCTGGCGTGTCGCTTGCCCTGACCATAGCCATCGTCGGGCTCAAGGCCGAGCTCCGTCTCGGGCCGCGACCACAGTGCCGGGACGCGCTCTGCGACCGATGACGCGAACACCAAAGGGATCGGCCGGTCGCACAGGTCAAGCAGCACCTGGGCGTCGTCGCGACCAAAGCCGCACAGGTCGACAATGGCGTCGGCCTGGGCGAGCACGGGTTTCAAACCCACACGGTCGCGCCGATCGACGAAGTACCAGGCGCGCACCCAGGTGTCGGCGCCGCGCCGACCGACACCCAGCACGCGTGCGCCTCCCAAAGCCGGGACGACCGCGCGACCCAAGCGGCCGCTGGCGCCGAGCACGGCAATCTTGCGCAGTTGCGCGGACATCGCAGCCCCGGTTGGCCGCAAACGTTGGCGCGGCCTACACTGGCGGGGCGCCACCCCGGCGACCCCCGAATCGGCAAGCCTATCACAGACAATGCGCCGCCTGTCGCCGCCCGACCCCGGCCGCTGGTTCCAGCGCGCGAGCGGCGTTTTGTAGGTCGCCAAGTCGCCGATGTGCATGGGCGGCGCGCCGACGTGGCGCTGGCCAATCCGCACCCACGGCTGCTCGACCTGGCCAGTTGGCTGACGCCAGCGTTCTACATTGACTTCGGTCGGCCCTGCAATTCTGCGTGCTTATACTGCGCGGTGCCGCCCCACGAAGATGCCCAGGGTTTTCTGCCGGTGGCGGAAGTCGAAGCCATCGTCGACGCCGGCGTGCGCTGTGGCTGTGACCGCGCCATCTTGATTGGCGGCGAGCCCACGATCTACCCCCACCTGCCCCAGGTGCTGCAGACGCTGGCGAGCGCCGGCCTGGCGCGCCACATCGTGATGACCAACGGGCTGCGCCTGGCGGATCCGGCGGTGGTCACCATGCTGGCCAACAACGGCGTCGGCACCGTACACCTTTCGATCGATACTTGGGAGGCGGCGACCTACGACCGCCTGTCGCGCTCGACCGGCAAGCTGCCGCAGCAGCTGGCGGCATTGCGCAATGTGCTCCGCGAGCCGCGGCTGAATCTGTACCTGTACACGGCGACAACGGCTCTCAACGCGGTGGGCCTGCCGGCGCTGCTGCGCGGTCTGCGCGTCGAGTCCGACGCGGCCCAAGTGGTGCCGCCGCCGGTGGTGCTGGCGGTGGTCAAGCCGCTGGGCGATGCGCTGCGCCATGCTGATCAGCTCTTGCTCGCGCCAGAGGTCGCGGTGGACCACGTGCGCGCGGCGGTCGGGTTGGGCGACGAGCTCGGCATTGCCGTCGGTCACCGCAACCTGCAGGCCTGTCTGGCGCCGGATCTGGTGGACCGCAACGTCGACTACTACCTCGACGACTTCTCGGTTCAGGTTGCGACCGGCCACCGCCTGCCGTTTTCGCACGGCGAGTACTGGTACAAGCTGCCTACTTGCGACGACTGCGGCCATCGCGACCTGTGTGTGGGACTATACCGCGAGACTGCGCGCCGCTCGGGCGAGGCGTGCTATCGGCCGATTGCGCGACAAGGGCTGGCATGACGACGGCCAATTCGCAATTCAAACGAGACCTGCCCGCGTGGACGCTGACCGCAGTGCTCGTCGGCCAGGGCCTGACCGGCTGGATCATCGCGCTATGGCCCGACGTCGGCCCGTTCGGGGTGTACAACCGCGCGGTGGCGCAGGTGTTCTGGCGCGCCGACACCGTACCCGCCGAATTCGCCGCCTACCGGACCTGGATCTGGGCAGTGACCGGCGGCACTTTGGCCGCGTGGTCGTTCGTGTGCGCCTGGCTTGCCGCCATCCCCCTGCGCCGCGGCGAGCGCTGGGCCGGCCACGCGATTTGGACCAGCCTGGCGGCGTGGTTTCCGGTCGACACCGGCATGAGCGCCGCGCTCGGCAACTGGCCCAACGTCTTGCTGAACGTGGTATCGCTGGCGGTGATCCTGGTGGCGCTGGTGTGGGCGTGGCCGAAGCGAAGCGCGACCGCCGGCAGTCTCACCGTCCCGGCGAAGTGAGACCAAAACTGGGACAATTGTGAGACGGCCGGGCACAGGCGCCTGCAACCACCTGAAACAGCAGGCGTCGCAACCTGGCATGGACCTTGCTCTGGCCGTCTGCGCGCCGTACGCTGGCCGCGGAGGTTCCGATGGACAGCGTCAACCACAGCTCTGGCGCAGATAGCGTGCCCGTTGTCGCGGGCTACGTCGCAGGCCCGCCTGACCGGCCGGCGACGTGGGAGGACATCGTGAATTTGCCTGAGCAATTCAACGCGGAGATCGTCAATGGCCGCATCCACTACCGGATGGGCAGTCGCGGCCGGCACGGCGTTGCCACCATCCGCGTCGGGGGCCGGATCGATGCCGGCGTGGGCCAGCGTGATCCGGGCGGTTGGTGGATTATGACCGACTCGGCGTTCTTCATTGGCCACGGGACCTGGGTCGCACCCGATGTGACGGGCGTGCGCAAGCAGCGCTGTCCGGAAATGCCAACCGATTTTCCGATGCCGCTCGTGCCAGACTGGGTGTGCGAAGTCGTCTCGCCCAGCAATGCGCACTACGACCGCGGTGACAAAGGCCAGGCCTATGCCAAGGCCGGCGTGCCCTGGTACTGGATCGTCGATACCGAGGAGCGGACGGTCGAAGTGCTGGAGCTGGTCAACGGCCGCTGGCAGATTTTCGGGGTGTACACCGACGGGGCGGTCGTGGCGTTGCCGCCGTTTGGCGACGTGACGCTGGTCGTGAGCGAGATTTTCGTGCCCAAACAGGTCGAAAGGCTGGCGTAAGCGTTGGCTGGTCCTGCCTTTTTCGCGGTAGCCGCTGCTAACCCCTTGCACGCCGTGCAGTTGCTGGCACCATGGCGGTCGCGCGCTACCGCGCCCGGAGCCCGTCATGTCGCTGCAAAATACGCCCAGCCGCCTTGCCCCGCGCGATGCCTCCGATGCCGGCATTTTTACGTCGCTATTCCTGCGCATCATCTACGGCATGGCCAAGCTCCGGGTCAAGCTGCGCACACCGACGCCGATGAAGGTCCAGGGCCACCAGCCGGCCGTGCTGCTGGGCTACGGGCTGATGGAAGAGTCGCTCAGTCGTGCCACTTCACTGCCCGCCGCGCTCAAGACGCTGTGCAACTTGCGGGCCGCGTCGCTCATCGGCTGCCGCTTCTGACTGGACATCAGCTCTGCCGGCGGCAGGGACAAAGGCCTGAGCGACGACAAGCTGGCAGCCATCGGCCACTATGCACACAGCGAGCAGTTCTCCGCGCTCGAAAAGGACGCGCTGGCCCTGACCGACGCCATGTGCGACACGCCGGTGGCCGTGCCGGACGACCTGTACGAGCGACTGCGCGCGGCGCTGACCCCGCAGCAGCTGGTCGAGCTGACCGCCACCATCGCCTGGGAGAACTTTCGGGCCCGCTTCAACCGCTGCCACCAGATTGGCCCGGACGGCTTCAGTACCGGGGCTTTTTGCGTGCTGCCGGTGGCGGGCAGGCCGGCGGCGGACGAACAGACGTGATTGTCGGCAACTGCCCCACGCAGACCGCGCCAGGGTGAGGACTGCTATACAGGATCGCAATGACCCGAGGTCATCTACGATTGCCGTTCTTGCTTGCTCGGTGGGTCGCAAGCTCGCGGCTTTGCAAGCCGACTCGCCGCTCCTGTCTTGCGGTGGGCTTGATCTCACCTCAAAGCGATTCTGTATAGCCGCAACGCGCCGGCCGTGCACGTGGCAGTCACCATGGCCGCGATGGCCTGCAAATGCCATACTGTCGCCCCGTTCTGGAGGCTTGCGTGCTCCGTTTCGATTTCCGGCCTGCACTAGCCCTTGCGGCGCTGGCGGCTGCATTGCTCGCGTGCGGCACGGCTACGACAGTGTCCCCACCGGCCGGGTCGGTGGCCAAGACCGACTCCGCCGTTGCCGACGTGGGCGCTGTCGATGCCAGCCTGGATTTGGCCGCGCCGTCGGATGCGGCAATCGACGGTCAAACCGTCGAAAACACGACGTCGGACGAGCAAATCACACCAGTCGATGCCGACGCCTCCTCAGATGTCGAGACGACGGAGGACACGGCCGAGGCCATCGCTGCCGATGGCGAAGCGTCCGCCGAAACGGGCGAGGTCGCGGTGATCGACGCCCAAGCCGGGCCAGACGCGCAACAAGACACGGCGCAGGGCAGCGAACTCGCGCCGGACGCTGACGAAGTGCTTGGTGACGTGCAAGACGCAGCGGTGGAACTAGACCAGTCAACGCCCGATGCGAGCGACGCGGCCGCGCCGGACAGCGAGCCCGCCGATTCGGGCGTCGACGCCGCGCCGGACCTGCCGCCTGGCTGCCAGAAAAACAGTGACTGCGTCGCCCAGGAAGATGGCGACCTGTGCAACGGCACGCTGTACTGCAACCCCACCACCAAGTTGTGCGCCGTAAACCCGTCGACTGTGGTCAAGTGCCCGACCGACCTCGACACCACCTGTGCCAAGGCCGCGTGCGTCCCTGCGACCGGCCAGTGCGTCAGCAAGCCCGTCAAGAACGGCACGGTCTGCAACGACGGCCAGAAGTGTACCGAGGGCGACGTGTGCATCGACGGCTTGTGCGAGGCGGGCGAAGAGATCTGCATCTGCAAGCAAAATGCCGACTGCGCCGCCAAGGAAGACGGCAACGTTTGCAACGGCACGCTGTTCTGCAACAAGGCCACCGGCAAGTGCCAGCTCAACCCCGCGACCATCGTCAGCTGCCCGAGCGTGGACGACACCGCCTGCACCAAGAATCTCTGCCAAGCCAAGACAGGCCAGTGCGCGATGACCCCGGTTGCCGATGCGTTACCGTGCGACGATGGCAATCCGTGCACCCCCAACGAGGGCTGCAAAGGCGGCAAGTGCACCGCCACTGCCAACACCTGCGAGTGCAGCAAGGACGCTGACTGCATCGCCAAGGACGACGGCAACCTGTGCAATGGGCTACTGTACTGCAACTTGAAGCAGTTGCCGCACGTGTGCGAGTTGAATCCCGCTTCGGTCGTCAGCTGCCCGAGCGTGGACGACACCAGTTGCACCCAGCATGCGTGCGCACCCAAGACGGGGAAGTGCGTCGCTGTCGTCCTGCCCGATGGCGCGACCTGCGACGCCGACGGCAGCGAGTGCACCCAGGGCGATCATTGCAAGAGCGGTATCTGCACGGCCTCGCAGAGCGTGTGCATGTGTCAAAGTGACGCGGACTGCGGCAAGTACGAAGACGGCGACTTGTGCAACGGCACGTTGTATTGCAACCCGGTGCTCAAGGCGTGCATCGTCAATCCGGCGACCATCGTGCAGTGCCCGTTCGGGCAGGACAACACCTGTTTGCAGAACCAGTGCGACGCCGCGACCGGCAAGTGTGCGATGACGCCGGTCAATGGCGGCGGATCCTGCGACGCCGATGGCAACCCGTGCACGCCGTACGACAGCTGCCTGGGCGGCAAGTGCCAGCAGGGCGCCAACGTGTGCCAGTGCCAGCAATTGGCCGATTGCGCGCCGAAGGACGACTCCAATCCGTGCAACGGGACGTTGGCGTGCGACACCAAGAACAACGTCTGCGTCGTCAACCTGGCCACCGTCGTCACCTGTGCAGACGACGGCGGTTTGCCTTGCACGCGCAACCTGTGCAACCCCGCAAACGGCAAGTGTCAGCCGACGGCGGTGTACGAGGGCAAGTGGTGCAACGGCGATGACAACCCGTGCACGCTCAACGATACCTGCGTGGCTGGCGCCTGCAGCGTGGGCAAGAACATCTGCGCCTGCGACCTCGACCCGCACTGCGACGGCAAGGACGACGCTTCCAAGTGCAATGGTACCCTCTACTGCAACAAGGCCCAGGCGCCGTACGTCTGCGAAGTGGCCAGCGCGACCGTGGTCAAGTGCAGCGCTGCGAACGACAGCGCGTGCCTCAAGAACCAGTGCGTTTCGCTATCGGGCAAATGCGTGCCGACGCCGGTCGCAGCTGGCGTCACGTGCGATGACGGCAATCTGTGCACGCCGATGGACCATTGCAAACTCGGCTTGTGTAGCGGCCTGCCGCTGGACTGCGACGATGGCGACCCCTGCACCGCCGACGCCTGCCTTGCCAAAAACGGTGTCTGTAGCCACAAGCTCGCCAGTTGCGACGACGCCAACAGCTGCACGGCGGACACCTGCGACGCGACCAAGGGCTGCTTGAACTTGCCGGTGGCGGGCACGGCGGCGTGCGACGACGGCGACCTCTGCTCGCAGCCAGATGTGTGCGGCGCGGGTATGTGTGCCGGTAGCAAGCTGACCTGCGATGACGGCAAGCCGTGCACGACCGACAGCTGCAATGCCTTGACCGGCTGTGTCAACGCCAGCGTCGCCGACGGCCAGCCGTGCTCGGACGGCAACCTGTGCACCCAAAGCGACACCTGCAAGCAAAGCGGCTGCGGCGGCAAGCCGGTCGACTGCGACGACGGCGAACCGTGCACGGTGGACGCGTGCGCAGCCAAGACCGGCAATTGCACGCACACCGGCCTTGACAAGGCCTGCGACGACAGCAATCCGTGCACGATCGCCGACAGCTGCAAGACGGGTGCGTGCAAGGGCGCACCGAAGTCCTGCGACGACGGCAAACCGTGCACGCTCGACGGTTGCGATGCCAAGGCCGGCTGCAAGGTCATCGGCAGCACCCAAGCGGGCACCGGCTGCGACGATAGCGACGCATGCACCCAAAGCGACGCCTGTGACGGCAGCGGCGCATGCAAGGGCCAGCCCAAGACCTGTTTTGACAACAACTTGTGCACGGACGACGGCTGCGACGCCAAGATCGGCTGCACGTTCGCCGCCAAGTCCGGCCAGTGCGACGACGGCAATGCCTGCACCAACGGCGACGGCTGCACGACCGATGGCGGCTGCAAAGGGGTCGCGACATCGTGCGACGACGGCAATCCCTGCACCGACGACAGCTGCGATCCCAACAACGGCTGCATCGCCGCCAACAACAGCAAGCCTTGTACCCATGCCAATCAGTGCCTGACCGGCACCGCATGCAGCAACGGACAGTGTCAGGGCGGCAGCGCCATTGTTTGCGACGACAAGGTCGCTTGTACGGTGGACAGCTGTGACGCGGTCAAGGGCTGCCAATTCAAGGCCAGCGATGCCCTGTGCGACGACGGCGACCCGTGCACGGATCAAAAATGCGACCTGACCAAGGGCTGCGCCAACCCAAGTTTGCCCGACGCGACGCCGTGTGCCACGGACCGCTTTTGCTCGGCCGGGCTGTGCGTGTGGGCCACGCAGTTGGACGTAGGCACCCAATTTGCCTGCGCCGTGCGCGCCGATCGCACAGTGTGGTGCTGGGGCCACGGCGAGCACGGTCAAATGGGCAATGACACCAGCGGTACGGCCGGTGGGTACCCGGTCATCAACAAAGTGCCGGGCCTGGTCCAGGGCCTGACCGGCGCCGCGCAGGTCAGCGCAGGCAACAAGAGCGCCTGCGCCACCACCACCGGCGGCCAGGTGTACTGCTGGGGCCTGAACACCGACTACGACACCCTGGGCCTGGGGACCGCAGTGGGCGTCATCGCGATTGCCAAGCCCATGAAAGGCATCGCCAACGCGGTCGAGGCCGCGGCGGGCTGGTCCAACGCCTGCGCCCGCCTGGCTAACGGCGAGTTGTGGTGCTCAGGGTTCAACACCTATGGATTGTTCGGGACGGGCAGCACCAAGCCCCTGTACGTTTCGCCTGCCGTTCCGACCGGATTCGGCAAGCCAAGCGCGGTGGCCATCGGCGGCTGGCACCTGTGCGCGCTGGTCGACGGCGTGGTCAAGTGCGCCGGCTGGAATACCTTTGGGCAGATGGCAACTGGCCAGACCACCCCCGACCACTACGCGACGCCGCAGACGATCCCGGTCGGTCCGGCGATTGCGGTCGCAAGCGGCGAAAAGCACAGCTGCGCCCTGCTCCAGGACGGCACCGCGCGCTGCTGGGGCAGTTGCTCATTCGGCCAACACGGCACGGGCAAACCCTGTCCAGACAAAGGCGTCGTGATGCAACCGGAGAACGTTGCGGGCCTGGACAACCTGCGGCACCTCGACGCCGCATACCGCAGCACCTGCGCCGTGCGCAAAGACGGCAGCGTGTGGTGCTGGGGCAATAACGACAACGCACAGCTGGGTGACGGCGGCACCGGCACGCAGTTGTCGCCGCGGCAAGTCGTGGACCTGCCGCCGTGCGTGTCAGTGGCAGTTGGCGACGACTTCAGCTGCGCGCGCGATGCGGTTGGCCAGATACACTGCTGGGGCAATGGCCGTTTTGGCGGCTTGGACGACGGCGGCTGGGACTATGACTACGCGCGTGGCTGGGCAACCGTGGTACCGACCAGCAAGGTGGTCGGCGGCACGCTATGCAAGACGATCGACTGCGACGACGGCAACCCGTGCACCCAAGACGGCTGCGATGCCAACGGCGCTTGCACGCACAAGGCGGACCAAGATGGGTCGCCCTGTACCGGCGGCAACGCTTGCCACCAGGGGGTTTGCAAGTGGGCAAGCGACGTCGCCGCAGGCCTGGAGCACAGCTGCGCCTTGCGCCCGGACGGGCAGGTCATGTGTTGGGGCCGCAACCTCAACGGCCAGATTGGCGCCGGCGCCTTTGGCGGCATCCTGGCCAGCCCCAATCTGGTCGTGGGCGCCAAAGATGCCGTGCAGATCGCGGCGGGCGGCGCGACCACCTGCATCGTGCAAAAGGCCGGCACCGTGCAGTGCTGGGGCGGCGGCGACAAGTGCCAGTTGGGCGGCCAACCGGGCGACCAGGCCAAAGCGATCACGGTCGCCGGATTGTCCAATGTCAGCGTGGTCGCGGTGGGCAAGACCCATGTGTGCGCCATGGACAAGGCCACGACAGAGGTGCGCTGCTGGGGCAGCAACAGCCTAGGTGAGGTCGGCAACGGCGCGGCCAGTTCCACGCCGGTGTGCCAGCCAACATTGGCGCTGGCCGTCAAGCCGACGACCGCCAAAGTCGGCAGAATGGCGCTCGGCGGCCAGTTCTCGCTGGCGAGCAATGACAGCGGTTTTGCCTATTTCTGGGGCAACAACGACCTCAAGCAGCTGACGGGTCAGTACGCGCAGAATCACTTGCCGCAGCCAGCAGCGCAGGCGATATCGCCCTGGAAGTGGGTAACTGCCGGTCATGCCTTCGCATGTGCGACAGGTCCCGATGGCCAGCCGCGTTGCTGGGGCGACAACGCCAAAGGCCAGGTGACCGGCAGCCCGTCTGCGGTCGTGGAGGGCTTCCCCGTTGTGGTGGGCGGAGCCGGTTTGCTGAACCCGTTGGCAGCGGGCGGGCAGCACGCGTGCGGTGTCAGCGAGCTTGGAACCGTCAAGTGCTGGGGCGCGGCCGCCAGCGGCCAGCTAGGCCAGGGCGAAGCCAACGCCAGCGGCGTAGTCACCGTAGCTGACCTGTTCGACACCGTGCGGCTAGCGGCGGGCGGCGATCACACCTGCGCAGTCGACAAGGTCGGTCAGGTGCGCTGCTGGGGCGCCGGCAGTTTTGGCGAACTCGGCACCGGCCAGAGTGGCCCGGGCGTGCAAAGCGCCGTCCCGATACTGGTTGCTCCGTCGGCAGCGACAAGCAAAGGGGCGCTCTGCAGCTTGTTCGAAGCCTGCGCCGACGGCGACGACTGCACCCAGGACTTGTGCAACGTTAAGTCCGGGGCGTGCAGCCACCCGGCCGTCGAGGACGGCACGCCGTGCATGGGCGGCAATGGCAAGGTGTGCGCCGCGGGTCAGTGCAAGACGCCGTTCGCCACGGACGTCGCCGTCGGCTGGGGCTTCAGTTGCGTGATCAGGACCGACGCCAGCGTGTGGTGCGCGGGCAGCAATTCGTCCGGTCAGCTCGGCGGCAGCCTGACACTAGGCAACGATTACAACACATTCAAGCCCGTGACCGGCCTCGGAGACAAGGCAGTTTCGATTGCGGCCAACGACAGCCAGGCCTGTGCGGTCCGGGCCGACGGCAAGGTCTACTGTTGGGGCAGCAACATGTCGGGGGCTTTGGGCGCAGCCGTGCCGATCGGGTCCAGTCAAAACAAGCCCGTAGAAGTGGTTGGAGTGGCAGCAAAGACCGGCGTAGCCGTCGGCATCGATCACGCTTGCGCATGGGGGCCGTCCAATGGCGCGCACTGCTGGGGCCGCAACGACAAGGGCCAGCTGGGCTCAGGCCAGGTGCAAGCGCTAGCCCCAACCTACCAGGCCAATGCGGTAGCGGTGGTGGGGCTGGGAGACATCGTCAGCATGGTTGCGGCGGAAACACACACCTGCGCGCGAACGAAAACCAACGCACTGTACTGCTGGGGCATGGATAATGGCCTGTTAGGCAACAAGCCAACCAACAACCCGCTCGCAACCCCGCAGTTGGTCGCAACCTCCGGCCCGACAGCAGCCATGGCCAGCCATTTGCACACCACTTTCGCCCTGACCACGGCAGGCGCCGTGCATGGCTGGACGGGCAATGCGGGATACGGCCTGCCCGGCTACTACTTTCCTTTGACGTACAATACCGCCGCGGCGGCGCCCCAAGTGCCGGTCATCGACAAAGTCGCTCTGTTGTCGGGTGGGTTTACCAACGTTTGTGCGGTGCAAACCAAGGGCATCGTGTCGTGTTGGGGCAGCAACAATTATGGCGAGTCGCAGCCGGCATTTGGCTTTCCGCAGACCCTGCGGCCTGCAACGGTGCACTCGGTGCATTCGGTGGCGCGCCTGGCCTGTGGCCGCGAGCACTGCTGCGCCGTCCGCACAGATGGCTCGCTCGGTTGTTGGGGCCTAAACTGGTACGGCGAGTTCGGAGACGGCACCGTCAACAAGAGCAAGGGCCAGGTCGTGCCCATTCCGGGCACTGAACCGCTCTGACGTGGACCACGCCCCGCAGCCTGTGGTGCCGGTGGCCTGGGCCACGACAAAGCCCGGCGGCAGCTGCGGTCGGCCTGGCGCAGTGCTTGACCCCGACGTCGCGCTGCCGCAAAGTCACGCATCGCCGCTGCCATGCCGCGGTGCCTCTTTTGGGAGCGCGATGTTCCGCTTGCCCGCCCATTGCCGATTCGCCGCGGCGGCCGCGCTGGCTGCGGGTATGCTGGCGTGGGCTGCCTTGGTTGGCGGCTGTGCCGGACCTCCGGTGGTGTTGCACAACTTCAAGGTCAGCGACGGCGCTTACACGTTCGCGGGTCACCAACTGCAGTGGGTGGCCGCGACGCCAGACATCGGCGACATTGCGACGGCGCCTGTTGCCATCGTCATCGAAGGCGATGGCGGGGCCTGTCAAGCCCATGACCCGCGCGCGTGGCGGTCGTTCGTGCAGAAGTTCGCGGGCAATTTCACGCTTGTGCGGCCGGTCACTGTCGTCAACCGCTTGTGCGATACGCCGGCGTTTGGCCGCCTGGACTTCAGCCATCGCCTGCGCGAGCTGGCGGCCATCGTGCAGAGCGTGCGCGCAGCGTTTGGCAAACGACCGGTCGTGCTGGTCGGTCATTCGGCGGGGGCGGCGTTGGCCGTGCTGCACGCCAATGCCAACCCCGGGCAGATCGCGGCCGTCGTCAACCTGTCGGGGGGTCTCGATGCCCTGGACGACGTGATGCGCGCGCTGTGCAAGACCGACGCCTGTCGGAGCGAAGCTGAGGCGTGGATGGCCCGCACGCGCCTGAACAAGGCCGTGGACGAGCCCGACAAGGTGCGCTCGCCCAAGTTTTTTGCGCAACTGCTGGATCTGCCGGTGTTCGAGGCTTGGAACAAATACCAGGGTCCGCTGTTGCTACTGCACGGCGATCATGACTCCGCGGTGCCGGCATCGCTGGTGCGGGCGTCCCTGCAAAAGCTGCCGCTGCGTGCCAACATGACGGTGCGCATTGAATCGACGTGGGGCCACGACATTCTTTACAAACGCGACTCATGGGTTCAGATCGACGCCTGGATTAAATCCATGAAGTTTCCGTAGTTGCCTGGGAAAACGCGCGCATTGTGTGCGCGCCAGCAGCAGCCGCCTGACAATTGTTAGCATGGTGGACAGATGCCTGTTGGCGAGCGGCAGCCACAGTGTGTGGCCTGAAAAGGTGTCTGTCGAACACAATGCGGAAGCGGTTATATCCGCGACAGACATGTGCCGCGGATTGCATGGCCGGTTGGGACGCTTAGACTTGCACGGCCAGCGGCGGCGCAGCGTCGTGCAGCTGATGCTGGCGGGCTACTCCTTCGCAGAGCGCAAGGCTAGCCCCAACCGCCGCGAAACGGCCAATGCGCACAGGCGCAGCAACAAAGGGTCGCCATGCACAGCAGCCGCAACTTCACGCGCCACCCGGTTGCGCTCAAGGTCGGCCTGTTTGCCGCCGGGCTCTGGCGGGACTTTGTGACCGGCGACGTCTCGCGCAAGGGCCTGTTCGTGCGCATGGCCTCGCCGGCATTCAAGGAAAACCAGGTCATTCAAATCAAGGTCGAGCTGCCGAGCGGAACCATGCTGCAGTCGTTTGCGGTCGTCCGCCGCGTTATCAGCAGCCAGTTGCAGTCGCCGACCGGCACCGGCCTGGGCCTGGAGTTCTATGGCATCGCAGCGGAAATGCAGGCGACTTGGGATGCTTTCGTCTTGACGCTGCGCGCCAAGCGCATCAGCGCAGGCTTCAGTGAGAGCAGCCAGAACTTGCGCGACCAATTGCCACCGCCACATGTCCGTGAAATGTTGAAGAAAATGCGCGAGGCGGGCGAAATCGTCGAGGCGCCGATGTTGAGCACCCGCGGCACGATTGAGCTGCGGCCAGTCGTCGTCGAGGTGGCACCCGCGAGCGTTGACCGCCTGACCGCCTTCGCGGACCGCTGCGCTGCTGGCGGTTCGATTTTCTTGCGCCCAAAGCACCGCTGCGAAGTCGGTCGGCGCTTGCACATTGTGCTCATCCACCCGCAGACCGACGAAGAGTTCATCTTGCACGCCCTGGCCGAGCGAATGGTGACCGGCGAAGACGGCACGTATGCCGGCGTGCAAGCGCGGTTTGCGCCGTTGCCGCCGGACCAGCGCGCCGAACTGACGCAGTTCTGCTCCCAACGCATCCAAGAAATCGCAACCGGCTATGGCAGGGGGCCCGACGGACCGAGCCGGCCGATCTCGCGGTCCGAGCTACCGCTGCACTTGCGCAAGAACTGAATCTGAAACGACCGCGCTCCAGGCGCCACCCGCTCGCTGCCTGCGGATGGCGCCAGCGCCGTCTGCCTGGCTACCTGAACCAGTAGCGGTGGTTGATGTTGTGGCCGGAGCTGTGCTGTGGGCCGTTGCACAAGTAGATGTACGTGTCTGTGTTGGATTCGGCCATGTAGAGATGGTGCCAACCGCCGTTGCTGGCTGTGCCCATGTTGATGTTGCAACCGGCGCCGCCTTGCGGGTTGCTGCCAGCGGTGATGTTGTAACAGTTGATGCCCCAGCCGCCGACGTCGCCGCACTGGAAATTCCCGGTCCAGGCAACCGCCTGATCGCTGATGCGATACGATTTGACGCTGGTCGTGGTGCTGGAAGCCGGCACGACTTTTGCCCAGGTCCAAGTGGCCGTGTAGTTGTACAACACCGCGTACTCGTAGTTGCCAGATGAGTAGCTGGTGTTGTAGTTCGCCTGGTCGAACATGACGTCAAAGTTGTTGTCGGTGCCAATGATCTCCTTGATCTGGGTGTCTGACAACTTCCACGGGTTGCCTTTGAGTTGCAGCGCGTCGCCGATGCTGCCGACCGCGCCCGTCGTGCCGTTCATCCCGTTCTGGTACCACATCTTGACGCCCATGGTCCAACCGCCGCCGTCGCGCGTCATGTTACATGGGGCCTGAAAGGCGTCGCCCGCGCTGCCGCCGTTGGGGTCGAGCCAGTAGGTGCCGTCGCCCAAGTTGGGAAACTCTTTGTGCAACGTCTTGCAGGTCAACGCCGCTGAGCCGGGCGAACTGCCGTCGGCGCCCTGCAACCCGGTCCACACCTTGCCGTTGCAGCCTTGGAACACGGTGCCAGTCCAGCGAATTGCGCCGGCGTTGAGCGCCGTGCAGTCCGCGCTGTCGGCGCCGACCTTGACGCTGCCATCGACCAACAGGTTGCCCTTGATCTGGACCTTCTTATTGGACAGCGTCTGGATATGTAGCGACCAAGAGAAGTCACCGTCGACCGTTGGGCCCAGTTGGTTGTCCACGGGGTCCTTGACGGTAATCGACCAGGTGCCCTTGATGTTCTTGCCGATCCAGTCCTTGTTCATGTCGCCTTGGACGATGGCCGTGTCCTTGTTGAACGCGGCTTTGAGCTTCTGGCCGGTCTTGCTTTTGCTGTACAGGATATAAGGCGCGCTCATGCCGGGTCCGAACAACTCGACTGTGATGTGCGACAGGTCGGAGTTGAAAACGTCGACCTCGACCCAGATGGCCTGCGCAAGGCCGATGTCGGGGAATGCAATGCTGTCCGAGACGCCAGCGCCCAAGCCATCGGGAATCTTGATGCCGGTGCCGCCTGGCGCCGAGTCGATAAACTGATTCCAAATCAAGCCATTGGAGATCTCGTCGATGGCGTCGGCTGGCACCTGCAGTGGGCCACAGTCCAGCGATCCGTCGGCCTTGAAGCCGTTGAGAACCAAACCGCTGCCACAGCTGGATCCGATTTTGGCCGTGACGGGCTTGTTGAGCAAGTCTCCGTAGTTGCCGGTCTTGGCGACATCCGCCAGCGCCGGCTTGTCCTTAAGGTCGTTGAAGCTGCCGCTGGCAGCGACCGCGGCGAGCGAAGCCACTTTTGCGTAGGCGTCGAGGTCCGAGGTCTTGGCAAAGCCGCCAAGGTCGCTCGCCTTGGCGTAGCCGCTTAAATCCGATGCTTTGGCGTAGTTGCCGAGGTCGGCGGCCTTGGCGTACGGCTGCAGCACCGCCCCGTCCAATGCCCCTGCTTTGATGCACCCGGAGCAGTCTACGCTGTCTGCGACGGCCGCACGCTGGGCGTAGAGCGCAGAACCCAGTGGTTGGCGTGCGAGCTCAGGGTCGGAGCCGATGGTGACGCCGAGCCACGCGGCAGACAGGTTGAGTGCCGTTGCGGAAAGCGGCGTCTTGCTGCCGAGCTGCCAGCCGAACTGGCCACCCTTGGCTGCCACTGCCGCCGTCTCCGTCCACACCGCGGTGCCACCGGTCTGCTGGGCGTAGACCGCCAAAGTCAACGTGTAGTTGCCGTCCGCCGCGGGACCCCCGCCAGCCGAAGTCAGCACGCCTTCCAACGTTGCGGTCGCGGGCACCGCGGCTTGGACGGGCGCGGCGGCGAACAGTGTCGCTGTGGCCAGGCCCAGTGCCCAACGCTGGGCACGCTCAAATCGAGTGGTCATCGGGATGTCCTCAGCCCGGGCAGCGGCGCGGGCATTTTGTCCGTGGTGGTAAGGCGCGGGTCGCGAGCACCGGCAGAAGGCCAGTGGACACGCCAGGGATGTTGATCGTCCACATGCCGGGGCCGCGCGTCAAGGGCGGTGGCGGCCGCATCGGAGCGCAGGGCGGCTCGCGCAAGCCTTTGACTCGTCTGTGTTCCACCGGCCGCGAGCGCGGCCAGCGCTTCGCCTGCATCGCGACCCGGTGTACAGTCCTCGCCCGCCGCCATTGCGGCGCCGCGTGTCCATGTCCGTCGCTATCGGCCACTCGCACGAGCCCACGCGCTTTCGGTCCCGCAACCGGGTGGCGCTGGCGCTGGGGGCAGTTTGCCTGCTGGCCCTGGCCGCGCGGCTGGTGATCGTGCAGGTAGTCCGCGGCGACCGCTACGAGAAGTACGCCGTCATCGAGCGCGTGTCCAAGGTGCGCGCGCAGGCGCCGCGCGGTTTGATCAAAGCCGCCGATGGCACCGTGGTCGCGCGCAACATCGAGTCACACAGCGTCGAAATCCTGACTCACCGCGTCAAGCCAGAGCGCATCGCGACCATCGTCGATACGCTGTCGTACCTGCTCGACCTGAGCGATACCGAGCGTGCAGAACTGCACACCGAGCTGCATCGACCCGTGGACCCGCGCAAGCGCAAGCCGCTGCTGGTGCGCCGCGACCTGGTGAGCTCGCACTGTCCCTACGACTCGAGTCCCCTGGAGCTGGTCGGCGAGCGTCCGCATCGGCACTGCAGCGCTTGTGGGCGCGGCTTCGAGCCAGTGCCGGCGCGCAAGACCTGCCCTTTCGATCAGCGCCGTTTGGTGGCGGCCGGTAAGGCCTGGCACTGCCACGCATGCGATCGCGACTTTGCCGACGCGGACCAGTGCCCGTACGACGGCCAGGCCATGCGCAAGCAGACCCACATTTTGCAGTGCCCGCTGTGCCGCCGCAGCTACAACGACGAGGTTGCGGTGTTGCGCGCCAATGGCCATCGACTGCCCGAAGTGCGGGTGGTGGCCGACATCCAGCGCGAGTATCCGTTTCGGTACCTGGCGAGCCACGTCATCGGCTATGTCGGCTACGTCAACCCCAAAGACGTGGCGCCGGTCCTGCCGTTTGCGCCTCCGCGGTTCGGCTTGACTGATCGCGTGGGTCGTTCGGGGCTGGAGGCGGCGCTAGACGGCGCATTGCGCGGCCTGGATGGCGAGCAGGTGCTGGTGCGGCGCAACGAGGGCGAGGGGCCCGCGACCGACCTCGACGAGTTGGTGGCGGCGCTGCGACCGCGCCCGGTCACGGCGGGCCTCAACGTTCGGCTGACGCTGGACCTGGAGCTGCAGCGCGCCGTCAAGGTCGCGCTCAAAGACGTGTTTGCCGGCGCCGCCGTGGTCATCGAGCCAACGACAGGTCACGTGCTGGCGATGTACGCCAAGCCAAGCTTCGACCCCAACGCGCTGGCGGGCAAGCGCGCCCCGCAGTCGCGTCCGCTCGCCGACATCAGCGCGTACGCGCCGCTCATCAACAAGGCGATCCACGGCTATCCGCCGGCCTCGACTTACAAAGTTGTCGCGGCCATCGCCGGCCTGGAAGAGGGCATCGTCACGGCCAAAACCGAGCAGACATGCCACGGTCACTACGACTTTGGCGGGCGCCGCTTTCACTGCCACAACCGCCGCGGCCACGGCGAGGTCGACTTGCACGATGCTGTCCGCGCCAGTTGCGACGTGTACTTCTATCGCGTCGGCGAAGAGCTCGGCATCGACCGTTTGGAGGCGTGGGCGCGCAGGCTTGGCTTTGGCGAGCCGACCGGCATCGAATTGCGCGAGACGATAGGGCGGGTGCCGTCGCTTCAGTGGTACAAGCAGCACGTGCCCGGCGGGTACTACCCCGGCTTCGCCTTGTCGACCGCAGTTGGCCAAAAAGACGTACTGACTTCGCCGCTGCAGCTGGCGCGGGTGTACGCCGCCATCGCCAACGGCGGCTGGCTGCCGCGCACGACGGTGGTGGCCGGCTTTGAGGATGCGCAGGGCAAGCTGGTGGCGCCGAACCGCGACCCGCCGCGGCGTCTCGAATTGCGCAAGACAACGCTGCCGCTGCTGCAAGAGATGCTGTACGCCGTGGTCAACGAGCCCGGGGGCACGGCTTTTGGCAGCCAACCCGCGCTGGCCAACATGGCCGGTAAGACCGGCACCGCGCAGGCGCCGCAGCGGGTCCGCAAAGATGTGGCAGAACGACTGCGCGAGGATCCCGCAGCGCTGGCACGCCTGTCGGCGTGGTTGCAGAACGACCACGCGTGGTTTGTCGGCTGGGCACCGTACCGCTCGCCGGACATCGTGGTGGCCGTGCTGGTCGAGCACGGCGGATCGGGCGGCCACAACGCCGCGCCCATCGCCAAACAGATCGCCGACGCGTGGTTCGCGCGCCACCCGCCCAAAGCACCGCCGCTGCCGGAGCCAAGACGCGAGCGCAAGAAGAAGGCCGAAACCGCCCCGGTCGACGACAGTGCCACCGAGCCTGCGCCGGGTGACGCGGAACACACGCCGAGTCTGCCCGAACCGGCGCCGGAAGCTGACTCGGACGACGGTGCCGGCGAGCAGCCTTGATGCCGTAGGCCAAAGCCGCCCAAGCCCTTGCACGCATCCAGGGATGCCACTACGGTACTGCCCCGGGGGCGGCGCAGCGCTCCGCGCGGGGGGTGACGATGGTGCGGTGGGTCGCGGGCGGGGTTGCGGTCGTGGTGGTTGTGAGCGCGCTGGGCGCTTGTGGCGGTGCGCAGACCCAGGCACCGGCGTCGATCGATGTCCCCGAAGTCGCGCCGAGCGACGCCGCGCCTGCCCACGGCTGGGCCGGTACCTGGCGCACGTCGCGCGGCACGTTGGATCTGGTGCAAGACGGCGCCAAGATCCTTGGCTCGTTTGCCTATTCTGACGGCGGAATGGAGCGCACCGGCATCCTCATCGGCACGCCGAAAGGCAATCGCCTCGACTTCAAGTGGTCGGTGCAAAAAGGCAGTGACAAGGGTCAGGGCCAGTTCGTCATGCAGGCCGATGGCGGCAAGTTCTCGGGCACGTTTGGCAATGACCTATCGTGCACCGACGCCGGCAAGTGGAGCGGCCTGCGCAACGACGATACCCTGCTCGGATACTGAACGAGCTACTGCACGCCCTTTCCGCACAGTGCCGAGAACACCTGCGTCGCCAGCTTTTCGCCCGCCGCTTTGCCGCAGTCTGCGGTCGGGTTGTCGAGCTTGCTGCAAGCGGGCCAGTTCAGCAGCGTCGCCTTGGCGCTGGCGCAGGCGTCGGCTTCGGTTGGGGCACCAAACTCAACTTGCAGAGTCGGCCCCGCGTTCTTGCCGTAAGGCGCTGGAAACGTCACCGCCACGCCAGCGCCAGCACCGGGACACGCGCATGCGGGCGTGAACGGCCAGTACAGGTGCTTGCCCACGGTCTTGAACAAGTAGGTCGCGTCGGGGTTCTGACGCTCACCGTCAAACTCGGCAACCAGCTGCGTGGTGTCGGCTGCAAGGTGTGCGACCTTGAGCACGGTCTTGGTGCCACATTTGGCCTTGGTTGCCGCGGCCTGATTGGTCGCCATGGTCAATGCGGACAGCGACCGCAGATCGATGAGCGCATCCTTGCCGACGTTGACCTTGAGGCGCAGCTTGCCGTCCAGCTGCAAGGTGTCGCCGATCTTGAGCGCCGCGAACCCGACCTCGGCAGCGCCAGTGTCCGTCGGCACAGCGGCTAGCGTGACGGCGCCGGTGTAGGGTCCGCCTTTGAGCTTGCAACCAGTCAACGCCACCGCGATGCCAGTCGGCTTGGCGTTGGTGCAGGTCACGGTCGCTTCGCCTTTGCCTGACACGCAAGGCAGTTGCACGACCGGGCCACAAGCGCCGGCGTCCCAGCCGCCCGCCACCACGTCTTTGACTGCGGGCACCGCGAGGAGCTCGTGCACCGCCGATAGCGTGGTCAGCAGGCCAGCCAGCGAACCGGTGGTGCGCGCGTAGACGTCGCTCAGCATTTCGGGCGCGCTGATGAGGTCGCTGACGGTGACGCCACCCTTTTCGCTGATTTTGGTCTTGAGGCGGTCGGCCAGGGTGGGCGAGATCTTGCCGGAGCAAGCCAGGTCGTCGAGCGCGTCGTTGACGATCTTGGTCGCGAAGGCGTCGGCTTTCTGCTTGGCGGCTGCCTTGGCCTCGGCGGCGGCAGCCTCTGCCTTGGCGCTGACGTCTTCGGCATTGCACGAGGCCAGGGCTAGCGCGCCAGCGACCAGCGCGGCAAGGGGTCAAGAGTGGTCGAACATCGGGCACCTGTGAGCCAAAACAGTTGCGTTGCGGCTAGCCGCGCAGTGTAGGCCGAATCGATGGCAGCGTAAATCCGGGGCCAGCGCGCCCCATGCGAACCGGATCGGCGGGTGTACTCCGGCCCGATCCGCAGCGGTCCTGAAGTTTCCTGTTGAAAGTTAGCGGCTTGACTAGATGGGGTGCAAGCACCCCACGTCGGCGCCGGGCACGCATGGCTCGGATGGCATCGCTGCAGCGCCTGTTATCCTCTTGCGACCCAAACGGCAGTCGGGCCGGTTGGGTCGGGGCGAAAGGGGGGGCACATGCGAGGCAACACGGCGAATTTGGGTCGGTTCGCAGGTCGCTGCGGGCTGTTGGTCGCGATCATGGTGGCGGCGAATGCATGTCTGCCAGAGCCGGAAGAGGGCCTGCCGAACGAACTGGCGCTCGACGAGTACGGCACGCTCGGCGCTGGCGTCGGCGCGGCGGAGTACGGTCCGGCGATTTGGAAGCCGACCGCCAACTATGTGAACGCCTCGCGTAAGCCCGGTCAGGTTAAGATTATCGTCGTGCACACCACTCAGGGTTCGTTTGCCGGCGCCGTCAGTTGGATGCAGAACCCCAAAGCCAAGGTGTCGGCGCACTACTGCGTGTCCAAGAAGGGCGAAGTCGTGCAGCTGGTCAAAGAAGAAGACATCGCCTGGCACGTCGGCAGCGAGAATGGCCACACCATCGGCATCGAGCACGAAGGCTTTGTCAGCGATGCCAACTGGGTCACGCCGCAGTTGCTCGATGCCAGCGCCAAGTTGTCGTGCTACCTCATCAAGAAGTGGAAGCTCGCGCCCACCAAAGCGAACATCAAGGGCCACGTGGAGTTGCCCAACCAGACCCATACCGACCCTGGCAAGTACTGGCCGTGGGACAAGTACATCGGCATGGTCGCGGCGTGCGTCAACGGCAACCCGCCGCCGCCTCCCACGGGCTGCCCCGCTGGCTGCGACGACCTGAACCCCTGCACTGCGGACGCGTGCGTCGCCAACAAGTGTACGCACACCAACACGACGGCGGTGTGCTGGGACGGCAACGCCTGCACCGCCGGCGAGAAGTGCACCGGTGGCAAGTGCTTGGGCGGCACCAGCAAGAACTGCGACGACAAGAATGTCTGCACCAGCGACGGCTGCGACGCCAAGACCGGCAACTGCACCCACACCAACAGCACCACGCTGTGCAACGACGGCAACGCCTGCACGAGCGGCGACAAGTGTGGCGGCGGCAAGTGCGCCGGCGTAGCCAAGACCTGCGACGACGGTAACCCTTGCACCGACGACGGCTGCACGCCGGTCACGGGCGCCTGCAAGTCGGTCGCCAACAGCAAGCCTTGCGGCAGCGGCAACGCGTGCACGGGTGGCGGCGTGTGCAGCGCTGGCAAGTGCGCGACAGGTCAGGCCAAGAACTGCGGCGACAACAACCCGTGCACGGACGACAGCTGCAACCCCAAGACCGGGGCGTGCAGCAACGCGCCCAACGCAGCGCCCTGCGACGATGGCAGCGCTTGCAGTACGGGCGACAAGTGCGCAGCCGGTGCGTGCAAAGCGGGAACGCTGGTCCAGTGCGACGACGGCAACCCGTGCACCACCGACGGCTGCAAGGCTGGCGCTTGCCTGCACGTGCCCAGCCAGGCCGGCTGCAACGACGGCGATCCGTGCACGAGCGGCGATAGCTGTGCGACGGGCGCCTGCAAGGGCACGCCCAAGCTGTGCAACGACGCCAACCCGTGTACCAGCGACGCCTGTGCCGCTGGCGCATGCGTGTTTGGACCATTGGCCGGCGCCTGCGACGACGGCAACGCCTGCACCGACAACGACAGTTGCGTCAATCTGGCGTGCGCGGGCAATCCGCTACCGTGCGACGACTTCAAGCCGTGCACGGCCGACGCTTGCAAAGACGGCGCGTGCACCCACGAAGGCGGCAGCCCGGTCGGCACCACCTGCAAGGGCAACGACCTGTACCAGACCGACGAATGCGGCACTCTCGCCAAAAAGATCAAGACCTGCGGCGTCGGCAACATCTGCAAGGCCGGGGCATGCCAGGCGATCAGCGGCGATGCGGGCGCAAGCGGTGGACCCGATGCGACGGCCGACACGGCTGCTGAGCCGGGCAATGGCGCAGCCGAAGACGCCGGCGCAGGTCGCGGCACGGAAACCAGCGCTGGTCGCTCTGCCGATACCGCAAGTTCCAGCCCGGAAACCACTGCGACCAGCAGCAAGGACGCTGGCAAGCCTGGCGCCGACAACGGAACCAGCCCTGGCAAGGACGGCGCTGGTGTCCAGCGCACGGGTGGCGCGGCAGGCGAGGCGAACCCGGATACGGCGAGTCCGTTCTACACGCCGCCTGCCGCCGACTCGTCCTGTTCGGCAGTGCCAGGCGGGCGCACCGGACACGGCTGGTGGATGGTGCTGGCCTTGGGTATGCTGGTTGCGCTGCGTCGGCGCGGCGCGTGAAGCCACGCGGAGGTCGCCATGAGCATCGTCCGCATCGCCGTCCTGACCGTCTGCCTCGCGCTGGTCGCGTGCGTCGATACGCCGGGGGCGCCGTGGGTCGAGGCGCCGAGCGGGACGCCCAACGACTTCGCGTACGTCGAAGGAGCGCTCAACGGCGCCGAGTATGCGCCGGCCGATTGGCAAGCTTCGGTCAACTTCAAGGTGGCCAACCGCGGCATCGGCAGCATCAAGACCGTGGTGGTGCATACGGTGCAGGGTAGTTATGCCGGCTGTATTTCCTGGTTCAAGAACCCGAATGCCCAGGTCAGCGCCCACTATGTCGTCAGCAAGACCGGCGCCATCACGCAGATGGTCAAAGAAAAGGACATTGCCTGGCACGTCGGCAGCGAAAATGGCTACACCATCGGCATCGAGCACGAGGGCTACGTCAGCGACGCCAACTACGTCACGCCGCAGATGCTCGACGCCACGGCGCAGCTGACCTGCTACCTCGTCAAGAAATACCAGCTGCAGCCCACCAAGGCCGCGATCAAAGGCCACGTCGAGCTGCCCAACCAGACCCACACCGATCCGGGCAAGTATTGGCCGTGGGATAGTTACATCGCCAAGGTCGCCGCTTGCGTCAATGGCGGCGTGCAGCCGCCTGCCTGCCCTGCCAGCTGCGACGACGGCCAGGCGTGCACCAACGACGGCTGCAGCAACGGCCAATGCACGCACACGCCCAACACCGGCGCCGTGTGTTGGGACGGCGACGCCTGTACCGCCGGCGAAAAGTGCCAGAACGGCGCCTGCGTCGGCGGCAGCATCGTCAAGGACTGCAACGACAATAACCCCTGCACCAGCGATGGCTGCACTGCTGGCAACTGCACCCACGCCGCCAACGGCAACGGCTGCGACGACGGCAACCCATGCACCGGCAGCGACAAGTGCCAGGGCGGCACCTGTAAAGGCAGCGCCGCGGTCAACTGCGACGACGGCAACCCGTGCACCGACGATGGCTGTGCGGGCGGAGCGTGCAGTTATGCCAACAATGCCGCGCCGTGCGACGACGGCAACGCGTGCACGGGCGGTGACCACTGTCAGGGCGGCAAGTGCGGAGCGGGCGGACCGGTCGCTTGCAACGACAACAACCCCTGCACGGCCGACAGCTGCAGCGGCGGCGGCTGCAAGCACGCGCAGAAAACGGGCACCTGCGACGACGGCAATGCGTGCACGATTGGCGAGACTTGCTCTGGCGGTAACTGCGCGGGCGGTGCGGCCAAGCTCTGCAACGACGAAAACCCTTGCACATCAGACAGCTGCCTGGGTGGCGCCTGCGTCAACGCCGGCCTGACTGGCAAATGCGACGACGGCGACGACTGCACCGTCGACGACTATTGCGCCCAGGGCCTGTGCCTCGCCGGCGCGGCCAAGAACTGCGACGACGGCGACGCCTGCACGGCAGACAGCTGTGACAGCGGCACGTGCCGCCACGGCGGCGATTGCAAGCAGGGCGCCGACGCGGGCAACGACGGATTGGCTGCGGCGACGAACAGGGACGCGCGCGGTGGTCGCGAGGACGGACAAGGCCTGCCGTTTGACAGCAGTGGCAGCGACACCACAGCGGGCTCGGTTGGCGGCGGCAGCAACGGTGCCGGATTCTGTGCGGCCAGCCCGGCAGCGCGCGGCCTACTCGCGCCCTGGCTGTTGGTGCTGGCTGCGTGCTTGACCGTGGCTCGACGCCGTCGGGTGTGACAAGCCCTGAGCCGCCCCACAGTTTGACTCCCCAAGTCGTGCACCCGGGCCGCTTTGTCGATCGCAACTTCGCGGTCGGACTGTGCGTTTCACTTGCCCTGGCTGCGGTCGCTGGCGTATTGGTGCTGCGGCTGCGGCCGCGACCGCTCGTCTTGCCGCCGGTGCCGGTGTACGTGGGTGTGGTCGTGCCGCCAATGCTGCCGGCAGCGCCTTCGCCACCCACCACTACGCCCGCGCCAGCACCTCAACCGGTCGCGCCGCCGCCTCTGCCCGCAACGGACCCGCCGCGGCTGCGCACGCCTGTGGCGAAGCCGGTCAGGCCGTCGCTGGGTACCGCACCAACGCATTCGCCGGTGTCAGCGCCTACCGAGGGCCCCGGTCGAGTTGCGGTGCAAACGGCACCGCCGGCCAGCCTTGGCGGCATCGGAGCGCCGATCGCGCCGTTGCCGCAGACCTCGGGGCCGGCGGGCACGCCGCTGCCGCTGGACGCCGTATACAGCGCAGACGCCGTCGACACGCAACCTGAGGCGCTCGAGCAGCCTTCTCCGCAGTATCCAGACTGGGCGCGGGCGGCCAGCGAAACCGCGGTGGTGTTGGCGCGTTTCGTCATTACCGCCCAGGGCGGCGTCGCCGACGCGCAGATTCGCGTGACGGAAGGTGATCCGCGCTTTGCCGCACCGGTGCGCACGGCGCTTGGCCGTTGGCGCTTTCGGCCGGCCGCCAAGGCGGGCCTGCCGGTGGCGGTGCGGGCTGAGCAAGAGTTCCGGTTTGATTTGCAGCCGTGAACTGGCGCGCGCATGGAATTGCAGGTCGGACCTTTCGCGCAGACGGCACCCGCCCTACATTGGCGCCTCGCGCCTAGGGCGCTTACAGGACCGCCATGACCGACGACATCAAGATCACGCGCACCCGCGCCCACGAAATGGTTGCCGCTGGCGCCAGGCTCTTCGACGTGCGCACAGAAGCCGAATTCGCCACCGGCGCCGTGCCGGGCGCGGTCAACATCCCCGTCCAGGTCATTGCGCAAGCGATTGACCAGCATGCGCAGCCCGGCGACACCATCGTGCTCTACTGCAAGTCGGGCATGCGCAGCGATCTGGCGGCCAAGGTGCTGCGCGGCATGGGTTTTGCCAAGTCGTACAACCTGGGAGGGATTGGCGAGTGGTAGAGGCCGACCGGCGCCACCGCGGCCGCTAGCCCTTGGTGCCGACCACCCACAGGCTTTTGCCCAACGGCGGGGCTACTAGAGCTTCTACCGCCCGCAACATGGGCACCACGGCGCGGTCGTAGACCACCGTAGCGCGCCCATCGAGCTTGCGCTGCCGCAGCACCCTGCCGGCGACAAACCACGGGATCGCGCCCAGGCTGTCCATGTAGCCGATCCGCGCCACGTCAAAGCCCGCTTCGCGCAGTCGGTTGGCAAGCTCAGCTTTGCGATAGCGCCGCACGTGGTCAAAGACTTCGTCGAGCGACCCGAACAGCGCCGGCAGCGCCGGCACGAACACGCACACGGCACCGCCCGTGCGCAACAGACCATGCAGGTCGCGCAACACACCGACGTCGTCGGCGATGTGCTCCAGCACGTTGACCATCACCGCAACGTCGAACGCTTGGTGCAGATCGGCGGGCAGATCGGCCAGCAAGGTGTTGGCGACGCGCACGCGTCGGTCGTTGGCAAAGCGTTCGGTCAGGCGCGGCGCCAGGTTGGCGGCCGGCTCGACCAGCACCGCTTGGGTCGCCCGCGGCAGCCAGGTCGCTGAGAAGTTGCCAATGCCCGCGCCGACCTCCAGGACGCTTCCGTGCAGCCAGGGCGCAAACTTGCTGTCAATCCACGCGTTGTAGCGCGGCATGTCGGCCAGCGCCTCGAGATCATGACCGTCGTAGTGTGAAGGGTCGGCGGTCTGGACCATGGCAGCTACTTGGGCGATCGACAGCAGCGAATCCCGAGCGAAAACGCGCTGGTCGCCGGCTGCGCAAATGCGCGCGCGGACGTGCGCAGTTCGGGCATGTTGTCTTGGAAGTAGCCGCCGCGCACCGAGCGTTCACTGCCGGTCTTGGGGCCAGCGGGCGCGGTGGTCAGCGTGCCAGCCGCCGCGAGCTCGGCGTAGTAGCCGCCGGCGTACCAGTCGGCGGTCCACTCGCGGATGTTGCCGGCCATGTCGTACAGGCCAAATGGGCTTTTGCCCTTGGGCAGCTGTCCGACTGGCTGCAGACCGCCGCAGGACCCGCCCCAGTTGGCCAGATCGCAGCCCGTAGCCGGCGTGTTGCCCCACGGAAAGCGCCGACCGTCGCTGCCTCGCGCGGCGAATTCCCACTCGGCTTCGCTGCAAAGGCGGCCGCCGCCGGCCCACAGGCAGTAGGTGTTCGCCTGAGCCCACGAGACAAAGTTGACCGGGTGCTGCGACTTACCGGTCTGGCCCCACGTCGCCCCCGTTCCAGTGCCGGGCGCCACGCAAGCGCCGCCGGTCACGCAGGCCTGGTACTGCGCGACGGTGACCTCGTTGGTGTCGATGTAGTAGCTGGCAATGGCGACCGGATGCGCCGGCTTCTCGTTGGGATTGCACCACGGATCGACGGCGGCGTTGCAGCCTTGGGTGTAGGTGGCGCCGGCAACCAGGGTCATACCGGCTACGGTCGGCGCCGCGACGCACTGACTCTTTTGGGCATCCTTGCCGCACCACTTGGCAGTGCCACAGGGGCTGGCGAAGGCCGCAGGTACGTGGCTGCACCCGGTCGCTTTGGCGCAGCCGTCGACGGTGCAGGGGTTGCCGTCGTCGCAGGTCAGGACCTTGCCCGGCGAGCAGGTCTCGCCAGCGCACAGGTCGGCCGTGCACAGCGAGGCGTCGAGGTCGCAGGGCCCGGACGACGGCGAGTGCTGGCACCCGCCGTTGGCGCACCCGTCGATGGTGCAGGCGTTGCCGTCGTCGCAGGCGTTACCGGTGCCGGCGCAGTTACCGGCCTTGCAACCGTCTTTGGGCGTGCACGGGTTGCCGTCGTCGCACGGCTGGCCGTCGGCCAGTGGCGCGGCCACGCACAGGCCGCTTGACGCCACGCAGCTGGCGTACTGGCACGGGCTGGTCTGGGCGCAGTCTTTGGTGGCGCCGCCCTGGCACTGTTCGCCGTTGCAGGCGTCGTTGAGCGTGCACTGGTTGCCGTCGTCGCAGGGGCTGGCGTCGGCCGCGACGTGGGTGCAGCCGGCCTGGGCGTCGCAGGCGTCTTTGGTGCAAGCGTTGTCATCCGCGCAGTCGACGAACGAGTGGGTGCAGCCGCTGGCGGCCGTGCAGCCGTCGGTGGTGCAGGGGTCGCCGTCCGCGCAAGGGGTGGTGACCGCGGCTGTGGTACACGCGCCGGCCTGGCATTGTCGGGCTTGCAGGATCGGCGCACCGCTCTGGACCAGGCACTCGGCGTCGCCGCAAGTCTTGCCGTCTTTTTCGGGCAGCAACTGGCAGGCGGCTGGGCCACCTGCGGTCGGCAGGCACCGCACGTACTGGCAGGCCGGGGCGGTGACGACTGCGGCACATGCCTCGTCGCTCGTGCAGGGTGCAGCCGCGTCCACCGCGTCAGCGGGCGCATCCGCGGCGACGTCGCCGGTTGAGGCAACTTCCTCGGCTACCGTTTCGCTGGCGCCGGTTGCTGCATCGACCGCACCGCTACCATCGACTGCGGCGTCCGCCGACTGCACGGGCGGCACAAATTCTTGCTTGGTGGGCGACAAGCACGCGCTGGCTACAATGGCCAGGGCGAAGGCGAGGGCAAGCTGAGCGAGGGCGTGCATGGTCGACGACCGCGGCGCCCGCAAGGCGGGGACCGGCCGCACAGGCTAGGCCCGCTTGCCGGTGCGGTCAAAAATCGTGGTGCGCGCGGACACCGGCGATCAGTCATGACCAGCTAGTTCGTCGAGGTGCGCGCCAGCGACCGCCGCCGTGCCCCAGCGCGCCGCCTCCAGCTTCGCCAGATGGTCGTCGAGGCGCCGCATCTCGTCAAAGAACGGCTTGCCTACCGCGGTCGGCTGGGCGTGGGCCAGTACCGTCGCCGCACCCGCGCGATCCAGTTGCACGATGCGGGCAAAGCGCGACAGCCACGCCGCGTTGGCCGCCAGCGCGTGTCCCGCCAGCGCCATCGCTTCGTACAGGCGCGCCACCGGCTGAAAGGCATGGACGGCCAGAATCACGCCGTGCAACGGCCGCGGGTCCGGCCTCACCGGCGAGGCGTACAGCGGCGACCAGGCGTTGTGCAAAAGCGGATCGAGGTGAAACGCAGCGTTGAGCTTATTGTGCTGATATTCGTGAACCAGCGCCTCGGCCATGGTCATCGGCTGCGGGTGCAGCGTCATGTACAGGGTGCCGATGACCTCTTTGTAGCTCGCCGACAGGTGCCGCTCCGGGTCCCAGCCGACAGCGACGACGACGCGGGCGATCAAACGCATCTCCTCGCCCAAGAGCGGCAAATGCGCGTCAACCAACGCCAGCGCCAGGCGCAGCGCCAGGACCCACTCGCTGGGATCCTTGCTACCCCAGTCGGGCCGGTTGCCCTGCTTGTCGGGGTGGGCCTCGAACATCGCCAGCGGGTTGTTGTCGGTGTCGGTAACCCAAAAGCCGGGCACGATCTCGTGGTACGGCCGGGTCACCTGGGCAGCTTCGCTGTCGCACGCTTGAGGACTTGCGAGGAGGACGCGAACGACGCGATCGCCCGCCTGTACTGTGACGCGACCATTCGCGTAGCCTACCGTTGCTCCAACCGCTGGCCGCACCGCGAGGTTGGCCACAGGCGAGCACAGCAACCGCTCGTCGCCCGCTGGCGACGGCCCCACGTCGAGCGGCGCGGTCAGCCGACCGGCGATGGCGAGCTCGAGCAGCACCTGCTCGCACAGCGCCCGCAACCATCGATTGAGCGCCAGGCCATCGCCGCCGGCGTGCAACTGACCAGCCATGCAATGCGCGAACGCAGACACCGTCGGCAAGCGGAACAGCGCGAGCGCCGCGCCCGACCGCGCCGCATCGGCGGCCGTCAATTCGCCAAGGGTTCGCTGGTAGAGCGCCCGGTTGTGCGGCGCAACGGCCGCCACAGGCACGCTGCGAAAGACCCGCGCCGTCTTTGCGAGAAACAGGCCCAGCACCTTGCGCGCCGCCGAGGTGTCACCGACTGGCTCGGTCAGGTCGCGTAGCGTCAGGTCGAGGGCGGCCGCAGCCATAGGCATCTCCATGCCAGCGCGAACACGGGGCACGCGATGCTAATTGCGCGCAGTGTCGCCGACAACGACCTGACCGACGAACCGCACCAGGACTTCAATGCGCTGGCCGGCCGCTGTCACCGATTCGATATTGAGTTGCTCGATCTGCGCCGCCGCCGGCACCCGCTCGCGCCCGACCACGATGCCCTGGCTAAAGGCGTCGAGCGCTTTCTTGGCCATCTCGTCGATGCGCGCCCGCGGGATGCGCGCGTGTTTGGCCACCACTTCAACCAACTGCGAGTGCTTGAGCGCTGCGCCCATCGCGACGAGACGGTCATCGGTGTGTAATTCCAGGTTCAGGTTGGCGAGTTTGACGCCGTCCTTGTCGACCTCGGGGTTGCCCCACACCAGCACCTCGCCTTGGACCGGTCGGCGGATCGGCACGAACAGGAACGAGTCCTGGATCTCGCCCACAATGGCCGCGTGCACCAGCAACGCCCCGCGCGCTGTGCTCAGGCGCATGCCCGTGACTTTGACCCAGCCCTGGTCGGTCTTCATCACGCCGATGCGCGCCATCTCGTCGGCCATTGGCTTTTGCAGCGCGTCGAGCGACATCGCCATCGGCAAGAGCAGGAACGTCTTGGGCGTCTCCAGGTGATCGACGACCGCGAACGGCAACTTGCCCGCAAAGGCCGAAGGGTCCGCCCCTTGCAGACAGGGCTGTTCGCCGGTCGGCAACGCGGCCACGCTCGCGCCCATCCGCAGTGCCGTGGGGTCAATCATCGGCTGCGTCACCCGAACCGACTGCGGCCGCAGTTTGATGCAGGCCTTGTCGGGCAGCCCGATGGGCGCTTGCAACATCGCCTGCACTGGGCCCAGCGCGTCCAGCGTCGGTATCGCCAGTTCGCGCAGGCGCACCAGGGCCTTGTCGCCCGCGACGGCTTGCAGCTTGGCCAGGACCGCATCTAGCACGAAGGCAACGGGCCCACCCACCGCCGAACGGTCGAGCAGCACGCGCACGTCGGGATCGCGCATCCGCAAAGTAGCGCCAGCGTCGAGCTCTGGGCGCGCGCACGCATTCATCTGGCCGCGCAGCTCTTTGTCCAGCCGCTGGCCGAGCGCCGTGGCTTCGGCCTTGCCGCGAAAGTGGGTGACGAAGCACAATCGGCCGCGCTCGTCGCCACGCACGGACACCGGCCCATCGCGCGCCACCTGCCAGTTGGCGTTCAGGACGCCCATCGACTCCGTGCCGCTCTGGCCTTTTTCCAGGTGATCCTCAGCCAACCGGCCAAGGGTGGCGTGGGGAATCCGCGCCACGGCAGCGAGGTGGCTCAGCATCGGCGCCGGCAGCACGGGCTTGCGGTCGGGCAAGTCGGGCGTCGGGGCCGCGAACTGCACGGCGCAGCCAGCAGCGACAACGCAAGCGGTCAGCGCAAGCTGCGCTGATGCAATCCACTTCATCGGGTCTTGGTGCAAGCGCGAACGGTGGGGGCCACAATCAGGGGGCGAACGGATCGTTGCACGGATGGCCCTTGATGGTGCTGCCAACGCGGCAATAGTTGTAGGTCTTGGTCTTGGTGCTGGTCACGCTGTCATAGATGGTCAGCGCCATCAGGTCCTTGCCGTTGGTCAGCGCCAGCAACCGCAGCACGTTGCCTTTCGCATTGCCGAACAGCCCCGACGGCGTCGCCTGCTCGACCACCCAGAACTGGTCCTTGCTCGGCCACTCGGCGGCGTCGCTGCAAAAGTACCAGCCGTCGACCGTCTGCTCTTTGACCTTGCCGTCGGTGTCCTTACCGCCGATGCGGTCGTGCCAGACATTGCCGTCGACCGTCAGCAGCTCTTTATCGTCGCCCATCGGCGTGGCCGGGTCTTCGGTCTTGAAGTCAATCTGGCGCCACTTGCCCTGCAACAGCGGATCGCCGCCGCGGCAAACGTTACAGGTGAACACTTGCTTGCCGATGGTGTAGCCGCCCCAACCCTGCTTCTGGCCGCGCTTGGTGTCGTCGAACGCGCCGCACGCGGGGTTGCGTGTAGCGGCCGCCACGTCGGCAGTCGGCTGCCAGGTTTCGGCCCCGACCGCTGCGTCCGCTGCAACAACGTCGCTGGCGGCTACGTCCGCTCCGGCGTCGACGGCTGCGGTCGCGTCGGCGTCGGCAGTCGCAGGAGCAGGCGTCGTACTGGTTCCACACGCGGCGACGACGGCCGCTACGAACAAGAGACGCTTAGGGCCCCGCCAAGAACTACTCGTTCTTTTCCGTGCCCGTTTGCTGGCTGGGTGGGTCGCAAGCTCGCGTCTTTGCAAGCCGACTCGCCGCTCCCGTGTATCCACAGCGATCGAGTAATATTGGACAGACTCCTTAGCCATTGATGGTTACATTGTCGTAGAGGTTGCGGAATTCGGCCCAGTCGAGCTTGAACACACCGCCGGCGGTGCCGTTTTCGGTGTCGCCCACCGCTGCGGCGTCGGAATCGCGACGGCGCTTGCCCCACGGGTTGCGCAAGATGACCTGCCGCTTGGTCTTGTCGCCCTCTTTGACCTCTTCGACGCCCATGATCGTGTAGGCGTGCCAGCCGTAGACGCCAGCCTTGGGGTCTTTGTACTTGGGATCATCTTTGTCGCCAGAGCCGGCGGTCATCGGCTTCTTCTGGTCGCTCGCCGCTTTCATCTTGGTCCACAGCGGATCGTTGTCGCCGGCGCCCTGGGTGCTCTGCTGGCGGCTTGGCTCGCCGGTCAGCGCCGTCATCACATCACCCGACACACCGCCGTGGCCGATGGCGTCGTAGGAGCCCTTCCACGCGGCGTAGGCTTTCTCGATGATCGACGGCCACAACTCCATCCACTGCTTGCCGTCCACCACTTCGGTCGAGCGCGCGTAGGCCGGTGCGTCGCCATTGTGGGCGAGGTCGGCATCCACGGTCTCAAAGTGCGAGGTCTTCTTGCCTTGCCAATCCAGTTCAAAGAAGCGCACCGTGTAGGTGCCGTCCTTGTTGTCCTTGATTGACTGCCGTACCGCGTCGGGCTTGGCGCCGGCGACCGAACTCATCGACGCCGCGAGGTAGCAATCGGCAATTGCTCCTTGCCGTACGTCGCCGGCCTTGATGCCGTCGGGACCGTACAGCTGCGCGCCGCGGTCGTTTTTCTTGTAGGCATACGGGTCGTCGGCCTTGGTGGTCTGGTCCTTGACCACACCTGGGTCGGCGATGTCGCGGTTGGGCTTGGGCGCCTCGGGCTTGGGCTTGACTGGCGCCTGCTGCTGACCGGGCTGCGGCTGCTGCGGCCGCTGGTTCTGGTTCTTCTTCTTGTCTTTCTTCTTTTTTTGCGCGACTGCCGGCATGGCGTCCTCCGCGAAGGGGGCTGGGGAGACTATTTGAAGGTGTTGCTGCCGCGGTCTTCGACTCCGGCGGCCTTCCAGGATGCGGGCGCGGTGCACCCGCGCGCGCTGACGTTGCCCGGGATCTCAGGTCCGTTGACCAGCGCGCCGTCAGCGATCTGGCAATGGTCGAAGTGGACCGTCGGCTTGCGGCTTTTGGTGCCGCTGACCTTGACCGCCGCGCCATCGCCGCCGACGTTGTCGGTGAACGTACAGGCCTTGAGCGCGACCTCGATGCCTTCGCTGGCCCGCAAGGCGCCGCCAAGGTCGCCGCGGTTGTGCGCAAACGTGCAGCGTTTGAACTCAGCCTTGAGCGCCTGATCGAGAAACACCGCGCCGCCCTGGCGTCCCGAGTTGCTTTCGAAAGTGGTGTTTTCGACCACGAGCAGGCCGCCGCGCGCGTACAAGCCGCCGCCGCCGGCCATGCCAGCCTTGTTGCCCGCGAACGTGCAGTTGTCGATGGCGACTTTACCGCGGCCGTGGATGGCCAACCCGCCGCCGGCATCCGCGACGCCACCGCGCAGCGTCAGGCCTTCGAGGCGAATCGCGTGGCCGTCGTCTTCGATACGCAACACGCTGCCGCGACCCGTACCGACGATGGCCGCGCCCTTGTCGCCGATCAGCGTGACGGACTTGTCCAGCGCGAGGCCGCCTTGATGGTCGCCCGCCGCAAGGCACAGCCGCGCACCGGTGGTCGCCTTCGCCAGCGCATCGGCTAGGGCATTGCCGCCCGCGGCGACGCGCACGTCACACGCGTTGCTCGGTGCGGGTTTGACCATCGGCGTGGGCTCGAGTTCAGTCAAGGTATCCCTCTGTTCGGGTGCGGCCACCACGTCGGCGGCGCCCAGGTCGGCCCAGCCCAGCATCCCTGCCACCAGCGTTGCTGCGCCCCACCGCCGTGGCATGTGCTGTCGCCAAACCGCAGGCGCCCGCCGCGGGCGCGCGGCAAGCCTACCACGCTGCGACGGGGGCTGGCGACAATACCCGTGACCGCGGTCGACCGCCGTGGGGTCGAACAGACCCACCCTTTGTTCAGACTCATGAAATTACTTTGATTTGCCAAAACGCCGAACAGGGCGTGGACCGCGGCAGCTTGGCTGGGTCATCATGCCGGCCCTGGCGATCGCGGCGCGGCGAAAACCATGAGCAAAATCATGCGTCTGAACAAAGCCACCCTCTGTGTTCTGCTCGGTCTGGGCCTGCTTTTGGCCTCTGTCTGCCACGCCCAAATCGTCAACGTGCAGCAGCTCGCAGGCAAACCCGTGCAGCCTGGTCTGTCGGGGCAGGTGGCGCTCGGCGGCGACTGGTTGGCGGGCAATTCGCAGCTGCTGACGGGCGTGGGCAGCGGCTCACTGTTCCTCAAGACCGACCACGGCCTCGCGCTCGGTACAGTGTCAGGCGCCTACGGCATCAAGGGCACCGGCGGCACGTATGCGGACGAGCCCTTCCAGGCCAAGCTCTTCGAGCACCTGCGGCTGCGTCGAGAGGTGGCCCCAGGCTGGAGCGTCGAGGCGTTCGGCCAGCATGAGTACGACCGCTGGCGGCGGCTCAAAACCCGCGTCGTGGCCGGTGGCGGCGTGCGCTTGGACGTCGATGCCGTGCCGGGCGTTCACGTGGCGCTCGGGCTAGCGCATATGGCGCAGTGGGAAGAACTGCTCAAGCCCAAGGTCGGCGACCTGCCCGGGCTGGTCAACGAACAGCGGCTGTCGAGCTACCTAGTGGCCGCGGCCGAGGCGAGCGGCACCGCGTCCGTGCTGCTGACGCTCTACGCGCAGCCGCGTTGGAGCGACTGGTCGGACTTGCGGGGTCTGGTCGATGTCGCGCTGGTGGTGACCGTCAGCAAGGCTACGGCGCTGCGGGTCAACTGGGCGCTGGGCTACGACACCCGCCCGCCAGTGGGCGTCCGCGGCTTTGATGGCACTGGCAAAGTGGCGCTGGTAGCGGGGTTCTAGCCGGTGAGCTACTTGAGGTTCATTCCGCCCGGATAGCCATAGGCCGTCGCGTTGCCGTAGCCATAGGCCATCAGCCCAAAGCCGCCGCCATCTTTGGACTTGAAGATGTGCGTGCCCTTCTTGACCTCGAAGTAGCCCAGTTCCCAGGTGTTGTCGCCAAATGCCGCAAACGTGGCATCAGCGAGCGCCGCGCCGTCGAGTTCGACCACCATCCCCTTGGGCCGAATGACCGACACCCAGTTGGTGCCGTAGCCGTCGGCGGTCTGGATGAGGTACTCCTCGCGGTATTGCTGCTTGGGCGGGATGACCATCATGGTCGGGTCGCCGGTAAACGACGCCGTCTGTCCGCGACTGACAATGAACTGCACGACTTGCACCTTGCCGGTCGCCTTGAGCATGAAGCTGAGGTCGCTCTGCAGGATCAGGCGGTCGCCGGCCTTGCCGAGCGTTTTGCCGTCGAGGTCGGTCTTGGGCGTGGTCGTCAACTGCACATTGTCCTCGCCGGCCACCACGTACCACAGGTCCTTCTCGCCGCCGCGCGACTTGGTCTTGGCGCACATGGCCTCGGTGCCCCAGGCTTCTAGCGGGATCATCTGCTCTTCGATGTGCTCGGCGCAGCAGCTGTCCTTGGCATTGGGGTCGTTGGGATCAACGGGCGCATTCTGCGAAGGTCCATCGTTGCCGATGACCGCCTCTTCGTGGCCGCAGAACACCGCGACCGGCTTGTCGGCGACGATCTTGGTGCCGGTGAGGTCGCTGATGCCCTTGAAGTTGAATTCGGCCAGGTGCTCCAGGTTCAGCACATCGAACTGCTTGAGCTTGAAGGTATAGGGCTTGCCCTTGTCGAGCGACGCTGGCGTGGTGCCGTCTTGGGGCACGCCGTACTTGGGCGCCGCCAGCACTTTGTCGGTCGGCGTCACCGTCACGGTCGTGTCACCCGCCGATGCCGCGATGACCGTCACGTAGCCGCTCTGCGACGGCATTTTCAAGCCAATGTCGATGTTCGGCCGCGACGACAGGGCGACCGCGTAGTAGGTCTTGCCGAGCGTGTTCATCGGCAAAAGCAGCGACGCGTCGTTGCTGAACGCTCCCTCGGCGTCAAACGGGTTGAACTGGAACGCCACGATCGGCTGGGTGCTTTTGACTTGGATGGCCTTGCGGAAGATGCCCGAGCCGTCGACGTTCATCACCGGCATCTTGAATTCCTTGGTCTTACCGGCCGGCACCACGAAGTCGCTGAGCTTGAGCGCGTAGACACCCGACGGGTTCTTGCACTCGGTGTTCTTGCCGCCGCAGGTCGTGACGGGCTCACACAGCGCGGTACCGCAAGACGCCGCGATATTGATGGTGACCTCGGCATCGAACTGTCCGGGATTGCTGATGATCAGGCTGTGTGGAATGAAGTCGGGCGTCAGCTTGTCCTTGTTGAGCGCGGCCGAAAATGTGTCGTGGCACGAGTCCAGGTCGGCCGCCCAGTACTCGCAGCCGACGTTGTTGCTGATCTTGAGGTTGGTCTCGCACAGGCTGACGCACTTGCCGCCAAAACAGAACGAACCGGGCTTGCAGGCCACGGGCTCTTCAAAGCCGCTGCCGTCTTGCTTGCAAACCTGCACCTTTTGCTGATCGAGGCAGGTGCCGATTTCGGGCGTGCACACCACGTCTTTGCACGCGCCGGCGATGCACATCTGCTTGCCTGGGCACTTCTTGGTAATCCAGGCCTTGCCGGTGTCCGAGCACAGCTTGACGTAGTTGGCGCCATCACAGCCGTCGGACTGGCCAGGCGTGCAATTCGTTGGCGTTCCGCACTTGCCGTTGGTGCACTCGGTGCCGTCAGGACAAGTCTCTGCGTACACCCACTCGCCGTTCACGCAAGCCTTGATGACCTTGGCGTTAAAGCACGAGGTGATGCCCTCAGTGTCGCACTTGGTGCCGGTGGGCCCGGTGGCGTCTGCCGTCGCGTCGAGGTCGATGTCGCTGGTGCCCACAGTCTTGCTGTCGCTCGATCCGGCATCGGCCTTGGCGCCATCGGGCAAGAGGACCGCGTCGCCAAACTGGGTGCCGTTGTTGGCGCCCGCGCCGCTGTTCGACCCTGAAGTGCCTGGATCGCTGCAACCGACTGCCAACAGCAGGGCAAGCGCCCTGGCTGCCGTTATCGAGACTGGTTTGTTCATCGTGGGACCGTGGGCCGGGCAGTCGAGCCGCGGCGGGGGCGATAGTATGCGGCTTGCCGCGGCAACCGGGAAGGCCGCTACCAGGCTGTCGACGCGCAGGGCCGCTGCCTGTCTGCAAATCGCCACGCTACGCGCGCCGCGGCTGGAACCCAGTCCGTGGTCCGGCCGCGCCCGCGCTCACAGTGGCTACTGCGTGCACATGCCCCATTTGACCGGCACGCACATCTTGCCGCTGTTGCCGCTGGCGTTGGTGGCCTTGATGTTCTGGCAGGTCCAGGCGCCGTCTTTGGTGCAGGGCTGACCGACCGTGACGCCGATGGCCGCGCACGACAGCAGGCAAATGCATTCCTTGGTGTCCAGAAACGTGATCCAGTAGCCGTCCGGGCAGTTTTTGGGCGCGCCGTCGGGGCTGCACGCGACGCCGGTCTGCGCAGTGTCGCCCGACTTGAAGAAGGTCGAGCCGAGCGTCCAGTTGCCTGCACAGGTCTTGCAGTCGGCCGGGCAGCTGGCTTCAGTCTCGCCGGGCTCGCACTTGCCGTTCGGGCAGGTGGTGGTGGTGCTGCCGCAGAACTTGTCGTAGTCGGCGCAGCAGTCGTTGCTCTGCTTGCAGCCGGTGTCGCAGTAGCACGAGCCCGACTGCTTGCCGCACATGCCGCTGCAGCTGCCACCGGCGGTCTTGCAGTCGCTCGGGCAGCTGGTCGTCGATTCGCCGGTCTCGCAGATGCCGTTGCCGCACTTGGCGCTATTGGGCGCGCAGACCTTGCTGGCGTTACACACCAGGCCAGCTGTGCACGTGCCGCTGCACTTGCCGCCACAGCCATCCGGGGCACCGCAAACCGCATTGGCTACACATTTGGGCGTGCAGGTCGAGCCCTTGCAAATGGTCTGGTAGTCGGCGCAGCAGTCGTTGTTGTTGCTGCACAGGTCGTCGCAGTAGCAGCCGTTGCTCTGGCCGCCGCACTTGCCGACGCACGAACCGCCGGTGGTTTTGCAGTCGGCCGCGCACGATGCGCTGGTCTCGCCGGCTTCGCAGGTGCCGTTGCCGCACACGGGGCCAGTGGGCTTGCAGTCCGCCGGACAGTTGGCGTTGGTCTCGCCGGTCTCGCACATGCCGTTGCCGCACACGGGGCCGGTGGGCTTGCAGTCGGCGGGACAGCTGGCGTTCGACTCCCCAGCCTCGCACATGCCGTTTCCGCACACCGGGCCGAGCGCCACGCACTGTCCCTCGTCGGTACACGCCTTACCGGTACCGCACAGGCCACAGCTACCGCCGCAGCCGTTGGGGCCGCAGGACTTGCCGCCGCAGGCCGGCGTGCAGTCGGGCTTGCAGTCCGTGGCGCAGTTGGCGTTGGTTTCGCCGGGGTCGCAGGTGCCGTTGCCACACAGAGAGCCGCCCTGGCAGTTCTTGTCGGCGGTGCAGGTGCCGCCGCCGGGGCAGGGCCCGCTGCACAAGCCGCCGCAACCGTCGATGTCGCCGCAGGGTTTGCCGGCGCAGTTGGCCGTGCAGGTCGGCTTGCAGTCCTTGGCGCAGTTGGTCGGGTTCTCGCCGGGCTCGCACTCACCGTCGCCGCAGGTGGTCGCCACCGCAACGCACTTGCCGGCGTCGGTGCAGGCCTTGGTCTCGCCGCACACGCCGCAGACGCCGCCGCAGCCGTTCGCACCGCATTGCTTGCCGTCGCACGCCGGTTGGCACGCCGCTTTGCAGTCGGCCGGGCAGGTCGAGTTGAATTCGCCGGCCTCGCACTTGCCGTCGCCGCAGACGGGCTTGGGTACGTCCGCGGTGACGGTGTCGCCGGTGGTCACGGTGTCGCCAGCGGTGGCGGTGTCGCCGCCGGTCGCCGTGTCGCCAGCAGTTGAGATGTCCCCACCGGTAGCCGTGTCGCTGGCCGTCGTGGCATCACCACCTGTCGGCGTGTCACTAGCGGTGGTCACATCACCGCCAGCGGTCGCGTCACTACCCGCGGTCCGCCCGGCGCTGCACTGCGTCAGCATCGGGTTGGAATTGGGCACGGCATTACAGGTCGCGCCGGCCGCGCAAGTCTCCACGAGCTGCCACTTCATGCTGGCGCCGTCGCAGACGACGCGCAGGTACACGCCGTTCTTGGCGGTGCAGCCGTTGGCGCCTGCAGTGGTGCACGCCGCGTCCGGTTCGCCACCGGCGATGACCGATGCGCCGCCGCCGCTGCCGCCGCCCACGCAGGCTGGCAGGCTGATGATCGTGCACGCCGCAAGCGCCGAATACAGTGTCCCTTTCATGATGGTCTCTTTCTGTCGCCGCGCCCGGTCCTATCCCAATCTGGTGGACGCGATAGCGCTTAATATGTTAAAGACGTTGGCGTTTTCGGCGCCGTTGCGCCAAATCCGTGCCCGCCCCAAGCTCCTGGGGCGCGGGAGGATACGGAGTGCCGTCGGTGTGTCAACGGCGAATATCGGTCCCGGGGTGCAACGACCCCGTCGCAAGGCGCCGAACTTCAAGCAGACACCACGATTGTGCACCGCACACAAGACCGCGACGACCCGGCCTATCCGCCTTCGCCGCCCACGTCATCCGGCTCGGGCGCCTTCTTCTTCGGTCCACGTTTGCGGCCGCCCAGACTGTTGCGCAGCTCTTCGAGTTGCTGACGCAGGCGCTGCAGCTCGTCCGCGGCAGCGCTGGCCCCAGGCGCAGACTGCGGTTGCGCATTCGGCGGCGGCGGCGGCGGACCTGGATTGGTGGGCGCGGCTGGTTTGGGCGCGGCGCCGGCGTTTTGTGGAGGCTGCGGCGCCCGTTGGTCGAAGAACGAAGCCAGGGCGCCGAGCGGCCACTGCCCCTGCCACTGCGGCGGCACTTGCGGCGGCCATTGCGGTTGCCATTGGGACGGCACGAATTGACCAAGCGGATTGGGCGGCAGCCCCTGCCCTGCCTGCAACAGCGGCGCGAGGTGCTGGATCCAGGTCATGCTTTGCTTGCCATGCAGGTACGACTCCAACGCCCACTGCACCCAGCGGCTGAAGAACTCGGCGAGACCATCGTCGCCCAACCGCACCAACTGGGTCAGCAGCGGCACCGGCAGCAGCTTGGCCGCGCCGCGGTTCTCTAAGATGAGTTGGGTCAGCGTGGCCTGCGTCAAATCGGCACCGGTGGCCGCGTCGACGACCAGGATGTCCTCGCCCGCGCGAATGCGCTCGGTCACTTCGTCGAGCGTGACGTACTTGCTGGTACTGGTATCGTAGAGCCGACGGTTGGCGTATTTCTTCAAGACCATCGCAGGCTCCAGGTGCGGCGGCGCGCCGCGTTTCCGCAGGTGCAGCAGAAACACCCGCAGCCTAGCGCACGCGGGCGCGGGTGTCGAGCGATGTGAGCCGCGAAGGCCAAGCCAGGCGCCACGGGTGAACCCGGCGGCTAAAGCCGCAGGCTAGCTGTACGAAGCCCGGCCTGCGCCGGGCCGAGCTTTCACACGTGATTGCCTAGCCTTGCGGAGGCAAGGCTTTGCAGCCTTAGGCCGCGGCTTCAGCCGCCGGCAGTCTCTGCGACAAAGATGTGACCACCATCCCGCCGGCCGTCCATGCACCATCGCAGTCCCACACTTGACATCTTTTGTGCAGTGCGGCAAAATCCCCGCCCGCCGCGACCGCCGGCCCCGGACCCCGCGATGCCAACTCGACCCACGCATGGAGATGCCCACTGGCGCGCGCCGGTCGCGGCGTGGCTTGGCATCGCGATGGCGGCGTGCACCGAGACTGCGGCAGCGGACTGCCAAAGCGGCGCACAGTGCGCTTCCGGTGTCTGCCTCGCCTCGGGGCTGTGTGCGCCGGTGAGCACGGACGCGACTACGACCGACGCCGGTGCCCTGTTTGGCGGGGACGGCCTGGCGCGGCGCAGTGACGGCACGGCTGCCCCAGATGGCACAGGTGACACGACGGGCGCCGCCAACCCTGACGCGACGAACGATGGCAGCCTCGCGACGGACGGCGCAAGCGCTACACAGGATGCGAAATCCGACGGCGCGGCGGACCTGGCGGTCGCAGACGTCTCGCCCGCGTTCGATGCCGATCCGACCCCTGGCCCGTGCAAGCCGAACCACGATGGCCAGATCGTTGTGTCCGAGATGCCGCTTGCAGCGGGCTTAAGCGTGCCCTTTCAGGTCGCCGAAAACGTGACGGTGGACCTTAAGCCCAAGACCGTCGAGGGCAAGCCAACCTGGGACCTGGTGACGCTCGCGGGTGACGCCAAGCTCACGGTCACCACACTGGATCCGGGCAAGCAGTGGTTTTCAAAACACTATCCCGATGCGACCTATGCCGTGCAGCTGACAAAAGCCAGCCCGCTGCTCGGCGTTTTCCGGTTGAGCGCCACTTCGCTGGACTTGCTGGGCGTTGCCTCTGCCCAAGACGGTCTGTTTGCCACCCGCGTGACCTATGACCCGCCGGTGCCGATGCTGCAGTTTCCGTTGACGGCGACCTCCGCCTGGGCGACCAAGACCACGGTGTCGGGCTTGCTGGACGGCGTCGTCGTGGCCTGGAGCGAGACAGTAGAGCTGACGGCCATGGGCCAAGGTCACCTTTTGGCGCCGCTTGGCGCGTTTCCGGTCATCGCCGTGCGCGGCCGCGTCGAGAAGAAAGTCGGCCTGTTGACGACGGTCTATCGCAGCTACGCGTTTGTCGCCGAGTGCTACGGTGTGGTCGGCAAAGTCGATAGCAAAGCCAACGAGAGCCAGCCTGAGTTCACGCAGGCCGCCGAAGCGCGGCGGGTGGGACCGTAGTCGATGGTTGGGCGCGCGCTGCCGATGTTGGCGTTGCTGTGCGCTGGTTGCCTGTCGTGGCACCAGGGCCCGATGCCCGGCGAGCCCCGCGATGCGACGTTTGCCAGTGTCACTCAAGACGGCCAGCCGCTGCGCATCCGCTACCGCGACGAGGGACCGCAAGCGGCGCAGACCGTGGTGCTGCTGCACGGCTTCGCTTCCGCGCTGGAGACCTGGGCGACCGTGACGCCGCGCCTGATCAAGACCCACCGCGTCGTCTCGCTGGACTTGAAGGGCTTTGGTTGGACCGACCGCCCCCAAGGCGACTATTCGCCCGTGGCGCAAGCCCGGTTGGTGCTGGCGCTGCTCGACGCCCGCGGCGTGGACCGGTTCAGCATCGTCGGCCACTCCTGGGGCAGTTCTGTCGCGCTGGCGGTCGCGCTGGAGGCGCCGGATCGGGTGCAACGAGTGGCGCTCTACGACGCCTGGGTGTTTGAGGACCAGCTGCCGGCGTTTTTTCGGTGGTCGCGGGTACAGGGCGTGGGCGAGGCGCTTTTCGGACTGTTCTACAAGGAGCGCGCCGACGAACGGCTGGTGCGCGCCTTCTACAACCCCAAGGTCGTGCGCGAAGAATTTGTCGACGAGGTCGAGCGAGCGCTGGAGCGACCGGGGACGGTTGCCGCGGCGCTGGCGGCGGCGCGCGGGCAGCGATTTGCCGAGCTGCAAGTGCGCTGGGCCCAGGTCAAGCAGCCGACGCTGCTACTGTGGGGTCAGCAAGATGCGGTCAGCTGGCTGGAATTTGGCGAGCGCCTCGCGGCGACGCTGCCGGATGCCAGGCTGCGCGTGTATCCGCGCTGCGGCCACTTTCCGATGATTGAGGCGGCCGAGGCCTCGTATGCGGCGCTGTCGGCGTTTCTGCGCGGCGAGGCGGTGCCATGAGGGCCGCGATTGCCGCACTGGTGAGCCTTGGCGCTGGCGTTGGCACCCAGACCTACGCCGCTGAACCGGTGGCGCTGCCGCAAGCGGGCTTCGCGGACCTGGCCGCCGAATTGGATGGTGCACCGCACAAATCTTTTGACTGGCGCGCCCACTTTCGCAGCCGCGGCGAGTTGCTGCACAACCTCGACCTGGATCGCGGCCTCGATCCGCAAGGCCGGCCGCTGTTTCCGGTGCCGCCCAGCACGCCGGCGGCGCAAGCCCTGACCCACGCCGATATGCGGCTGCGCACGGACTTCAGCTTGCGCACCGCCAGGGGCGGGGGGCTCGTGGCCATTCGCCTGGACTGGCTGGACAACCTTGCGCTGGGCAGCGCGCCCAATGCGCCGCCGGTCGGGGCGACGGGACAGAGCAGCCCGACCAACCTGGCGACCGTGCGCCGCGCCTACGCCGTGGCCGCCCTGCCCTTTGGCGCGCTCGCGATCGGCCGCATGAACGCGCACTGGGGCACCGGCATGGTCAGTCACGGCGGCGACGGCCTGGACACCGATCGCGGCGACGCCAGCGACCGCGTGGCCTTCGTCACTCCGTTGGCGGGCCACATCTGGGCGCTGGCTTACGACTGGTCGGCGACGGGCCCGCTGACCGCGCGCCCGGACGGCAACCGGGTGGTGGACCTGGACCCCAGCGACGACGTGCGCTCGGCGACCGTGGCGGTGCTAAACCTGCGCAGCGACCTGACCAGAGAGCGCCGCCAGCGCGCCGACAAGACCACGGTCGAGTACGGTGCCTATGTGTCGACGCGGTGGCAGGACCGTGATGTGCCGGTCAGCTGGGCGGGACAGGCCATCCAGTTGGGTCGCGCAGACTGGGTCCGCCGCGGGCTTAGGGTCTATGCCGGCGACGCCTGGCTTCGCGCCAGCGGTGCGTGGGGCGAGATTGAAGCGGAAGGTGTGCTGGTGCGCGGCGGCTTCGAGGAGGCTTCGCTGTTGCCCGGCGTACACGTCAGGCAGCCGATTGCCGTAGCGCAATTCGCGGCGGGTTTGCGGTCGCGGTTTGGCGGCGAGTCGGGGCTGTCGGCGGGCTTGGATGGTGGCCTTGCCAGCGGCGATGCGGCCCCCGGCGTGGCGAGCCAGAATCCGGCGGATGGCTTTGCCGCGGCCGGCAGCCTGCATGGCGCGCAAATCGACCCGCCGCGCGACACCCGCCTCGCCGAGTTTCGGATGCACGGTGATTTTCGCGTGGACCGGATTTTGTTTCGCGAACTGTATGGCGCGGTGGTCGACGCGACCTACCTGCGGCCCCATGTGAGGTGGACCATGCCGGAATTGGGCGCCGGGAGCTTGCGTTTGGAACTGGCGGCGATTCAGTCGTGGGCCTTGGCGGCGGCGAGCGCGCCTGGCGGTCAGCGCGCGCTCGGACTGGAGCTCGATCCGACGCTGACGTACGCGACCATGGACGGTCTGGTCGCCCAGCTGCAGTACGCGTTGTTGTTGCCGCAAGACGGTCTGGACAATCCGCAAGGCGGCCTGCGCGCGCAGCCGGCACAGCTCGCGCGCCTCTTGGTGCGGTGGGAGTTCTGATGCAAAAGCCAAACCTGACCGCGGCAACGGTGGTTTGCGCGGCGCTACTGACCGGCGGCGCCTGCGTCGACAACGCCACCTATCCCGCAGAGCAGACCTACCTGCCTTCGACGCATTGGAACGCCGGCCTGGGCTGTGTGCCCAACCTCGACGGTCGCCTCGACGCCCACGAGGTCAAGCCGGCGCTCGGCGTGGTCGCCCGCTACCGGGTAGCCAGCAACCGCAGCGTGGATCAGGCCGGCACGGTCGCCGCGTCCGGCGTGCGGGTATGGGACTGGGGCTGGTCCGCTGCGGCAGAGCAGACGCTGCAAGTCGCGGCAGTGCCACTCGACGCCCAGTGGTACGCCGCACATTTTGGCCCCGGTGCGACGGCGGCTGTGCTGTTCGCAGTGCCGTTTGACGCCGACGGCACGCTCGACGCCGTCTATCGCCACGACGCGGCCGGCGTCTGGTTGCTCGGCATGGCTTCGCGCGACGTGGCGCCCGCAGCCGGCCAGACCTTGCTCGTGTATGCGGATGCTGTCCAGGTGCTCAAGCTGCCGCTGCAGGTCAAGGACAGCTGGACTGCCAAGGGCGTGCTGTCCAAAGCCAAGCTGTACGGGCTGCCGTATGCCGCCACCGATGTGTACACTTTTGCGGCCGACGCCGCCGGCGTCATGCAACTGCCGGACATCTCGGTTGATCAGGCGATCCGGGTCCGCACCAAGGTGCAGACGACGGCCATCGCCGGCAAGCCGATCGAGCGGGTGCAGACCCAGTTCTTTTTCGAGTGCTTGGGCGAAGTTGCGCGCGCCGTGCCGGAAGCCAAGCAGACCGACCCCGATTTTTCGCTGGCCGCCGAGATCCGGCGGCTGGCCCTGTAAGAGGGGGTAGTCAAAATATGCCGAAACGAGGGTCACGAGGCGCCCGGCAGGCGCGGCGCGACGCAGCGAGCGACTGAGGCGTGCTTGCGGCACGCCGCGGGGAGCGAGTTAGGAGCAACAAAGCATGCCGGGATGCATCGTGAGTCAAAGTAGGCGTTCTTTTGAATAGACCCTCTAGGCCCAAACCGACAAGGAGACCGACCATGAACCCGTGGAACACGTGGAAGCAAGGATTCGACGCTTGGGAAAATGCGACCGCGTCGCTCATCGAGACCTGGATGCAGAGTCCGCTGGTGCTGGGGCCCGGCGGTGCGGCGCTGGCGATGGCCATGCGCGCCAAGGCCAAGCGCGACCAGGGCTTGGCGCAACTGTGGGCGGGCATGGGTCTGCCGACCCGCCGCGACCAGGAGCGGACGCTACACGCCATCAACCAGTTGAACAGCAAGATCTTGGACCTGGAAGAGAAGCTGGCCGATGCCGAGGCGCGCGCAGCCAAGGCACCGCAGAACAGCGCGGTTCAGGGCTCGTAAAAATCTATTCGATTTCCTACGGGCGCCCATTTGCCAGCGCAGTGGGTCGCGAGCTCTCGTCTTTGCAAGCCGACTCGCCGCTCCGCCATCTGCCGAGGTCGACTGAGTTATTCTTTGACGTGCCCCTAGTCGAGGACAGCCATGGATCCAACGCCGTTTCTTGATCTTAAGCCTGCCGCTCGGGTGCTTTTCGATAGCGCTGCGGAACGCCAGGACCGGCCGCGCTACCTGGTGCAGCGCGACGGGCACTGGCTGCCCGTGACGTGGCGCGACCATTGCCGCGCAGTGCGCGAGGTAGCGTGCGGTCTGCTGGCGCTCGGAGTCCAGCCGGGCGAGCGCGGCGTGGTGTTTGCACCCAACCGCGTAGCTTGGATGGAAGCAGCGCTGGGTCTTGGCGCCGCACGGGCGGTTATGGTACCGGTCTACGCCAGCAACACGGCAGAACAGTTCGCCTATGTCGCCAACCACGCCGATGCGGTGATGGTGTTCGTGGATACGCCAGCGCTGCTCGCCAAAGTGCAAGCGGCGTGGTCGCCGCTGGCGGCGTCGGTGCGCCACGTTGTCGTCTTCGACTCGGAGCTGGCGGCCAAGGCTCAGTCTGCGGGCGACGCGATGGCGTCGTGGGTGCTGAGCCTGGAGCAACTGCGCAACGGGGGTGCTGCGTGGGACAGCTCGCACCCAGGCAGGTTTGAAGCGACCCTGGCCGCCATCGAGCTGGACGACGTGGGCGTCATGCTCTACACCAGCGGCACGTCGGGCAATCCCAAGGGCGTGCCGCTGACACACCGCAACGTCGGCAGCAACGGTCGCGACTGGCTTCTGTGCAACGCGCCATTGGTCGAGGTCGGCGACACCGACCTGCTGTGGCTGCCGATGAGTCACATCTTCGGCTTTGGCGAGGCGTGTCTGGGCAATACGCTTGGCTTTGTCAGCTACTTGTGCGAACCCACCGAAGTGCTCGCTCGCCTGCCCGAGGTGCGCCCGCAGGTGCTGATGTCGGTGCCGCTCATTTGGGAAAAGCTCGCGCAGTTCAGTGCCAACAGCCCCAATCCGGCGGCGACGTTGCGCGACATCACCGGCGGGCGCCTGCGGTTTTGCCTGTCGGGCGGCGCGGGGCTCAAGCGCGAGGTCAAGACCTTCTTTGCTGACGCGGGGTTACTGATTCTCGAAGGCTATGGCCTCACCGAAGCCGCGCCGACGCTGACGCTCAACCGACCGGATGCCTACCGCTTTGATTCCGTTGGCAAGCCGCTACCAAGCGTCGAAGTGCGGCTGGCCGAGGATGGCGAGATTCTGGCGCGCGGCCCCAACATCTTCGCCGGTTACCACAAAGACCCGGCCGCTACGGCGCAGATCTTCACGGCCGACGGCTGGTTGCAGACCGGCGATGTCGGCCGCTGGACCGACGATGGCTACCTTCAGATCATCGACCGCAAGAAGGACATCCTGGTGACCGCCGGCGGCAAGAACGTGCCGCCAGCCAATATCGAGCAGCAGTTTGCCGACGAGCCGCTGGTGGCGCAGGCGGTTGTGTACGGCGACAGCAAGCCCTATTTGGTGGTCGGGCTGTGGCCCAATGCGCTGCTGGTTCCGGTGCTGCTGGCCGACATTGCGCCGGCCGATCGCGATGCAGAGGTCGCTCGGCGCTTGCAAGCCAAAGTCGATGCCGTCAACGCCGCGCTGCCGCGCCACGAGACCCTGCGCAAGGTCGCGGTAATGCCGCGGCCGCTGACCGTCGAGGGTGGCCAGCTGACGCCGACGCTCAAGGTCAAGCGCAAGCGGGTGTGCGATGAGTTCCGCGCCGAGTTTGAAGCGCTGTATGCGTAGCGGCCCCCCAAAGTCCCGACCGGAGCGCCGATGTTGACCCGGCTCAAGAACCTCGCGACCTTGCACCGCCGTAAGGTGCCGCCGGTCGGCGCGACGCCGCACGCGGTGGTCCACACCGAAAACAAGTGGCGGCTGCTGCGGTACGACCCGCGCGGCCAAGGCCTCGCAATCCACACGCCGGTGCTTTTGGTGCCGTCGCTCATCAACCGCCATTACGTGCTGGACTTGACCCCGGGAAAGAGCTTTGCGGAGTACCTGGTTGGCCAGGGCTTTGATGTGTTCTGCGTCGACTGGGGCAGGCCCGATGCGGAGGATCGCCACCTGACCTTTGACGACATCGCCGACCGCGCCATCGGCCGTGCGCTGCGCAAGGCCTGCGAGCTCTCGGGCCAGCCGCGGGTGCACGTGCTCGGCTACTGTCTGGGTGGGACGCTGACAGCAATTCACACCGCGCTACACCCCGACCAGGTGGCGTCGCTGTGCTGTGTGGCTGCGCCGATTGCGTTTGGCGAGGCCGGCGTGATGCGGCGGTGGCTGACCGCGCCCGGCTTCGACATCGACGCGCTAGTTGACGGCTTTGGCTTGCTGCCGGCCACGCTCTTGCAGTTCAGCTTCCAGATGCTGCGGCCGACGCTCGGGCTATCCAAGGCCGTCAACCTGGTGGACCGCGCCTGGAACGACAAGTTTCTGGACGGTTGGCTGGCGCTGGAGACCTGGGCCAACGACAACGTGGCGATACCCGGCGAGTTCTATCGGACCTACGTGCGCGACCTGTACCAGCGCGACTTGTTGCGTCAGGGTCAACTACTGGTCAGCGGCCAGCGCGTCGACTTGGGCAGCATCCGTTGCCCGTTGCTGGTGGTTACGTTTTCGGTCGATGCCATCGCGCCAAGTGATTGCTGTGCGCCGCTGCTGGACCTCGCGGGTGGCAGCGACAGGCGCCGCGTCCACTTCGACGGCAGCCACGTCGGCGGCATGACCAGCTCGCCGGCCGCCAAGGGACTGTGGCCGCAACTTGCCGGATTCTGGGCGGGCCTGGCGAATCCACCAATGCGGCATTGACTTCGGTCGGGCCGGCGATTTCGGATGCAGATCAAGGCGAAGCGAGCACCAGAGCAATGGGGCCGGACCAAGAACTCGCGCCTGCGACGCGATGTCCCGGACCAGCGACCTTCAGGGTCGTTGAGCACCGGAGCGCAGTGACAACGCAGAGATGCGCCGAAAGCGCCGGATCCGGGGCGAAACCGGCTACTTGACCACCCGAACGGCCGCCGGATCTACGCAGCCCTGGCGCCCGTTGGCCAGCCGCACTTCGAGGCGCCCGTCGGCCAGTTCGCCAACCTTGCGCACTTCGATGCCTTCGGGCAGCCCCATCGGCTCGCCGACACCGCGACAGGCCTGCAACGGCGCGTCTTCGGCGACGACGATGGCTGTGACCAGCGAGCGATCGGTGTACACGGCAAATGCGAGCCAGCCTCCAGCGAGCGCTTGAACGGTCGCGGCAGCACCGAGCGCGAGGCCTGGCCGCCAATCGGCCGGGCGGCTGCGCCGCCGCCACAGCCAGGCACCCAGTGCCACAGCGCCAGCCAGCAGCGTCACAGTGGCCAGCAGCGACCGCGGTGCGCCCCGCGTCAGCGCCACGTCGATTTCGGGGCTCTCGTCAAAGACGTGCAGGACCTCGTGGCGGCGTCGCGAAAGTTCGGCCAGGTCCTGACGGGCCAACGCCAGGCTGCCCTCGATATCGGTGCGCAAGGCATCGCTGGGCGACAGTCGCAGTGCCTGACGGTAGTTGGCGACGGCATACCCCAGGCGATCGGACTGGTATTGCGCATTGGCGAGGTTGTAGTACAGCGCGGCCGACGGCACGCCGCGCGCCAGCAGTGCCTCGTAGGCGTTGGCCGCCTGCGCGAACCGACTCGCAACGTAGTGGCGATTGGCATCGGCGAAGGCACTGTCGAGGTCGCCAGCCCACGCCTGGCCCGGTCCGGCGATGGTCATCGCGACAAGCAAAGCCGCTGCAATTGCCGTAACGGCGCCGCCGGAGCCTGGGGAATTGAGCCACTGCGCTTCCAGGCCGCGGAGCGACTGGGTCAGCTTGACGGCGGTCGCGCTCAGGTCGTCCTGGCGGCTGTCCGCCGGCGCGTAGCGGGCGTAGTCACAATGCTGTAGCAGCGCTGCCAATTCGCGCGCCTGCAGCTCGGCAATTCCGCGGTCGCGCAAGCGGTCGATGAACACGGACTCACTGGCATTGAGCGGATCGGCGACGCCGTGCAGGGTCAAGTAGTCGCCCACGGCCACGCGCAGTGCACCATATGCCGCTTCGGGTGGCAGGTTGGTGCAGGCACCCAGCGCAGCTTCGGCGCCCTGCAACGCCGCTGCCTCGGCCCGCTGGGGTGCACTGCGCAGCCGTCGCCGCCGTGCCCAATCGAGTGCTGCCAGAGCGGCCATGGCCAGCCACGGCAAAGCGGCGCCAATCGGCACCACGGGCGACGCATGCCACGGCGGACTGTGGCTAGCCAGCAAGTCGAGCGTGGCGGCAATCGGCCGCGGCGTGTGGCGCTGCGGCGCTGCGGCTGCCTTGGGGGGGCCGGCCGCGGGGTCCGTGCCAGACGCTACGGGTTGGACGCCGGGGCCCGCCGCTTGCGCAGATTGGGGCGCGGCCACTACCGGCGGCGGCGCCGCACCGTCTGCGGCCTGAACCTCGACTGTGAAGGGACCGAGCTTGTCGACCCGAAACACCGCCGTCTTGGGCTCATAGCTGCCAAACGTCGTCTCAGGCAGCTCAAAGCGACCCGGCCGGCCAAAGCTCAACACATACTGCCAGGCCCGCTGACCCGATGTGCCGTGCTCGGACTGCTTGACTCCGTCCGTCGCGCGCGTCGGCAGCGGCTCCACGGTCATCCCATCGATGGTCGGCGGGCTCAGTGGGCGCAGGTTAAGCAGGTTGCCGTCGCCTACGACTTCGTACTGCAGCAGCAGGCGCTCACCGACCTTGACCTTGTGCGTCTGACCGCTGGTGCCACCCACCGACAGCGTCGCGCTGGCGCGCAAGCTACCAACGCTATTGGGATCAAACCCCGGCGGTCGGCCGGCATCGGGCACCGGTCGCACGGTGAGCGTAATCGGCGATGCGGCTATCTTGGTCGCGCGCGACTCGAAAAAGTCGCCGATGTCGAGGCGAAACGCCGGGCCATCCAGCCGCACCTGGCCCGGCTGCGCGGGCGTCAACAACACACGATGGGTGACGGTGCGCTGATAGACGCGGCCCGCAATCTGCACCGTCTCGGGTTCGGGACGCTCTTTGAGCAAGTCGAAGGCGTCCAGCCCGCCGTGCTTGGGCGCGCTGGTCTCGCGCACGCCGCTTATCGCAGTGTTGCGGCTCCAGTACAGTTCGTAAGTCAGGATGACCGGCTCGCCGACGACTGGACTGGTTTGGCTCAGCACCGGCCGGACGAAAGCCGCTTGCCCCGCGTAGCGCCGCAGGTCCGATGCCTGGTCTGCGCCAACGGCCGGGCCGGCGGCATCGGCTTGACTGACAACCTCGACCTCGACCGCAGCGGTGCGCGCCACCACCTGGCCCGCTAGATAGAGCTCAACCGGCCCCAGCGTGAACTTGCCGGCCTGCAGCGGCGTACCGACGAAGGTGAAGTTCTCGACCCGCTCGATGTCGCCATTGACGATGCTGACCTGCGACTGGCGGCCGGCGTTGCGGAACTCGAAGCCGGGCGACGCCAGCTCGGTCATCTGGCTGAATTCACCCGAAGCGCTGACCGTGACGCGCAGTTCTTCATCCAGCGCAACACGGCGCGCCGAGATCGACAACTGCGCGCGCGCAGCCGCCCACGCCACCACCGGCGCGCACAAGCCCAAGGCCAGCGCGATCAGCGCCGCCCCAAAGGACGTCCACCGGTCGGCACGCATGTGACGTTACCAGTCCTTGTCCGGCCGCGCGTTCTTGAACGGCGACCGCCGCAGCGCGTCTTGGGCCTCGAGGTTGGCTGGGTTGTGGTCGTTGCGTTCCATCTGGCGGCGGCGTTGCTCTTGCTCGGCTTTCTGTTCGGGCGTCTGCGGGGGCTGCTGGTCCTTCTTGTCCGGCTCTGGCTTGGGTTGCTGCTGGTCACCCTTATCCTGCTTGTCCTTGTCTTGCTTGTCTTTGTCCTGCTGGTCTTGCGGCTGGTCTTGCGGTTTTTCACTCGGCGGCGGCGGTTCCTCCAGGCGAAGCACGTAGAAGTTCTCGACCGTCGGAGCGGCTTGCACGCGAATCTTGAGGACGCGGTCGGCTTTGGCGCCCTGAACGGTCGCCGCCGAAATGGCCGTGCGCTGCTGGCGAGCCGCAGGCGTGTCGTTGGTCGGCGCGCCCTGACCGATGTGGCCGTCTTCGCCGGTTGCCGTCTGCGCGCGTGCCAGCTCTTTGACGCCGGACTCGTCCAGCACGACCAGCTCCAACGCGCCGTGCGATCCATCATAGCGCGCGCTGATTTGCAAGTTTTGACCGGCCTTTTGGGTCACCTGCAACCAGTCCTGGTCGCCCTTGCACAGGCGCAGCAGCCGCTCGCCACCGACCTCGACCGGCTTGGCGTCCTTGGCGGTGTCGTTGGGTTCCAGCTCGTCATTGCCGGCGGGACACGGCGGCAAGATGCGCAGTTGCAGGGAGTAAGGCAAGTCCAGTCGCGCGCTGGCGCGGTCGACACCCGGCGGCGGGGTACCCGGTGGCAGCGCGATGTGGGGAATCGGCTTGGGCACCGGCGCCGGCTGAGCGGGCGCACCATTGGGCGCCGCAGGCAAGCCGGGCTGCACCGCAACCGGCGTTGCATCCGCGGGTTCGGGGGTGAGGTTGGGCAAGCCGCCCGCCGGAAAGTTGGGGGCATGGACGCCGCCACCAGTGACACGCACGCGATAACGACCCGGCGGCGGCGCCAGCACCGCGACCGTCCGCACAATGGACCCCGTCGCTGCAACCGGCCCGCCGTAGCCCACGCCCCACCGCTGGCCGCGCTCGTCCCACACCTCTACCGTCAGCGATCCCGCCAACTCGGCCGCGTCTGGCGCGTCTTGCACGGCCGCCCCGAGATCGACAAACAGGCTCTCTCCAGACTGCAGGTCCACCGCGTACCAGTCATCGTCGCCGGGGCACAGTTGCAGGTCCTTGAGTGGCTGCTGCGTCATCTCGCGATCGAGCGGGTTGGCCTGAATGGCCTGGTCGTTGTCTTCGTAGGCATCGTCGCGGCTGTGGCAGGGCGGCAGGATCTCGACCTGCAGCTCGTAGTCGGCTTCGGTATCCGCGCCGCCGGACACCCGCACGAACACCGCCGGGTCGCGGGCGATGGCCAGCCGCGCGACCGTGGCCTCCTGGCCTTTGGCGCCGCGCGACAGCACCCGATCCTGGGCGTCGACAACCGCGAGATGCAGTTCGTCGGTGCCGAGATCGGTCTTGGCCTTGGCCGCGATGCGCACACCGAAGCCTGGCTCCAGGTCGACCCGGTAGTAGTCGGGGTTGCCAGGGCACAACCTTCCGCCTGCCGGCTTGCCCAGCGGGAACGGCTTGGCCTGCATGGGGTCGTCGTTCGGCTCACTGGGCTCGCGGAGCCGCTCACAGGCGGGCAGGACCTTGAGCGTCAGGGTGTAGGGACTCTCGGCCTCGCCGGTATCGGCGATGTCGACCAGCGCGGCTGCGACGCCGTTGGTAGCCGTCCACTCGACCTTGTCGCGGGGCGACGCAGGTGGCGCTGCGCCGGCCAACACGCGCGCGCCATCAACCGCCAGTACCGACACGTTGACCTGGGGCTTGGCATTGGGGGCAGTGGCGTCGTCGGTGGCGCTGGCCGGTTCGGGCTTGAGCGCCACACTGGCCGAGACGCGGTCGCCGGGCTGCACCGCAAGCTTGAACAGGTCGCGCTCGTTCGGACACATCCGCAGTTCGAGCTTGGCCTCGCGTTCGCCCTCAGGCAGAGCGACGACTTTGGCGGCTTCGGGGGTGTCGTTCGGTTCGTGGGTTTTGTCGCGGCTGCTGCACGGTGGGTAGGCACCGAGCCTGGCCAGCTCCAGGTTGCGTTTGACGTCTGCGCGACCGGGGTTGGCGAGCAGCGCTTGCTCCAGACTCTGCACAGCGAGCTTGTAGTGCGGCAGCGGGTCTTCGTCCGGCTTGGCCGCTGCGGGCGGCGGCGGCGCTTTGGGCTCGGCCTGCGGGTCCGCCTTGGGGTCAGGCTTGGGTTCGGCCGACTTCTGCGCCAGCTGCTTGGATTCCAGATCACGGGCCCACGCTAGCTGCGCGGTGCCGAGCGCGTAGTGGATATCGGCCTCGAAAGCAGCATCGCGGGCGGCTACAGCGCCCAGCGCACGCGACAAGCTGGTCACCGCGTCGTTGTGGGTGCCCATCCACGCTTGCGCCACGCCAATGTCGTACCAGATGAGCGCGCTCTCCGGCCGCGTTGCCTGGGCCTGCTTGAAGGCACCGAGCGCCTCGCCGTGCTTCTTGGTCTCCAAGAGCTTGCGGCCCTGGGCGATGTCCGGGTTCTCGCGCTCCAGCCAGGCCGCCTGCGCGTGGCCGCCGAGCGCCGCGACGCCAGCGCAAGCCATCAGCACCGTCACGGCGAGGCGAATCCGCCGCTGCGCGCCGGCTTTGCGGCGAGCCAGCACCAGCTCTAGCAGCAGCAGCAACAGCGCGGGCCCCAGCAGCAGCTGATAGCGATCCTCGCCAAGCTGCTTGAATTGCGCCATGAACTCGGCCTTTTCCAAGGCGTCTAGCGCCGCGAACAGCTGCGGAGCCACGGTCTGGTTGCTGTACCGGAACGACTGGCCGCCGGTCGCCTTGGAAATCTGGTCGAGCAGGTCCATATTAAGCTTGCTGAACACCGGGTTGCCGGCCTCATCCTTGACGATTCCTGTGGCGGCGCCATCCGGCCCGAGCACCGGCACCGGGTCGCCAAACGACGAACCGACGCCGACCGCGTAGATGCGAATGCCCTTTTCGGCAGCCTTGCGCGCAGCATCAAGCGCAGCCCCCTCGTGGTCTTCACCGTCGCTAAACAGCACGATGGCCTTGTTCTTGCTGCCCTTGAACTGCGGCATCAGGTTGTCGCGCAGTTCTGCCTCTGCTTTCTCGCGCTCGCCGGTCAGGACTTCAGTGGCCAGCGCAATCGCCCTACCGATGTTGGTGCCGCCCACCGGCAGGTCTTCGGGGCGCAAGTCTTGCAGATAGTTGCGGATGACGTCGTGGTCGCTGGTCAGCGGGCACTGCACGAACGGAATTCCGGCAAACGGGACCAGGGCGACGCGGCCGCCGGCCAATTTGCCCATCAACGCCGACACTTCGAGGCCAGTGCCCTTCAAGCGGTCAGGCACCACGTCTTTGACCAGCATCGACTTGCTGGCGTCGATGACCAGCGCGATGTCGATGCCCGCATTGGAGATCTCGGTTTCGCGTAGCCCGTAGCGCGGTCGCGTGGCGGCACCGACCAGCAGCAGCAGCGCCAGCGTGACCAGCACTGCCCGCAAGCCCGCACGACGCGGGTCGAAATCGGCGACCATCTGCCGAACGATGCCGCCGCTGCCGAGCCTGGCCAGTCGCTTCTGCCAGCCGGCAATCTGCGCCAACGCCCACGCGCCCAGGACCAGCGCGGCCAGGGCCAGCCAGGCGATCTCAGGATTGGCCAGGGAGAGCGTGTCCGCGTTCATGCTTTGAGGTGACCCCTACGCTGGAAATGCGCGCAACCACGTGCGCCGCAACAGCAGTTCAATTCCCAGCAGCGCCAGGCCGGCGACCAGCCAGCCAAAGAACAACTCGCGGCGGTGCGTGCGCACCTTGACCTGAAAAGTGGTCTTCTCAAGGTCCGCAAAGTCCTTGCTGAATTTCTCGGCGTCGTACGAGTCGTAAAAGCTGCCGCCGGTCAGGTTGGCGATCTGCCGCAACAGCTCAGCATCGGTCGGAAACGGCCGATCCGGCCGCTGGTACAGCCGTCGACCGTGGCGATCCGTCATGGGCTTACCGCGCAGCGGATCGTAGGCCGGCAGCCGGGTCTCGCGGCCCGAGCCGACCTGGAACGTAAAGATGCGAACCCGGTCCTTTTGGGGCAGCGACGCAATGTACTTGGGCACCGTCGCGGCATCGATCGAGCCGCCTTCCTGCTTGCCGTCGGTAATCAGGATGAGCATGCGCGACTTGCTTTTGGCTTTCTCCAACCGCAGGTAGGCCCGGTTGAGCGCGTCGCCGATCGCCGTGCCCGAGCCGTTGATGGTGCAGTTGTTTTTGCAGCTCTCGGGCTGATCTTGGGTGCGGCGACCGTCGTCGAGCACTAGTGTGTCCAAGGCATTGAGCAAGCGCACGTAGTCCAGCGTCGGCGGAAAGCGCAGATAGGCCTCGCCGCCAAAGACCACCAGACCCACGCGGTCCGACTTTCGCTTTCGTATGAAATCTTTGAGGATCTCGCGCGCTGCCTCGAAGCGGTTCTGCGGCTCCTGGCCGTTGGCCTGCAGGTTGGCGATGTCGTCCTGGCTCATGTCGATGGCGTTCATCGAACCCGACATGTCCAGCGCAATCATGATGTCGATGCCTTCGCCGCTCAGCACCTCGGTATCGACCATCTGCGGCCGCGCCATGGCCACGATGAGCACGGCGATGGCGCCGATGCGCAACCAATCCGGCAACTTGCGCACGCGCACCCGCAAGGTCGGTCGGACGCGGTCGAGACCGCCCAGCGACGAAAACGCCACCGCCGCCGGACCCTGGCGACTAGCCAACCACGCCGCGGCAGCCAGCACGACCAGCAGCAGCAGGAACCACGGGTGCTCGAGCGTCCAATTGCCCGTCATGCCGGCCGCCCCCCCATCGCCCACGGCATCAGCAACAGCACGCCTGCCAGCACCAGCAACAGCACGGCCGGCGCCCAACTCGGCGCACCGCGGCGACGCAGCACCTGGGCATCGATGACGCGGGTATCAGCCCACTGGTCGCCGAGCCGGCGCGACTCCGGCAAGTGCAGGCAGGTCGCGGCTTCGACGACCAGGCCGGCCACCGGGATGGCCAGCGACAGGTTGCGCAGTAGCCGCGGCCAGGCGTCGGCGACGCGCGCGGTGGGCATGTCGTCCTGGGCGATTTCGGGTAGCCAGTCGCGCTTCGGCGTGGTCGTTTCGTCCTGATTGTCGGCGATCTGCAGACCGACGATGGCCTTGCCGGGCGACTGCGGCCCCAACACGTCGCGCACCGCCAGCCACAGCGGCAGCAGCAGCAAGCAAGCGTCGAAGAGCGCGCGGTTCGCCGTATCGACCGCGACCCACGCCAGCAACGCCATGGCCAGCGCGCCAATCAGCACGTCGATGGCCAGCGCCCGCAACCGCAGCGCCGGCGGCGCCATCACCTGCAAACGCAGCCGCTTGATGCGCGCCAGCCGCTCGTCTTCGGCGCGGCGGGCCTCCGCTTGCTCCAGCGCTGTCTGCTGGGTGCGTTCGACGACTTTGCGCACGAACTGGGCTTCCTTGCGCAACTCATCGGGACTCGCCGGCACATGGGCAAACTTGACGAGGTCAGACAGTTCGGCAAACGAGGCGATCTCGTCCAGTTGCACACCGCGCATCGCCACGCCCTTGAGGTGGGCCAGCAGCTCGGTGGTGGTCATGTCGATGGCGAGAAATCGATAGCGCCCGCCCAGATACTGCCGCAAGATCTCCGACAGCTCCGCAAAAACCGATCCAGCCTCGGCGGTCTGCAGGCGATCGGAGCGCTCCAGCTCGTCGAGCCGCGCCAACGCTGTGGTATGGGCGGGTGTCGGTGGCTTGGGTGCCCGGCGAGCCGCCCGGTCGCGATAGAACCGCAGCGCGCCTGCGGTCGCTAGCGCCGACACCGCCATCATGATGGCAACCAGCAACCCGATCTCGAGCGGCACGTTCTCTTCGACCAGCGGCCGCGGCGCGGGCGGTGGCGCCGGCTCGGCGAGGTTGTCGCCGGCAAACTGGCTTTTGACGGTCAGCCGCAGCGGTGGAATCGTCACTGTGCCCGAGCGCCCTTGCGCGCCGGACGCATCGGTCTCCGTCCACGGCACCTCGATAGCTGGCAGCTTGAGCGCGCCCGAGCGCACCGCAAGCGCAGGGACGATCGCTGTCTCAACGACCACATCGCCCACCGTCTGGCTCTCGGTCCGACCCGGATCGCGTGTGTCGACCAGCAGCGGCCGCAAGTCGGGCTTGCTCGGAAAGAACACCCGCACGTGCGCAGCGTGCCGCAACGTGACGCGCAGCTCGATGCGGTCGCCAAAGGTGGGCGTGCTGTTGCTGAGTTTGGCCTCGACGGTCACCGGCGGCGGCGCAGTCGGTGACGCATCGCCAGCGACCCCGACGGCGGTTGCAGGCGCCGGCGCGGCGACTTGGGCCTGGGCCTCGGAAGTAAGGCCCAACGCAATGGCCGCAGCGAGCGCGGCCGTACAACCAGCAGTGGCTGCAACGTGGCGCATGGTCACTGCCTCGCCGCGCGCCGACGGAAGTAGGTGACGAGCGCCGGCACGTAGTCTTGCCCGACCTTGGCCTCCACGGGCTCAGCGCCGTGCTTGCGCAGCAGCGACTCGGCTTTGCGGCGGAGCACCGCCTGGCGCTGCCAATAGGCCTGCCGGCTGTGGGCATCGCCCGCATCGAACCACTGCACGGCGCCGGTTTCGGCGTCTTGCAGCGGCACCAGACCGTCCAGATCCGGAAACTTCTCTTCGACAGGGTCAGAGATGACCAGCGGCACGGCGTCATGGCGACGCGCCAACACACCGAAGCTGCGATCGAACTCTGAGTCCATGAAGTCGCTGAGCAAGAACACCACGCTGCGCTTGCGCACGATCCGCGACAGCTCGTCGCAGACCATGTCCAGCCGCGTCTGGCGGCCCTGCGGCGCAATGCGCAAGAGATCATTGACCATGCGCAGCACGTGCCCGCGGCCCTTTTTGGGCGGCACCACGTGTTCCACGCGGTCTGAAAACAGCACCAGGCCAACCCGGTCGTTGTTCGATAGCGCCGAGAAGGCCAGCACGGCCGCGACCTCTGCCGCCAGATCGCGTTTGCTGCGCTGGACCGTGCCGATGCCCATCGACGCCGACACATCGACAGCGACAAGGACCGTCAGCTCGCGCTCTTCGACGTACTGCTTGACGAACACCCCGCCCGTGCGCGCCGACACATTCCAGTCGATGGTGCGGATGTCGTCGCCCGGCTGGTACTCGCGCACCGAGTCGAACGACATGCCGCGGCCCTTGAACACGGCGTGGTACTGCCCCGCCATGGTGTCGTTGACCAGCCGCCGGGTGATGAGCTCAATCTGGCGGACCCGTCCCGCAACGTCGAGCAGCGACGCAGCGTCGGTCGTCTGGTTGGCAGGGGCAGTCGCGAACATGGCCTTTGGCGGCGTTGCTGTCGGTCGGGGCTACGGCACGGCAATGCGGTCGAAGATGCGCTGCACCACGTCGTCGCTGGTCAACTGCACGGCTTCGGCCTGATAGGTCAGCAGCACGCGGTGGCGCAGCACGTCCAGCCCCACCGCCTTGATGTCTTCGGGGATGACGAAGGCGCGGTGGCGAAGAAATGCATGGGCCTTGGCAGCCTGAACCAAGAAGATGGTCGCCCGCGGCGAGGCGCCAAACTGAATGAACTCGGCCAGATCGCCAAGTCCGTGCGCCTTGGGGTCGCGGCTGGCAAACACGATGTCGACGATGTACTGCTTGAGCTTGTCGTCGATGAGGATGTCCTGCACGACCTTGCGCGCGGCCAGCAACCGCTCGCCGTCCAATACCGCGCGCACTTCCGGCGCGTAGCCGCTGGTAGCGCCGTCGAGAATTGCCCGCTCTTCGGCCTTGGACGGGTAGTTGACACGCACCATCAGCATGAAGCGGTCGACCTGCGCCTCGGGCAAGGTATAAGTGCCCTCCTGCTCGATAGGGTTCTGCGTCGCCAGCACCAGAAACGGCTCGGCCAGGGTGTGGGTGGTCT